>NZ_JAATEP010000027.1:0-152457 GCF_012034275.1 Nonomuraea composti | reverse complement strand
AAAAAGGCCGGAATAGGAGTTGTTTTGGGGGTAGGGGTGTTAGGGCTTGTCCTCTCCCGCCCCCCCCCCCCCCCCCGCGCCCGCCGGCACCCCCCCCCCCCCCCCCCCCCCCCCCCCCCCCCCCGCCACTGATGGGCGCCCACACGGCAACGGGACACCCGTCCAGCACGCCGCGCCCGGCGGACACGCGCCGGGCCGGCGGCCGCACGGCAACACCGCACCCGCCCCATATGCCCCTGACGGACCCGCGCCCGGCGGGCACCTCGTGGAGGGGCGCCAGCACGGTGGTGGTGCGGCCGGCGGAAACGCCTCCGAGGTGTCCGTGCCCGCCCGGGAGGCGGGCGGCTTAGGGGATCGGCGGCGGCGGGTGCTTGCTGTGGTTTCGGCGAGTGCGGCGGCGGTCGTCGCCGTCGGAGTGGGGATCGGTGTGTACGCTCTGGCGCCGGCCACCGCTCAGCGCCAGGCACAGCGGGCTTCGGTGTCGCCTGGAGCGGTGGTATCGGAGTCGGGGGCGGACGGTACGGGGGTGCCGTCGGTCAGCGCGTCCGCTTCCTCGCCTGCGCCCAGCGCGTACAAGCTGCTCGCCAGCGCGGATCCCGCAAAGACCGGCGAAGGTGCCCAGGCGTCTCCCACCAGGACGCCGCGTAGGTCCGCGTCCCCGGCCCGTGACGCGGACGCGACGCCTGGCAGCAGCCCCACCTCCTCGGTCAAGAAGCCGAAGGCGACTCCCGAGGCCACTCGCAAGTCGCCGACGAGCAAGGCCACCGGTAGTGAGCGGCCGTCGCCCAAGCCGTCGCTCCAGCCCTCCACGGGGTCGGTCACGTGGAACGACGCCGGCGAGTACTGCAAGGCGCAGGGGCGGTCGGTCTCGTTCGGGGCGGGGTGGTCCGGCATGAAGTGCTCGGGCGGGGGTGCGGAGCTTTCGGTGTCGGAGTTGTGTGCGTGGAAGTACCCGGCCTACAGCAACGCCGTGGGGGTGGCGCCGGAGAACCCGTTCGTGCCGACCGCCACCTGCAACCTGGCCTGATCGTCCGACGATCCACCAACAGGCCCGTTTAGTCCGGTTCTGATGCGGTAGGGGCGCTCGGTGGCGGAACGCGAACGAGGCGGCCACAGCGGAGCGGCCGCCCGGCGCCACAGCAGGAGGTGACGATCATCCTCGCGGCATTGGCCATCCCGGTGGCGGCTCTGATCGGTCTGATGCTCATGCAACTGCTGGAGGACGCGCTGTTGCCTTCTCCGGCCGACTCGCGAAAACCCGAAGCCGAAGGTGACACCGCCGTCGCGGCGACGACGGCCGACCTGGCACCCACGCCCGACCTGGCGCAGGCTTCCGATCCGGCGCCCGTGGTCGAGGGCAAGGTCGAAGCCGGGGCCGGGGCCGGGGCTGCCGTGGCGGCGCCTCCGGCTGTGATCTTGACCTTTCCTGCCCCCACTCGCCCCTACGCGTCCGGTCGTGGGCGGCCGGCCACGCGCAGGCCGTCGAGCTGTGCGAAGGCCGCCGCGCCAAAGGGAGGCCCGAGGTGGCCCGCGTCGCGGCCCCGCCAGGCGGTCCCGCGCTCGGCCTGACGGGCGGGCCGAGCGGCCCATCGGCGATCGGGGATGTGTAATATCCCCGTTGTGCAAATGGGCGAAGGAGTCGAGTGGGGGTTGCACTGCTGTGTGACCCTGGGCTGGCTCAAGGACGAAGGGCCGGTGTCGATCCGCAAGCTGGCCGCCTGGTTCGACCTTCCGCAGGAGTACCTGAAGAAGCGCCTCCAGGCCCTGACCAAGGCGGGGATCCTCACCTCGACCCCGGGTGTCAGGGGCGGGTTCGCGCTGGCCAGGCCGCCGGAGCAGATCACGATGATGGACGTGGTGACGGCGCTCGAAGGGCCGGTGGAGGCGTTCCGGTGTGCCGAGATCCGGCAGCGGGGCGTCGGCGCGGAGGGTGGCCAGTTCCGCCGGCCGTGCGGGATCTCCATGGCGATGCGGCGGGCGGAGCTGGCCTGGCGGCGGGAGCTGGCCGGGCAGACGATCGCCGACCTCATGGAGGGCGCGACCCCCTCGGGTGAACGCACCCGCCGCAACTACGCGCGCATGCGCGGCTGAGAGCACCCCCTTCGTCCCCCCACCGGGCTCGTTGCAGGACAGGAATGAGGATGTCTCGTATCCCGATTAGGACGCTGGTGCTCGGGCTGGGCACGTTCGCCGTCGGCACCGACGCGTACGTGGTGGCCGGGTTCCTCCCGGCGATGGCCCGGTCGCTGGAGGTCTCCGAGAGCACCGCCGGGCAGTCGGCCACGGTGTTCGCCGTGGCCTACGCGGTGCTCTCCCCGGTGCTGGCCACGTTCACGGCGCGGGTGCCGCGCCGGGCCCTGCTGACATCGGCGCTCGCCGTGCTCGCGCTGGCCAATCTCGGGTCGGCGCTGGCGCCCAGCTACCCGGTGCTGATGGTCACCCGGGTGCTGGCCGCCGCCGGGGCCGCCGCCTTCACGCCCAACGCCGGGGCCGTGGCCGCCGCCATGGCGGCGCCGCAGCAGCGGGCGCGCGCGCTGGCCGTGGTGGTCGGCGGGCTGACCGTGGCCACGGCGCTGGGCGTGCCGCTCGGCAATCTCGCCGACCGGGCGCTGAGCTGGCGGGCCGCGCTCGGACTGGTCGCCGCGCTCTGCGCGGTGTGCGCCGCCGGCGTGCCGGCCGTCCTGCCCGGCCTGCCGGGCAGCCCGAGCGTGCCGCTGCGGGCCAGGCTCGACGCGCTGCGTCATCCGGGGGTCGTCGCGGTGCTGCCGCTGACCCTGCTCGGCATCATGGCCAGTTACGGTCTGTACGCCTACGCCGTCCCGCTCCTGCACGAGCTGGGGGCCACGCCGGCGTCCGAGATGTGGCTGTTGTTCCTGTACGGTGTGGGCGCCTTCGTCACGAACCTGGTCGCGGGCCGCGCCGCCGACCGGTACGGGCCGGTCAGGGTGCTGGCCGTGGGATACACGGCACTCACCCTCACTCTGGGCGCCTTCACGTTGGCCGCCGGCACGGGGCCGCACGTGCTGCCGGTGGCGGCGTTGCTCATGGCGGCCTGGGGGGCGAGCACCTGGTTCCAGACGCCGGCGCAGCAGCTGCGGCTGATCACCGCCGCGCCCCAGGAGACGGCCGTGGTGGTGGGGCTGAACGGCTCCGTGCTCTACCTCGGCATCGCCCTGGGGACGGCGCTCGGCGGGCTGCTCCTGCCCGTGGGGGCGCCGGTCGCGCTCGGCGTGAGCGCGGGGCTGGCCGCCGGATGCCTGCTCTACCTGGCCGCCACCCGCCGCGTCGGCGAGCGGGCGCCGGAAAGCCCTGTCTCTCAGGGGGTGCGGGAATAGGGGCGATCTTTCAGTGGCTGTCCTGAACGGCATCGGGGGTGTCATGGGCGCCGGGTCGGCTCGGGGGCGCCGGCCCCTGCTCGACGTGAAGGAGATGCAGGATGCGCGCTGTCTGGTTGAGGGAGTTCGGCGGGCCCGAGGTGCTGACGGTCGAGGAGACGCCGGATCCCGTGCCGGGCGAGGGCCAGGTGCTGATCGAGGCGGCGGCGATCGGCATCACGTACGTGGAGACGCAGGTGCGGTCGGGCTCGGCGCCCGTGCCGTTGCCCACGCTGCCGGTCATCCCGGGCAACGGCGTGGCGGGCACCGTGGTGGCGGCGGGGCCGGGCGTGGACGAGGCGCTGGTCGGGCAGCGGGTGGCCACGACGACCGGCGGTTCGGGCGGGTACGCGGAGAAGGTGGCGGTCGACGCGTCCCTCGTGATCCCGATCCCGGACGGGCTCGGCTTCCGCGACGCGACCGGCCTGCTGAACGACGGGCGGACCGCCTTGGGCATCGCCCAGGCGGTCGCGTTCCAGCCGGGCGAGTGGGTGCTGATCGGGGCGGCCGCGAGCGGCGTCAGCAGCCTGCTGATCCAGCTCGCCGGGCAGGCGGGCGCGCGGGTGATCGCCGCGGCGAGCTCGGGCACGAAGCTCGGCCTGGCCCAGAGCAGGGGCGCGGAGGCGGGCGTGGACTACACGCGGCCTGACTGGGCCGATCAGGTACGGGAGGTGACCGGCGGCGCGGGCGTGGACGTGGCCTGCGACCCGGCGGGCGGCCCCATCGGGCGGGCGGCGTTCGAGCTGGTCAGGAAGGGTGGGCGGTTCCTCGCGTTCGGGGCGGGGAGCGGGTCGATGACGGTGGTCGCCGAGGAGGAGGCGGCGCGGCGGGGCGTCACCCTGGTGCCCATGGGGGCGGCGTTCCCCTCCCCCGAGGCCGTCCGGGAGCTGTCGGTGCGGGCGCTGGCCGAGGGCGCGGCCGGGCGGCTGCGACCGGTGATCGGGCAGACGTTCCCGCTGGAGCGGGCCGCCGACGCGCACGCGGCGATCGGCAAGCGGGCCACGCTCGGCAAGACGTTGCTGATCCCCTGAGTTTCGCCGGGGCGGCTGGCGGCGCTGTCGATCAGCCGGTTCCTGCACGGCAGGGAGACCTACGACCAAAATGGCGACCCGACGCCGATCTTCGCCGCCGTGGACCAGGCGGAGGCGTTCCTGCGCCCCCGCGCGCCGGACGGGGCGAACCAGGACCGGCACCTCATCACCGATGCCCGCCACGACACGGGCCCCGGCCTGCGGCAGCGGCGGTTGCTCGCCCCGCTGCGCAGGCTCGACGCCGGGAAGTGGCCGCCGGCCGCGCCGGACGCGGCCGCGTTGTTGTGCGCGGCCGTGCGGGCGCACGCCGAGGGCGAGCCCGGCCGCGCGGGGCGGCTGGCCCGCGAGGCGGCGCGGGTCTGCCCGCCGAAGGAGATGCGGGTCCGCGCCGACATCGAGTCGCTGCTCGGCAACCTCTCCTACGAGCAGCGTTCGCTGGACGAGGCCGTCGAGCGCTACCTCGCCGCCGCGACCCTCTTCGAGGCGCTGAACGACTGCACCTCCGTGGGCTGGATCCTCGCCGCGGCCGGCCGGATCTCGCTCGAGCAGGGCAGGCGGAGCACGGCCGTGGCGCACATGCTGGCGGCCACCGGCCGGCTCCCGCACGACCCGGTCGTACGGACGGGGCTCGGCCAGGTGCTGCGGGCGGCGGGCGAGACCGCGGCGGCGCTCGACGTGCTGACCCAGGTGCTGGAGCGCGACGACGTCCCGGAGGCCAGGCGGACGCGGAACGAGATCGCCAGGGACGGAGACGGCCCCGCCAAGCGGTAAAGGGTCACCGTTGCCGGGCTTCCTCCAGGAGGTCGGGGCGGTTGGTCATGATGCCGTCCACCCCGTACGAGATGAGCCGGCGGATGAGCGCGGGCCGGTCGGCCGACCAGGTGTAGACGCGCATGCCCCGCTGGTGCGCCTTCTTGACGTAGCGGGCGGTGAGCCCGATGTGCGGGAGGGTGAGCCCGTCGGCGTACTTGGCCACGTCGGCGAGCCCGCGGGCGGCGGGCTTGCCGAGCAGGGCGATGGGCAGTCCGGGCACCATGTCGCGCAGGAGCCGCATCGACTGCCAGCCGAACGCCTGCACGGTGAGCCGGTCCGCGCTCCACGACTCGCGCTCTTCCTGCAGCTCGGCGGCCACGCGGCGGTCGATGTCGGGGCTGCGCGGGGAGTGCTTGATCTCCAGCAGCAGGCCGGTGCCGGTGTCGCGCAGCGCCTCCAGGGCCCGCTTGAGCGTGGGCACGCCTTCGCCGCGGTAGCGGGAGGAGAACCATGATCCGGCGTCCAGCCGCTGGATCTCGGCGAGGGTGAAGTCGGAGACCCGCCACGGCGAGCGCTTGGGGAAGAGCTGTTCGACGTTCGTGGTGCGGCTCAGGGTCTCGTCGTGCATGAGGACGAGCCGGTGGTCCTTGGTCTGCTGGACGTCGAACTCGCACCTGTCGGCCCGTTCCTCCCTGGCCCGGGCGCAGGCGGCGATGGTGTTCTCGGGTGCGTGGGCCGCGCCGCCGCGGTGGGCGATGTTGTCCACCTGCGGCGGCAGAGCGGTCAGGAGCACGGTGACGACGACACCGAGCGAGTGAAACATACTTCCCCCCAGGCCCCCATATATCTGGAATACAGGAGGAAGTTCCCCGACGACCGTTTTCTAGTGGCAGGTCGAGAGGGCGAACGCGAACTTTGGGGGGATATGGCGGGTTCTTGGGCGAGCGGGCCAGGGGAAGCCGGGCCCGCTCCCCCTCTCAGAACCGCAGCTTGCGCAGGTAGCGGTAGCCCACCTCGGACGTCTGCCGCGGCGTCACGTCGGGCGTGTCGTTCTCCACGATGTACTCCCTGACCCGGTGGGCCTCGAACACCCGGCGGAAGTCGATCGTGCCGGTGCCCAGGTCGGCCATGTCGCCGTCCAGGTGCCGGTCCTTGACGTGGTACTGCAGCACGCGCTGCGGCGCCCGCCTGATGACGTCGATCGCGAACTTCACCGGGTCCTTGGCCCCGCGCCCGACGCCGCCGGTGACCGCCCAGTAGATGTCGATCTCCAGGTGGACGAGGCGCGGGTCGAGCTCGCGGGTGAGCACGTCCCACGGGGTGACCCCGCCGCCGAGGTCGGTGGTGAACTCGTGGGCGTGGTTGTGGTAGCCGTACCGCAGCCCGGCCGCGCGGGCGGCCTGCGCCTCCACGTTCATCCGCTCGGCCCAGCCCTTCCACTCGTCCAGGCTGGTGGAGGCCAGGTACGGCACGACCATGTACGTCTGGCCGAGCGTCAGCGCGTTCTCGATCTTCGTGGCCAGGGCGGCGTCGTCGGCGCTGATGCCGTCGTGGCTGGAGCTGGCCTGGAGGCCCAGCCCGTCCAGGAACTCGCGCAGCTGCCGGGCCGTGCGGCCGAAGTAGCCCAGCGCCAGCTCGACCTTCGGGTAGCCGATCTCGGCGAGGTAGGCGAGGGTGGTGTCGTAGTTCTTGGCCAGGTCGTCCCGGACCGTCCAGAGCTGCATGCTGATCTGGCCCGGGGGGACACGTTCCCGGCCGCCGTGGTGCGGGGGCGTCGCCGCCGCCGCGGGGGACGCGGCGGCGAGGGCGGCGGCGCCGAGCCCGAGCCCCGCCGCGAGCAGGGAACGCCTGCTGGGGCCGTAGCCGTAACACATGAGGGTGTCTCCTAACTCGTCGGCTCCAGCACCACTTGCGTGCTGGAGGTCAGCGGGGG
The DNA here is from genome assembly GCF_012034275.1 of Nonomuraea composti. Classification (NCBI taxonomy): domain Bacteria; kingdom Bacillati; phylum Actinomycetota; class Actinomycetes; order Streptosporangiales; family Streptosporangiaceae; genus Nonomuraea; species Nonomuraea composti. The sequence goes on along the minus strand of NZ_JAATEP010000027.1, from coordinate 145,366 downwards.
CAGGCCGCCGGTGCCGGGGTCGGTGTAGGTGGCCACGAAGACGCCGGTCAGGTGGTCGGTCTCCGGGTCGTGGCCGCTCGGCACGGTGGTCTGGATCGAGCCCGTGCAGCCGCGGGCCGTGGTCTGCGGGTGGCCGTGGTCGTCGTGGCCGAGGATGTAGTCGACGGTCACGTTCGCGCAGTTCACCGGCTGGTCGTCGGTGACGCGCACCTCGAACTCGACGACGTCGCCGAAGGTGAACGGCTGGCCGGCCGCCGGGCGGACCAGCTCGACCACGGGTGCGGCGTTGCCGACGACGATCCGTACCGACGTGGCCGCCGAGCGGCCGCTCGGGTCGCTGACCCGCAGCGTGGCCTGGTAGATGCCGTTCTCCTTGTACGTGTACGACCCGCTCCGGGCGCGGGAGTCGACCCGGCCGTCGGCGTCGAAGTCCCACGCGTAGCTGATCCGGTCGCCGTCGGCGTCGCTGGTGCCGGTGCTGGTGAAGCTGACGGTGAGCGGGGGCAGGCCGCTCGTCGCCGAGGCCGCCGCGACCGGGATCGGCGTGTGGTTGCCGGTGTTGCCGATGTAGTCGATGCGGGCGAGCTGCGCGTCGGGGTTCTCGCTGAAGTAGCCGTCGCCGTACTCCAGCACGTACAGCGCGCCGTCGGGGCCGAACTCCATGTCCATCGGGTTGTCGAAGACGAACGAGGGCAGGACGGGCTCGATCCGCCCGTCGCGGTGGAACGCCTTGACGTAGTCGCGGGTCCACTCGTAGAACAGCGGGACGCCGTCGTAGTACCGCGGCCAGCCCACGGCGGTGCGGCCGCGCGTGTCGGCCGGGTCGAAGGCGTAGGCGGGGCCGGCCATCGGGCCGATGCCGCCGGTGCCCAGCTCGGGGAACTCCGGCGAGGCCCCGTAGGAGTACCAGACGTCGGGCTGCGTGACAGGCGGCAGCCGGCGCAGGCCGGTGTTGTGCGGCGAGTCGTTGACGGGCGCCGCGCAGTCGAACGTGGCTCCCGACGCGCCGGTGGCGAAGTCGTAGTCCACGTACGGCAGCCGCGCCGTCGCGCAGTACGGCCAGCCGTAGTTGCCCGCCCGGCGCACGACCGTCCACTTGCCGTGCCCGGCCGGGCCGCGCGCCGGGTCGGCCTCCTGCTGGTCGGGCGAGTAGTCGGCGACGTACAGCTCGCCGGTGCGCCGGTTCAGCTCGATCCTGAACGGGTTGCGCAGGCCCATGGCGTAGATCTCCGGCCGGGTGCCGGCCGTGCCCGGCCTGAACAGGTTGCCCTTCGGGATCGTGTACGAGCCGTCGTCGCGGACGCTGATGCGCAGGATCTTGCCGCGCAGATCGTTGGTGTTGCCGGCGCTGCGCTGCGCGTCGAAGGCCGGGTTGCGGTCGGGCCGCTCGTCGATCGGGGTGAAGCCGTCGGACTGGAACGGGTTCGTGTCGTCGCCGGTGGACAGGTAGAGGTTGCCCGCGGCGTCGAAGACGATGTCGCCGCCGACGTGGCAGCAGATGCCCCGGTCCACCGGGACGTCGAGGATGCGCTGCTCGGTCCGCAGGTCGATGGTCGTGCCCGCCCAGCGGAAGCGGGAGAGCCTGATCAGGCCCTTGAAGGGGGCGAAGTCGGCGGGGGTGCCGGTGAACGGGGCGTCGCCCTCGTTGACGTCGGGAGTGGCGGGGTCGTCGGTGGGGGTGTTCAGCGGGGGCGAGTAGTAGAGGTAGATCCAGTCGTCCTTCTTGGAGCCCTTGCCGAAGCCGGGGCTGAGCGCGATGCTCTGCAGCCCTTCCTCGTCGTGCTGGTAGACGTCGAGGCGGGCGGCCAGCGTGTTCAGGCCGGTCTTCGGGTCGTGTAACCAGACCTCGCCCTTCCTGGTGGTGTGCAGCACCCTCGAATCGGGTAACACCGCCAGATCCATCGGCTCGCCGGGGTGGTCGTTGAGGGTCACCTTCTGGAACTGGGAGTCGGGCAGCGGCGCTGCCGCTCCTGCCGGTGCGGTGCCTGCTTGGGCGGCGCCCGCGGGCAGCAGGATCGCCGCGGCCGTCAGCGCCGCGATGGCGGTTCTCACGCTCATGCCTCTCTCCTTCGGTCTACTCGGGGGGATAAGAGAGGGCAAATTAACGTGAATGTAACCCGAGTTACGCCGATCGACGAGGCCCCACCCGTCACCAATCCGCGTATCTTTCTCATCTCGCCGCACTAAGTGCCACAAGCAAGATCGCCTCCGCCCGTGCGGGCGAAGGCGATCCGAGTGCAGGACTGCGAGAGGCTACTGCTGCTTCTTCTGCTCCTCCATGGTGACGGTCACGGTGTTCTCCTCGCCGTCCCGCTGGTACGTGATCGCGACCTGCTGGCCGACCTTGTACCCGCGCACCTGGCCGACGACCGTGTCGCCGCCCTGCACCGGCGTGTCGCCGATCCTGGTGATCAGGTCGCCCTGCCGCAGCCCGGCCTTCTCGGCGGGGCTGCCCTTGGTCACCTGCCGGACGAGCGCCCCGGACACGTCGCCGGTGGCGTCGGTGACGCTCACGCCGAGGAACACGTGGCTCACCGTACCCTTGCTGATGAGCTGCTCGGAGACGTGCTTGGCGGTGTTGACGGGGATCGCGAAGCCGAGGTTGACGCCGTCGGCGGCGATCGCGCTGTTGATGCCGACCAGCTCGCCCGCCGCGTTGACCAGCGCGCCGCCCGAGTTGCCCGGGTTGATGGCCGCGTCGGTCTGGATCATGCCGCCGAGCGTGGTCGTCTCCTCCTGCCGCTGCCCCTGCCCGCCCCAGCCCGGCGGGAGCTGCTGCTGGTCCTGGCCGCTGCCCGAGGTCACGGTGCGGTCCAGCGCGCTGATGATGCCGGAGGTCACCGTGCCGTCGAGGCCCAGCGGGCTGCCGATGGCCAGCACGTCGTCGCCCACCTTGAGCTGGTCGCTGTCGCCCAGCGCCACCTTGGCCAGCCCCGACACGCCTTCGGCCTTGATGACCGCCAGGTCGGTGGCCGGGTCGGTGCCGACCACGGTCGCCCTGGCCGTCTTGCCGTCGTTGAACTTGACCGTCAGCCCGTCGTTCTGCCCCGAGACGACGTGGTTGTTGGTCAGGATGTAGCCGTCCTGCGACAGGACCACGCCCGAGCCCTCGCTCGTCGAGCCCTGGATCATCACCACGGACGGCTGCACCTTCTCCGCCACCTGCGCCACCGTGAACTGGTTGGTGGCGGTGCGGAACACCGGGCTCGGGTTGCTCGCCGTCGCGGTCGCCACGGGCCGCGCGTCGGCCCCCGCCAGATACGCGCCCACCGCCCCACCGCCCAGCGCCGCCGCCGACAGCGCGGCCACGGCGGCCAGGGCCAGCCCGGCGATGGCCTTGCGGGTCAGCGTGAACCCGGCCCGCTTCGGCGCCGGAGGCGGCGGCATCACCGGGTTCGGCCGGGTGAACCCTCCGGCGGAGGGCGGGGTGGCGCCGAACTGGCTCCAACCACCGGTACGAGGCTCGCTCGGCTCGTTCGCGTCCATGTCATCTCCTGTAGTCCCGATGAGACAAGAGTGGGGCATGGGGCGTAAACACCGACTAAGCGGTGAATGCCGGGTTCGGCGCAGCGCTGATCTCGGCCTTATCGGCGCTGGCAGCGGGTGATCGAACCGCCGGAGAATTCACGTCAACGAAGGTCGCCGGGCACGATCAGGCCCGTCTCGTACGCGGCGATCACCGCCTGCACCCGGTCCCGCAGCCCCAGCTTGGTCAGCACGTTGCTGACGTGCGTCTTCACCGTGTGCTCGCTGACCACCATCTCCTGCGCGATCTCCGCGTTGGACAGCCCCCTGGCCATCATCCGCATCGTCTCCTGCTCCCGCCCGGTCAGCACCGCCAGCCGCTCCGACGGCGGGGCGAGCGGGCGCGGCGGGGCGGCGCGGGAGGTGAAGTCGGCGATGAGCTTGGTGGTGACCGAGGGGGCGAGCAGCGACTCGCCGGCCGCGACCACGCGGACGGCGTGCACGAGGTCGTCGCGCCGCACGTCCTTGAGCAGGAAGCCGCTGGCGCCCGCCCGCAGCGCGTCGTAGACGTAGTCGTCGAGGTCGAACGTGGTGAGCATGAGGACGCGGCAGTCGCCGTCGGCGCAGACGGCGCGGGCGGCCTCGATGCCGTCCATGACGGGCATGCGGATGTCGAGCAGGAGCAGGTCGGGGCGGTGCTCGCGGACGGCGGCGATCGCCTGGACGCCGTCGCCCGCCTCGGCGACGACCTCGATGTCCGGCTGGGCGTCGAGGATCATGCTGAACCCGGCGCGGACGAGCTCCTGGTCGTCGGCCACGACCACGCGGATGCTCACGACGCCGCCGACGGGAGCCGGACCAGGACGCGGAAGCCGGGCCCGTCGCCGCGCGGTCCGAGCTCGGCGGTGCCGCCGCAGGCGGTGGCGCGCTCGCGGATGCCGATCAGGCCGTTGCCGCCCGAGGGCAGCGCCAGGTCCCGGCCGCGGCCGTCGTCGGTGATGTCGATCATGAGTGCGTGGTCCTGCCAGGTGAGGGCGATGTCCGCGCGGGTGGCGCCCGCGTGCTTGACGATGTTGGTGAGTGCTTCCTGGGTGATGCGATACGCGGCCACCCCCGTGTCGGGCGACAGCGGCCGCGGCGAGCCCGTGGTGGAGTATGTCACGTGCAGGCCGGTCCCCCTGATCTGGTCGGCGAGGGCGGGCAGCGCGTCGATGGTGGGCTGGGGGCCGCGCGGGCCCTCCTCCTCCTTGAGCACGTTGAGCAGGCGGCGGAGCTGGTCCATGGCGTCGCGCCCGGCGCCGGCGATGGCGTCGAAGGCGGCCACGGCCCTGGCCGGGTTCGAGGTGACCGCGACGGGGCCGGCCTCGGCCTGCACGACCATGACGCTGACCGCGTGGGCCAGGATGTCGTGCATGTCGCGGGCGATCCTGGCGCGCTCCCGCTCGGCGGCCCGCTCGGCCTCGATCTCGCGCTCGCGGGCGAGCTGGAGAGCGCGTTCCTCCAGCGCGGCGGCGTGAGCGCGGGAGGCGGCGGCGGCGCGGCCGATGGCGTACGCGGCGACGAACTGCACGGTGCCGCGCAGCGCGGACTCGGCCGAGCCGACGATGAGCAGGCCGCCGCCGAGCGTGACCGCCAGCGCGATCCACCGCTTCCACCTGCTGGAGTAGGCGGCCGTGGTGTAGACGGCCACCAGCGTGGTGTACCAGATGGGCTGGGAGGCCACCTCGTCCACGAGGTCGTAGAAGCCGGTGGGCAGGCACACGGCCAGCAGCACGAGCACGGGCGCGCGCCGCCGCCAGACCAGCGGCACGGCGGAGGTGACCACGACGGTGTACCCCCACCAGTGCCAGGGCCCGCCGTAGGGGTTGGCACGGGACAGGAGCGGCCAGAGCTGCACGAGGAGCACCAGCACCGCGAGCGCGCCGTCCACCAGGATCGTGGGCAGCCCGCCGTACCAGCGGCGCAGCCGCACGACCAACCGTGACTCGGACATAAGCCCCAATTGTGCCCGCCAGGTCACGCGGCTGCGACCGCGACCCGGGCCGGCGCCCGGCGCGCGAGCGGGACGAACGAGATCAGCAGGCACAGGGCGCCGAGCGGGATGAGGTCCTTGTCGGCGAACGGCAGCGCGAGGTCGAGCAGCACCAGCACCGGCGTCCACGCCCCGACCCTGCGCATGACGGCGAGCTGGACGATGAGCGCGAGCTGGGCCAGGTAGAACAGGAACGGGCCGCCGTCGTAGACGACGAGGGACACCCCGGGCACGCTCTGCGCCTGGTCGAAGATCACGCCCATCCCGTCGTGGTCGGCGGCCACGAACCCGGCCACGAGGTCGATCCCGAACTGCGCGAGCAGCGTCGCGATGCCGGCGGTCCCGGCCACCGCGCTCACGGTGGCCAGCGGGCCGCGCCCGGCCATGGCGCGCAGCCGCCAGAAGATGTGGGCGAACAGGACGAGGGCCGCCATGAACGCGAGGTGGCCGATCGTCCAGGCCGGGCCGGGGCCGCGGCTGCCGTCGAGCCCGTCGATGATGCGGATCACCCCGTAGGTGAAGGTGAGCAGGGGTGCGGCGATGAAGGCGAAGCGGGGGTTCATGCCGCAAATCCTCGTCCTGGAGAGGGGGGCCGGGCATCGCCGGTGCGAGGGATTCGGGGGCTCACTCGCTCGAGTGAGAAGAAATGGGTCGCGTCGGCGATCCGCGAAGGGGGTGCCGCCCAGCAGGATGGCGCTCGTTCCCCCGACCTTGGAGAGATTCCCATGTTGAAGACCGCGGCCGCCTGCCTGGCCCTTGCCAGCGCCCTCACCGCCGCCCCTGCCCCTGCTCAGGCGAGCACGCCCACCCCGTCCTGCCCGCCACCGGCCGTGATCGAGCCGAACCCCGATGCCGTGCTCCCGCCGGTCAACAGGACGGCGCTGGCCCGGTCGATCGCCGGCCTGCCCGCCGCCGACGCCGCCGCGGCCGTGGTGCGCGTGGGCGGCACGAAGGGCTCGTGGCAGGGCGTGAGCGGGGTCGCCGACCTCAAGACGCGGCGCAAGGCGTCGGGGCAGGCCCGCTTCCGGGCGGGCAGCGTGACGAAGATGTTCACCACGGCGGTCGTGCTGCAACTCGTCGCCGAGGGCAGGCTCTCGCTCGCCGACACCGTCCAGGACCACCTGCCCGGCCTGCTGCCCGGCTCCTACCCGGACATCGAGGTGGGCCAGCTCCTCAACCACACCAGCGGCCTGCCCGCGCCCGACCTGCCCGGCTCCTTCGCCTACGTCTACGAGACCAGGTTCAAGAAGTGGACGCCCGAGGAGTACGCGGCCCTGGCCGTGCGCAACCCGATCGAGTTCGCCCCGGGCACCAGGCAGCACTACCTCAACATCAACACGTTCGTGGCCGGCCTGCTGATCGAGAAGGTCACCGGCGAGACGTACGAGCACGAGGTGACGGAGCGGATCCTGCGCCCGGTCGGCATGCGCGACAGCTACCTGGCGGGCACCTCGACCACGATCAGGGGCCGGCACCAGAAGGGCTACCAGAGCGTGCCCGCGGGCTTCGAGAACTCCTTCGCCTACGGTGACGACCATCTGGTGGACATGACCAGGACGAGCGTCACCTCCACCTGGGCGTCGGGCGACCTGATCTCGACCGCGGCGGACCTGGAGAAGTTCGTCAAGGCGCTGTTCTCCGGCGCGGTCGTGCCGCCGGCCCAGCTGGAGCCGATGTTCACGGTGCCGGACGTGACGATGTTCGACGAGTGCGGCAACCAGCCCGCGACCTACACCTCGGGCATGACCAGGATGGTGCTGCCCGGGGGCCTGGTCGCGTACGGCAAGAGCGGGGCCCGCTACGGCTACGCGAACGGGATCGGCGCCACCCGGGACCTGTCGAGGACCCTGGTGTACTCGGTCAACTCCTTCGACGCCAAGGGCTCCGGCCAGAACCAGCGGACCCTCGGCATCGTGATGGCGTCCTTCTCGTGAGGCTCGCGAGATGTTTCGTGAGACACGCGAGATGTTTGGTGAGACGCGCGAGATGTGAGGGTCGTCGGTGGCGCCCTCACATCTCGGGCGGCGCCGGGCTCAGCGGCGCCGGCGCCGGCGCCTGCGGGCGCGCCCGCCCCCGGCGCTGTCGTTCCCACCCGGATAGGTCGGCTCCGGGCCGGGAATCCGGAAGAACGGGATGAACCCCAGATATCGCTGGATCGCGGCCATGATTTCCCCCTTGCGGAACGCGGGTCGCGCGCCGGACGGGCTGCGCGCCCGGCGCTGCCGGACTGACCCGCAACCCTACCCGCGAATGGCCGCCGAAACCCTTCTGACCTGGGATTTCGTTCTACTTGTTGGACAGCTTGCGGCGCTTGAACATCGGGTGCTTGGTCTCCCAGTAGCGCCAGCCCTCCACGCGCGAGGGCACGTTGGCGATGCCCGCCGAGATCTTGACGTGCGCGCACGTGCCGAGGACGTTCCAGGCCGACCAGCCCACGCGGTAACCGAAGACCCGGTACCACATGTTGCCGTACATGCCGTCGCTGATCTCCTGCGTGTACTCGTGTCCGCTGTAGACCATGTGCCGCTCTTCGAGGTGCGGCAGGCCCAGCCGGCGCAGGTTGTAGATGACGTCGTCCTTGTCGATGACCTTCTGGGCCTCGTTCTCCGTCTCCAGGAAGGCGGTGACCTCGTGCTCGCGGGTGACGGACACCGTCATCGAGCCGCCGGGGCCGTCGATGTAGCGGGTGCGGGGCACGAAGAAGTTCCGCGGCGACATCTGGTGGATCCGGAAGAACGTCCGCGGCCGGCAGTTGCGGCCGTCGTCGTCGTCATCGTGGTGGTCGACGAAGCCGCGGTCGAACTTGTGGTGGTCGGGACCGTCGTCCTTGTCGCCCGCGCTGGCCGCCGGCGCCATGGTGACGGCCAGTACGGCCGCGAGAATGCCGCGCGTGACGGGCTTCGCCATTTTTCTCATTGGGGTGAGCATTTACCGTTCCTTTCGGAATGCGACCCATAGTCGCCAGACCGGTACGATGCTTACAGTTGGCACGAGCGAGATGACAACGCCACGCCGAATCCGAATTTCCCGTACTGGGAAAGAGCCGGTGAAAGAGCGCCAATACCGGGCGGCCATTAGGCAAAGCAATCCCCTTTCTCCGATATGTGACGGTCCGCGATATGGCGACTTCGTAGCGTGATGGCGATATATCCGTTTCGTAGGCGTTGAGGAAGATGGCGCCCTCCGTACGTACCTCCCTACGGCAGATTCCGGGTTACGGGAGGTACCTCATGCACCGCAGAGTCAGCCTGCTCTCCGCCATCGCGTTCGCCCTGGCCGGCACCCTCGTGCCGGCGGGCGCCGCGCAGGCGGGCGCCGCGGCGGCCGACGCCACGAACGGGCTCGGCCCCAGGCCCGTGAGCTGGGCCGCCGCGGACTCGCAGGCGGAGCGCAGGACGGTCGCGCAGTACTGGACCGCGCAGCGCATGCTCGCCGCGCAGCCCCTCGACGCGCCCGCACCCCGGCGCACCCAGTCGCGCGGCCCGTCCGAGGGCGACCCGTGGGCCACCCGGGGCGGCTCGTCCGCCACCACCCGCCGCGGCCCGTGGACCACCCGCGGGGCCTCGTGGTCGGTCGGCGGCACCGCCCCGGTGACCACCGCGCGGCAGTCCCTCATCCCCAACAGCCCAGGGCTGCGGTGGACGGACGGCGGCGCGGTCGTGCGCACCACCGGCCGGGTCTTCTTCACCACCGCGGAGGGCGGCAACGCCTCCTGCTCCGGCTCGGCCGTGACCAGCGCGAACGAGAGCGTCGTGATCACGGCGGGGCACTGCGTGAAGCTCAACGGGGCCGCGCACAGGAATTGGGTGTTCGTGCCGGCCTTCGACAACGGGCGGCGCCCGTTCGGCACGTGGGTGGCCAGCGCGATGCTCACCACCCAGCAGTGGAACGCCCGGGAGGACATCAACTTCGACATGGCCGCCGTCGTCGTGGCGCCGCTCGACGGGCGCACGCTGACGGACGTCGTCGGCGGGCAGGGCATCGCCTTCAACCAGGCCAGGCAGCGGCAGATGTTCGCCTTCGGCTATCCGGCGGCCGAGCCGTTCGACGGGTCGAGGCTGATCTACTGCAGCGGGCGCGCGTTCAACGACACGGTGATGACCCGGGACCAGGGGCTGCGCTGCAACATGACGGGCGGGTCGAGCGGCGGGCCGTGGTTCCAGAACTTCGACGAGTCGACCGGCCTCGGCTGGCTGAACTCCGTCAACAGCTTCACCTACAACTTCGCCCCGAACTTCATGTTCGGCCCGTTCTTCGGTGACGAGGCCATGGCCGTCTACCGGGCGGCGCAGAACACCGACGCCCTCTGACCGGTCAGTCGCGCTTGGCCGCCGCGTGGTTGCTGGCGATCAGCTCGTGGTGCCGGACGACCTCGGCGATGATGAAGTTCAGGAACCGCTCGGCGAAGACCGGGTCGAGCTTGGATTCCTCGGCGAGCGCGCGCAGGCGGCGGATCTGGGCCGCCTCGCGCGCCGGATCGGCCGGCGGAAGCTGGTATTCGGCCTTGAGCCGGCCGACTTCCTGGGTGCACTTGAAACGCTCGGCGAGCAGGTGGACAAGGGCGGCGTCGAGGTTGTCGATGCTGTCGCGGAGCCGCTGCAACTCCTTACGGACGAACATTTCCTCATCAGGCTGATTTTCATTGGTCTTTTCCACGAAAATACGCCCCCTTGACTCTGCCAAGCTCCAAGAGGCGAAATATTAGCAGAAAAGGGACATTCGACGCCTACTCCGTTTCACGCCATGAGATCGGCGAACGCCCGCGCCGCGGCGTCGGAGGCGAACAGCCGCTCCAGCCGCGCCCGCGCGAGCTGCCGCCGGAACGGCCCGGCCAGCGTCGCGTTCCCGGCCTCGTGCATCATCTCGTGCATCCACCGGGAGAACTCCTGGTGATCCCACACCCGCTTCAGGCACGTCTCCGAGTACGCCGCCAGCGGCCCCTCGTCGCCCTCCCGCAGCGCCGCGCGCAGGCTCCTGGCCAGCACGTTCGCATCGGCGATGGCCAGGTTCATGCCCTTGCCGCCCATGGGGGTGATGATGTGCGCGGCGTCACCGACGAGGAAGAGCCGGCCGTAGCTCATGGGGTCGGCGACGAAGCAGCGCATCTCCACGAACAGCTTCTCCGTGATGGGCCCGGTCGGCAGGTCCGGATCGCCGAGCCGCAGCCGTAACTGCTCCCAGATGCGCTCGTCGCCCCACTCGTCGAGGCTGTCGGCCGTCCCGCACTCCAGGTAGAAGCGGCTGGCCCTGGGGCCCCTGGCGAACTGGGCGGCGAAGCCGGCCGGGTGGATGCCGAAGAGTGCGTGGCGCGGCGGCAGCGCGTCGGCGAGCACGGTCAGCCAGGCGACGCCGTGGTCATAGGTGTAGGTGGTCAGCGCGCCCTCGGGGATGCTGGCGCGGCTGACGCCGTGGAAGCCGTCGCAGCCGGCGACGTAGGCGCACGCGATCTCGTGCCGGCCGCCGTCCGCGTCCGTGTAGGTGACGGCCGGCGTGGGGCCGTCGAGGCCGTGCGGGGTCACCTCGGCGGCGTCGAAGCGCAGGTCGCCCCCGCCCTCCAGGAACGTCGCGATGAGGCGCTGGACCAGGACCTGCTGCGGCACGACCCGGCCCGCCCGGCCGTCGGTGAGCGCGGCCACGTCGAAGAAGCGCGGCCGGCCGTCGAGGCGGATCTCCAGCCTGCCGTCGCTCGACGTGCCGGCCAGCACGCTCTCGCCCAGCCCCCACTCCTCGAAGACGCGGGCGCCGTCGTGCTCCAGCACGCCCGCGCGCTGCCGCTGCTCCACGTACGACCGGCTCTGCCGCTCCAGCACGACGCAGCCGATGCCGGCGCGCTGGAGCAGGTTGGCCAGGGTGAGACCGGCCGGCCCCGCTCCGATGATGACGACCTCGACGTTCTCCCGCATGCTGCGCATCCGACACCAAGATCGACGAATGCGCAAGCCCCGTTCTCAGGGCGGCCGGAAACCGCCCGGTCACCTACGCGCAGCCCCCCGTCAGGCGCCCAGGTCGCGGACGATGTTGTCCAGCCGGACGGCCAGGTCGTCGAGCATCCCGTCGGTCGGGGCACCCTCGGGGAGCTGGGCCATCACCTCGTCGCGCCGGGCGATGACCAGGCCCTTGTGAGCGTCGTCGACGTCGGCGGCGGGCAGGACCACGCAGTCTCCCCGTACGAAGACCAGCGTGGCGTCCGGGTGCTCCGAGTCCAGCAACCGGCGGACACATTCCCGGTCGATCAGCGACATGGCGGACATGGCAGCTCCTCGCGTTCGTGCTTGCCCCCGCAGGCCGTTTACCCACGTGGGAAGGGTGAAACCTCAGCCGAAGACCGGTGGGCCACCGTCCGAGCGGGCCCGGCGGACGCCGGTCACGACCAGGTAGACGGCGGCGGCCAGCGCCACCAGGGCGGGCGGGATCGCCAGCGGCGGCCGGCCGGCGAGCAGCGCCAGCACGGCCAGCACCACCCCGGCGAGCAGCGCCAGCCCGGCGGCGAGCAGGCGCAGGCCGAGCCGGTTCGAGGGCGGCGGCTGCTCCGCCCACTGCCCGCGGCCCGCGCCGGGCACCCCCGGCACGCCGGTGTCGCTGACGTCCTCCTGCCGGGGAGGGGGCGGCTCCCGCAGCACGGGGGCGAAGAACTCGTCGTCGTCGCGGTCTCTCACTGGTTCTCCTTAGAGGCTCGTCCGTGCCCCCTGCCCCGTGCTCGCGGGCTGTCACGTCATCGCCGTTGACCTGCGGAAATACCACTACGTTTCGCTCCCGCGCAATCACGGAGAGTGACCGTATGGTGTGCTCAGTGGCCCCAGCGGCCCCTCAGCAAAGCGAGAGGATCGAGCATGGCGCAGGAACCGAGAATCGACGTCGAGACCAGAGCCTCCGGTATCGAGAGCAGCCTGACGGCCGAGCAGGTCGAACGGATCGCCGACGCGCTCGGGCAGCAAGGGGTCTGGTTCGCCACCCCGCCGCAGCGGCAGGGCGACGCCCGCCCCGCCGACCAGGTCTGGGACCTGGTCGGCGACCGGCCGCACCAGGGCCAGACGGCGACCGGCCGCGCGGCCGTGCACCTGGCGGAGGGGCACGACGCCCTGACCAGGCCGCTGATCCTGGCCGACGGCTTCAACTACGGGCCGAGCGACCTGGACGCGCTGTGGCGGCACTTCAATCAGCCCTACCAGCAGGGCGTGCCCGGCTTCCTCGACCAGCTCAGGTCGATGGGCATCGACGTCGTCCTGCTGGGCTTCGACCAGCGGCACATCGCGATCCAGGCCAACGCCGCCGTGGCGGTCACCGCCGTGCTGCGCGCCATCGAGGAGCGGCGGGGCGACACCCCGCTGGTCGTCGGCGGCGCCAGCATGGGCGGCATCGTCACCCGCTACGCGCTGGCCCGCATGGAGAACGAGCGCGTCGACCACCAGACCGACAAGTACTTCTCCTACGACGCGCCGCACCTCGGCGCGTGGATCCCGCTGGTGCTCCAGCAGCTCGCCTACCTGCACGAGGCGCTGGCCCCGCGCTCCGGCGGGCCGGGGCAGGCCGAGCTGATCCGCAGCCCGGCCGCGCAGCAGCTCCTGTGGGGCTGGGTCGACAGCGCCGACTACTCCGGCCCGGTCACCACCTCCAGCCCGCTGCGCAGGGAGTTCCTGGACGACCTGCGCCGGGTGGGCTGGTTCCCGATGCGCCCGTACAAGCTGGGCCTGGCCAACGGCACCGGCAACGGCGCCGGCCCCGACCTGCCGCCCGGCACGCCGGTCTTCGACCTGCAGCACGAGGCGCTGCAGCTCACCGCCCGCATCCAGCCGGACGGCGGCGAGCTGCAGAACATCGGCACCGTCCGCTTCGGCGCGCCGGTGTGGACCAGCGCCACCTCGCACGTACGCGCGTTCGACGGGGCGCCGGGCGGCACGCTCGACTCGTGGGGCCGCCTCGCCGACGCGGTCGGGCTGCCGATCCAGGACCGGTTCAGGTCGAGCGCGTTCGTGCCCGCCGTCAGCGCGGTCGCGCTGGCCAGGGACCCGTTCCAGTGGCAGGAGGACCTGTACCTGGACCTCAGCGACCTGCCGAAGGACGAGACGTTCCTCGACCGGTTCTGCTGCGACGCGACCAACACCGAGCACACCTCGGTCTCCCGGCCGCTGATCGAGTGGTTCCTGGAGCAGCTCGCCGGCTGGTGACCCGGGCGTAGCAAACGCCGGCTCGCCGGCTGGTGATCCCGGCATGAGAACGCCGGCTCGCGGATCTCGCGAGCCGGCGTTCGCCGTGTCTAGCGGATGCCCCGGTGCACGCACAGGAGCTGGTCGTGGGTGGCGTTCTTGTCGCGGTAGGCGATGATGGCCGGGCCCTCGGCGCTGAAGTGATGCGGCAGCCGCTCGTCGGCGGTCCAGCCGGAGCCGTTGAAGCTGCTCCACCACAGGCTCTGGTCGGCGGCGCCGCGGTGCACGCAGTAGAGCCGGTCCTTGTAGACGGTCAGGGCCGGGCCCTCGGTGGCGTGATGGCCGGGCAGCTTCTGGTCGGGGCTCCAGCGGGAGCCGTCCCAGCGGGTCCACCACAGCGCCGTGTCGTTGCCGGCGCCGCGGTGCACGCAGTAGAGGTGGCCGCGGTAGACGGCCAGCGCCGGGTTCGAGGCGCTGAAGTGCTGCGGCAGCCGCTCGTCGGGGCTCCACGTGGAGCCGTCCCAGCGGGTCCACCACAGCGCCTGGTCGCCGCCGGCGCCGCGGTGCACGCAGTAGAGCTGCCCGTCGTAGGCGGCCAGCGACGGCGCGCTCTCGCTGAAGTGCTGCGGCAGCCGCTGGTCGGAGCTCCAGTACGAGCCGTCCCAGCGCGCCCACCACAGCGCCGTGTCGCCGCCGCTGCCCCTGTGCACGCAGTAGAGCCGCCCGTCGTAGGCGGCCAGCGCCGGAGCCGCCGCGCTGAAGTGGCGGGGGAACAGGGCGTCGTCGTTCCAGCCCTGCTCGGCGTCGTAGAACGTCCACCACAGGCTGGAGTCGCCGTCGGCGCCCCGGTGCGCGAGGAACAGCCGGTCCTGGAACTCGGCCAGGGCCGGGCCCGACACGCTGAAGTGGTCGACGAACCGCTGGTCGGGGCTCCAGCCGTCGCCCGGCTCGTGGACCGTCCAGTACAGGCTGGTGTCGCCGCCGCTCTGGCGGGCCGGGATCAGCGTGCCGGGCACCGTCCACGGCGAGGCCAGCTTGACCCCGTACGGACGGGCGATCGAGGCGATCCACTCGGCCTTGGCGCGCACGCCGCGCTCGATGAGCGGAGCCAGCCAGGAGCCCAGCACCGCGCTCGACACCTGCCCGATGAGCTGCGGGATCTCGGCGGCCAGGAGCGCGGCCGACTCGTTGAGGTGGATCTCGTAGCCCCACCACCTGGCCACCGGCCACACCTCGGCGCCCATGGTGCGCAGCTCGCGCTGGATGCCGCGCACGCGCTCCTGCTCCTTGGAGCTGAGCTCGGCGATCTGCCGCTCGCTCTCCCTGCGGGCATCGACCGCCCCGGTCTCCTCGAGCAGCTCGGTCTCGACGGCCTCGTCCACGGCGGCCGAGGCCACCGGGTCGTCCTGCGCGTGCAGCAGCGCGGCCTCGGTACCGAGCACGCTCTCTTCCGCCCCGTTGACCCTTGTCTTCTGGGCCTGCGTCTCATCGGTCATTTTCCGCCCCCTGGAGTGATGGATGCACGAACTTCGCCATCGTAACCAGGAGTGCTGATACGGTTACTCTAAGGCTGGATTGCTCCGAGTAAAGCCCCACCTTCCTTTACGCGCCGGCCGCTCAGACCCCTCTCCACAGTCGGGGCCCAAGCGCGCAGCGGGGGCTAAGGGCTGACGTAGTGGTGCAGCAGGGCCGGCTCGCCCGCCGCGTTCAGCCAGGTCGCACGGCTGCTGGCGACCCTGCGCCAGCCCAGGCGCTCGTAGAGCCCGATGGCGGCCCGCCCCTCCGAGGAGACCTCCAGCTTCAGCGGCAGCGGGGTCGAGGAGCGGGCCGACTCAAGGAGGCGGGCGGCCACGCCGCGGCCACGGGCGGCGGGCGTCACGAACAGCCGGCTGACCTCCTGGTCGCGGGTGATCGCCACGTGGCCGAGCACCGCGCCCGCCTCGATCGCCAGCCAGGCGGCGGTCATGCCGGCGGGGGTCAGCCAGGCGCCCGGGTCGTCCGGCCAGTTCACGGGGTAGCGGTCGGCGGCCTGGACGGCGGCGAGCGCTTCGACGCAGGCGGGCAGGTCGGCGGGGGTTCTGGGGCGAATGTCCACGAAGGGCAAGCGTAGGAGGTGGGCCGGGTCGCCCACCTCCTGTCGGCTACTTGCGGCCGTCGTGACGGCGGTCGTCGCGCTCCTGCTTCTTCGGCGCGACGACGGTGAAGTCGGCCGTGGCGGTCTTGTTGCCGACCTTGACGGTGACGGTCTTGGTGCCCGCCCGCGTCCTCGACGGGACGGTGAGCTGCTTGGTGGCGCGGCCGTCCGAGAGGGAGACCCGGTAGCTCTTGCCCTCGGGGCTGGTGACGACGGCGGTGCCGGAGGACAGGCCCCGGACGAGGATCGTCACGCCGTAGGAGGAGCCGGCGCGCACGCGGCTCGGGTTGACGGCCACCTTGAGGGAGATCGCCTGGCGCCTTGCGTCCTTGTGCTTGTCGTCCTTGCGCACCTGCTGGGCCGGCTCCGCGTGCGGGGCCTTGGCGGTGGGGGCGGGCTGCGGCCGGGCGCCGTCCGCGAGGGCGGAGCCGGCGAAGGGCAGGGCGATGAGGGCCGCGCCGGCGATGGTCACGGTGAAGGGCTTGGCGAAGCGCACTGGTGATGATTCCAATCCTGGACGGACCTGGCCGAACCTCTTAATTCAGCCCCGAAGGTCATCCACGCCCAGCACTCTGCCGACCGAACCTGAGAAAGCCCTGTCACGAGCTTATGAATCAGGTAAGCGCAGCTCGGAGACCTAGTGATCTGCAACACATAGGTTCTCACATGCTTTTCTCAGCTTTTTATCGGATTTTTCATCAGGTTCCATCCCCGCCTTGCGAAACGCGTCCCTCAAGACGATCTTCCCGGTGATCACGGGAAGATCACGGGAGCCTGTGTGCCAGCTAAATCCGGACAAAGGGGACATAAAGGCGCAGTCAAGAGGGATACGTTCCTGCCCCATAGACGCACCGAACGCTCAGCGCGTTCCCGCGACGAACAAGGAGAAATCCCTTGAAGATCAAGCACACCCTCGCCCCCATCGGCGGCGGGCTCGCCGCGGCGGCCCTGCTCGGCGCCTCGCTGGCCGGCTCCGCGCAGGCGACGGCCAACCCGCACTGGAAGTCGTCCGAGAGCGTCAGCGCCGCCAACGCCAAGGCGATCGCCCAGTTCTGGTTCGAGAACAACGGAGCCGCGCTCGAAGCCGCCACCTACGTCGAGGAGGACACGACCAAGGTCGACAAGCTGAAGTCCACCGGCACCGCCACCGCCGACACCAAGGCGGGCTCGGTCGCGCCGACCGGCACCACCACCTCCACCTCCAAGTCGAAGAACGTCAACCTGCCGAAGACCATCGGCAAGGTCTTCTTCGTCGACCAGGACGGCGAGAAGCACTGGTGCTCGGCCTCGTCGATCCAGGGCAAGTACGCCAACCTCGTGGCCACCGCCGGCCACTGCGTGTACGACACCGCCAACGACGAGCAGCTCATGGACAACTGGGTCTTCGTGCCCGGCTACTACCAGGGCAAGGCCCCGTGGGGCATCTACGTCGGCAAGCAGGCGTTCGTCCACTACGACTACAGCGTCTATGAGGACTACGACCGTGACTACGCGTTCGTCTCCGTCTACAACGGCGTGACGATCTCGAAGGACACCGACTCCAAGCGGCACCGCGGCTCGATCGAGGTCGAGGACGCCGGCCGACTGGGCGACAACGTCGGCGGCCAGGGCATCGCCTGGAACCAGCCGCTGAAGAAGGCGCACTACGTCTTCGGCTACCCGCAGGCCGCGCACCCCGACGGCAACAAGCCGTTCACGGGTGTGACGCCGAAGTGGTGCTACGGCACGACCACGGCCAAGACCGTGGGCTCGGCCGCCAAGAAGATCGAGGAGCACGTCGGCCTGAAGTGCTCCATGACCGCCGGCGCGGACGGCGGCCCGTGGCTGCTCAAGTACAACAGCTCCAAGCGGGTCGGCTACCTCAACGGCGTCACGAGCAGCTTCTACGACCAGGACGAGAACGACCGCGTGGACTACATCAGCTCGCCGTACTTCGACGGCGAGACCTACAGCGTCTACACGGCCGCCGCCGCGGTCTGGTCCGGGAAGCTGGTGTAACGGACAAGGGAAGGGGGATGGGCTCTGGGTAGCTCCGACTGCGTCTTAAAGGGATAGGAAGGGCCCGGCCGCGTGCCGGGCCCTTCCGCGCAGCTCACAGAGTATTCACAGGCAGTCCTTCATCAAACACTCATCCAGGGACGCCATCGTCACGACCATGCACACGACCAGCGCGAATTACCGGTCCGAGCCCGTGCGCCGGCCCGACGGCAGCTCGATCAACATCCTCGTCGTGGACGACGAGCCGTCCCTGACGGAGCTTCTGTCGATGGTCATGCGCCAGGAGTCCTGGGACGTCCGCTGCGCGTACAACGGCAGCGAGGCCATCAGGGCCGCCCGCGGGTTCCGCCCCGACGCGATCGTCCTCGACATCATGCTGCCCGACATGGACGGCATCGAGCTCCTGCCCCGGCTGCGCGCGGTGCTGCCGGGCGTGCCGATCCTGTTCCTGACCGCGCGGGACTCGGTGCAGGACCGGCTGATCGGCCTGCGCGCGGGCGCCGACGACTACGTCACCAAGCCGTTCAGCCTGGAGGAGGTCGTCATCAGGCTGCGCGGCCTGCTGCGCCGCTCCGGCGCCGCGCACACCAGACCCGACGCCGCCCTCGTCGTCGGCGACCTCACCCTCGACCAGGAGACCCACGAGGTGCGGCGGGCCGGCAAGGAGATCCGGCTCACGCCGACCGAGTTCGAGCTGCTGCGCTTCCTCATGCACAACCCGGGACGGGTGCTCAGCAAGGCGCAGATCCTCGACCGGGTGTGGGCCTACGACTTCGGCGGCCAGAGCAACGTGGTCGAGCTGTACATCTCCTACCTGCGCCGCAAGATCGACGCCCAGCGCAAGCCCATGATCCACACGGTGCGCGGAGTGGGGTACACGCTGCGGCCCGCCGGATGACCATGTCGCTGGAGACGAAGCTCGTGGTCTCCTCGATCGCGCTGCTGGCCGTCGTCTCGGCCGTCATCGCGACCGCGACGACCCTGCTCCTCCAGGACTTCCTCACCGACCGGCTCGACGTCCAGGTGTACTCCGCCGCCCACCGCTCCACCCGTACGGCCGGGCCGAGCAGCCCGCCCCCGTCGGCCGGGGAGGTGTCGTTCCTGCTCACCCCCGGGCAGGCGATGGAGACGTTCGGCGCGCGGGTGCGGCAGGGCGTGATCCGCCGGGCCGCCGTGCTCACCGACCCCGGGTCCGTCCAGGACGTGCCCGCGCCGCCCGCCGTCGCCGCCGTCACCGGCCAGCCCGTGACCGTCAACCTGGGGCCGCTCGGCGACTACCGGATGGTCGGCGCGCCCACCAGGGACGGCGACACGCTCGTCGTCGGGCTGCCGCTCACCGGCATGCGCACCACGCTGACCAGGCTCATCGTCGTGGAAGCCGCCGTGACCCTCGCCGGGGTCGCGCTGATGGCGATCGCGTGCACGCTGCTCGTCCGCCGGGCCGTCCGCCCGCTCGGCCGGCTCGCCGCCACCGCCGCCCGCGTGTCGGAGCTGCCCCTCGCCACCGGCGACGCCGTCCGGCTGGCCAGGGTGCCCGACGTGGACACCGACCCGCGTACCGAGGTCGGGCAGGTCGGCGGCGCGTTCAACCGGATGCTCGGGCACGTCGAGACGGCCTTCGCCGTCCGGCACGAGAGCGAGACGCGGCTGCGGCAGTTCATCGCCGACGCCAGCCACGAGCTGCGCACCCCGCTCGCCTCGATCGTCGGCTACGCGCAGCTCACCGGCCGCAGCGGCGAGCCGCACGGCCCCCAGACGGCGCACGCGCTCGGCCGCATCCGCTCCGAGGCCGGCCGCATGACCACGCTCGTCGAGGACCTGCTGCTGCTCGCCCGGCTGGACGCCGGCCGCCCCCTGGACCGGCTCGAACTGGACCTCTCGCCGCTCGTGGTCAACGCCATCAGCGACGCGTACGCCGCCGCGCCCGGCCACCGCTGGCTCGTCAGCCTGCCCGACCAGCCCGCCCTCGTCGTCGGCGACGCCGACCGCCTGCACCAGGTCGTCACCAACCTGCTCGCCAACGCCCGCACCCACACCCCGCCCGGCACCACCGTCACCACCACCGTGCTGCTGGCCCCCGGCCAGGTGAGCGTGCGGGTGGCCGACGACGGGCCCGGCATCCCGCCCGACGTGCTGCCGCACGTGTTCGGCCGGTTCGCGCGGGGCGACGGCTCGCGCTCGCGGCTGGCCGGGGGCAGCGGGCTCGGCCTGGCCATCGTCTCGGCGGTCGCGGCGGCGCACGACGGGCGGGTGGAGGTGACCAGCGAGCCGGGCAACACCGTCTTCACCCTGCACCTGCCTGCCCTGCCTGCCCTGTAGCTGCCTGCCCTGTAGCTGCCTGCCCTGTAGCTGCCTGCCCTGTAGCTGCCTGCCCTGCACCTCCCGCCCTGCACCTGCCCGCCCCGCTAGATCCGATCTAGCGGGCGATCTAGCGCCTCCTTCTGTGAAGGGGGTGACACCATGACGACCACGGAACCGTTGCACGTCGCGGTGATCATCGGCAGCACCCGCGCGGGCCGCGTCTGCGACACGGTCGGCGCCTGGTTCACCGGCCACGCCCGCCGCCGCGACGACCTCGCCGTCGAGGTGGTGGACCTGGCCGCCTACGCCTTCCCCGCCTGCTACCCGCAGCGCAGCACGCCGTCCATGCGCGAGTGGGCCGATGCCGTCTCCGGCGCGGACGCCTTCGTCGTCGTCACCCCCGAGTACCACCGCAGCTTCCCCGCCTCTCTCAAGCAGGCGATCGACTTCGCCTATGACGAGTGGCAGGCCAAGCCCGTCGGCATCGTCGCCTACGGCTCCGGCTCGTGCGGCCACTACGCCGTCGAGCAGCTCCGCACCGTCTTCACCGCCCTGCACGCCGTCACCATGCGCGACTGGGTCGGCCTCGACCTGCTCGGCACGGGCACCGACCTTCTCGGCGTGGGCATCGACCCGCTCGGCCCGGGCATCGACGGCGCGAGCGGCCGCCCCCTCGACACCGACGACCGCCTGCGCGCCGTCGCCGTCCTGCTCGACCAGCTCACCTGGTGGGGGCGCACGCTGCGCGCGGGACGCCGCACCCAGCCCTACGTCTGATGAAGGGACCATCCATGTCAGAACCGGCCATCCACACCTCCGGCCTGGTCAAGGTCTTCGGCGACACGCGCGCCGTGGACGGCCTCGACCTGTCCGTGCCGGCCGGCGCCGTGTACGGGGTGCTCGGGCCCAACGGCGCGGGCAAGACGACCGCCGTACGCATGCTCGCCACGCTCCTGCGTCCCGACGGCGGCGAGGCGACCGTCTTCGGGCACGACGTGGTGCGCGAGGCCGACGCCGTACGCTCCCGGGTCAGCCTGACCGGCCAGTACGCTTCCGTGGACGAGGAGATGACCGGCTCCGAGAACCTCGTCCTGCTGGCCCGCCTCCTCGGCCACCGCAAACCGGCGGCCCGCGAGCGGGCGGCCGAGCTGCTGGAGGCGTTCGGGCTGACGGAGGCGGCGGGGCGGCAGGTCAAGACGTACTCGGGGGGCATGCGGCGGCGCATCGACATCGCGGCCAGCATCCTCAACACCCCCGACCTGCTCTTCCTGGACGAGCCCACCACCGGCCTCGATCCGCGCAGCCGCAATCAGGTCTGGGACATCGTCCGCGTCGTCGTCGCCCACGGCACCACCGTCCTGCTCACCACCCAGTACCTGGAGGAGGCCGACCGGCTCGCGCAGCGCATCGCCGTCATCGACCACGGCAGGGTCATCGCCGAGGGCACGCCCGGCGAGCTGAAGTCGTCCGTCGGCTCGGGCTCCGTCCACGTCCGCCTCCGCGACGCCTCCGCCCGCCCCGAGGCCGCGCGCCTGCTCGCCGAGACCCTGGACACGCCCGTCCACCTGGAGGCGGACCCGGTGGCGCTGACCGCCCGCGTCACCGGCGCCGGCGACGA
This sequence comes from Nonomuraea composti, assembly GCF_012034275.1. Classification (NCBI taxonomy): domain Bacteria; kingdom Bacillati; phylum Actinomycetota; class Actinomycetes; order Streptosporangiales; family Streptosporangiaceae; genus Nonomuraea; species Nonomuraea composti. The sequence goes on along the minus strand of NZ_JAATEP010000027.1, from coordinate 123,674 downwards.
GTCCGCCCAGGCCGCCCGCGCGCTCGGCCGCCTGGCCGAGGCCGGCATCGTCGTCGACGACTTCTCCCTCGGCCAGCCCAGCCTGGACGAGGTCTTCCTCGCCCTCACCGACCACCCCGCCACCCCTGAGGAGGCCGCGGCATGACCACCGTCACCTCTACCACCGCCACCATCGCGACCACCGTCACCGAGGAGACCGCGGCATGAGCACCACCACCGCTGAGACCACCTACTCCCCCGCCACCGAAACCCTCGCCTCGGTCCTCGCCCCGGCCGCCAGACCCCCGCGCCCCAGCGCCTGGTCGGCCTCGATGACGTTCGGCTGGCGCGCCATGCTGAAGATCAAACACGTCCCCGAGCAGCTCTTCGACGTGACGGCGTTCCCGATCATGATGACGCTGATGTTCACGTACCTCTTCGGCGGCGCCCTGGCCGGCTCCCCCACCGAGTACCTGCAGTTCCTGCTGCCCGGCATCATGGTGACGAGCGTCGTGATGATCACCATGTACACGGGCGTAGAGGTCAACAAGGACATCGAAAAGGGGGTCTTCGACCGCTTCCGCACCCTGCCCATCTGGCGCCCGTCCACGATGGTCGGCTACCTGCTCGGCGACGTGCTGCGTTACTTCATGGCCTCCACCGTCATCCTCCTGATCGGCCTCCTCCTCGGCTTCCGCCCCCAGGGCGGCTTCACCGGCGTCGTGCTGGGGATCGCCCTGCTGCTGGTGTTCTCCTTCGCGTTCTCCTGGGTGTGGACGATGTTCGGCCTGCTCATGCGCAACGAGAAGTCGGTGATGGGCGTCAGCATGCTCGTCATGATGCCCCTCACCTTCCTCAGCAACGTCTACGTCGACCCCTCCACCATGCCCGGCTGGCTCCAGGTCTTCGTCAACGCCAGCCCCATCTCCCACCTGGTCACCTCGGTCCGCTCGCTGATGGGCGGCACCCCGGACCTGGGCGAGATCACGTGGGTCCTGGTGTCGTCAGCAGTCCTGGTGGCCGTCTTCGGCACCCTGACGATGCGCCTCTACAACCGCAAGTGATGGCCCCTCAGGCCGCGCTGTTCTACGCTGATGTCGGATGACCGACGGCCTGACTCCCGATCGAATGCGCACGATCACCGCGTTCGTCGACATCGAGGCGCCTCCTCCCGAGGGGGAGCCCACTGCGCTCGTGCTCTTCGGCACCAACCGGATCCGGCCGGCCGAGATCGCGGCGGAGCTCCACCACCGGGGGCTGGCGCCGCTGATCATCTGTACGGGCGGGATCAACCGCCACAACGGGATCAACGAGGCGCGCACCTTCCACCGGTTCCTCCTCGATCACGGCGTGCCCGACGGCGCGATCCGCTGCGAGGACCGCTCCGCCAACACCTGGCAGAACGTCCTGTACGCGGAGCCGTTCCTCCGTGAGGCGCTGGACGCGGGGCTGGTGATCACGGCGGTCTGCAAGTGGTACCACCGCCGTGCCGTGCACATCCTCAAGACGCTCGTTCCCGCCATCGGCGCCTTCCACGTCATCACCTGGGAGCCGATGCTCGCGGGGCGGGCGGTGACGCGCGCGGACTGGCCGCTGGTCCCCGGAGGCAGCCGGCGGGTGGTGCGCGAGTGGGAGGAGGTCTCGCGGCGGGTCGCCGAAGGCAGCCTTGCGGAGGTGCGGCTCGTCCAGGGGGCCTGGCACTGAACGCGCACCCTCCGTTAGCATCCATAACCCACAGTGGCATGCGGAGGGCGGATGCGGCGCAGGCACGTACGCGAGCTGGCCCTGGAGATCACCCTGGCCGGCGGCCTCACCGCCCTGCTCACCACGGGCGCGGGCATCTTCATCAACTTCGCCACCGACGGCGAGCCCGAGCTGAACCCCGCTCACGTCCCGCCCGCCCTGCTCTTCTCCTGCCTGGCCTGCGCGGTCCCGCTCCTGCGCGACTACGTCAAAGCGCGGCGGGCGGGGGCGGCCGATCCGTTCGCGGCGGGAGATCTGGAGGCGTACAAGGGGCTGTTGAAGAAGCTGCGGGAGGACGCGGGCGGGCCGCGTTTCGCGGAGCTGGAGCGGCGGGCCGCCGAGCTGGGGCTGGAGGTCGGGCGGGCGGAGCTGGAGCTGGTCACGCAGAAGGACAAGGGCACGCGCTGGCTGCTCGACGCCGGGCGGGCCGAGCCCATCATCCGCGCCTTCCTCGCGGTGCACGACGTGCGCGATGCCGCCGTGGTCGATGCGTGGCTGGCGGCGTACCGGGGGCTGGTCGATCCGCCGCCGCCGGTGCCCAGGCGCGCCGTCAGGTTGATGGCGTTCGTGACCGTGGTGGTCGTGCTCGCGACGGGCGGTTTCATGGGGTACGTGTCGTACGCGGAGGAGCGCATCCGGGGCTCGCTCCACCGGCCGAACCAGGTCGTCCTCTCCCAGTACGCCCCCGGCCGGTACCTGGCGGTGACCGGGTCGGAGACCGCTCCCCCGCGCGCGAAGCTCGGCCCGTCGGTGATCAGCAAGAGCCCCGCCGCGATGTACCGGTGGGACCTCGTCCCGGACAAGGACGACGGCTCCTACCTGTACCGGCTCCGCAACCGGCAGAGCCGCCGCTGCCTGACCCCCGAGGCCCGCGACCGCACCGAGGGCGGTTACCTCACCGACGCCGCCTGCGACGACTCGGCGGAGCAGCTCTGGCGGCTCACCGGCGACGGCGGCATCGCGCAGGGCGGGCTGTGCGTCGAGCCCGACCGGGGCTCCATCGACGAGGGCGCCCCGCTGGTCCTGCGCACCTGCACCGCGGGCAGGCCCGCGCAGCGCTGGCTGGCCACCGATCGCATGCCGTCCGGGTTCGGCAGCTCGGTCGCCAGCGCGCAGAACGGGGTCTGCCTGGACGCCGCCGCCGGCATGCCGGAGCTGATCACCTGGGGCTGTCACGGCCGGGCCAACCAGTCCTTCAGCTACCGGCGCGACACCCGGGGCGACTACGAGATGAAGGTCATGGGGACCTGCCTGGGCGTCTCCCCCGCACCACGCCGGCCCGTCCGCGGGCCCTGCACCGGCGGCCCCGGCCAGCTCTGGCGCCTCACCTACCGCTCACCCAAGAACGACTGGCTGTACTGGGAGATCAAGCACGCCGCCACCGGCCTGTGCCTGCAGCTGGAGCCCGACTTCGCCACGCTGTCCATGAGCCCCTGCACCTGGTCGAACGTCCAGCAGTGGCGCACCCCCGAGTGGCTGCGACCGCCGGACACGCCCGTCCACCCGGCCGTCAGCCTGCGCGACCCGCACTGAACAGCGTCAGTTCACGTACGCCCACAAGTCGTAGGTGTAGTAGCCCGGGTAGGTCTGCGGGTAGTGGGTGCTGCACCACCAGGTCTGCCAGCGGCCGGTCTGCTGACCCGACTGGCCGAAGGCGATGCAGGTGTCGTACGGCAGGTAGCTGTAGACCATCTTGAGCTCGGACGCGGCATGCGCCGGGGTGGTCGTGGCCACGGCAGGCGCCAGGGCGGTGACCGCGAGCAGGGCTAAGGCGGTGACTTTGCGACGCACCAGTTCTCCCCTCGTGAAGGGCCGGATGGCGTGGAATGCGATCACCGTGCATTGGACGACGCGGCCCGCCACCCCCGCAAGATCGACCTTGTCGGGGCCCGGGCGAGCAGCGTGAACGCCTCGGAGCCGATGAAAGGTTCATGGCGGATGTCCACACCGTGGACACCGGTGCTCACAGGCGCCAGGTGATCTTCTCCTGGGGCTGGTAGCGGCAGGTGGAGCCGGTCGAGACGGAGGCGCGCAGGTGGGCGGCCAGCTCCGGGTGGGCGTGGTCGAGCTTGCGGAGCGTGTCGCGGATGCGGGCCGTGACGGTCTTGCGGGCGCGCTCCGCCTCGTCGCCCAGCCTGCGCGTACGGCCGGCCAGGCCCGCCGGCCAGGTCGCTGGGCGGCAGCCGCCCGGCGAGCGCGGGCGAGCCGCGGACGGCGGTGACGACGGCGGCGTGCCGGTCGCGCGGGTCGTCGAGGGAGTCGTAGAGCGTCTCGCGGACGAGGTCGTGCGCGAACGCGAACACGCCGCCGCCCTTCGTCACGATCAGCTTGGCCACCACCGCCAGCTCCAGCAGCCGGTCGACGTGCGCGACGGGCGCCCCGATGGCGGCGGCGAGCACCTGGCGGTGGAACTCGCGCCCCAGCACCGCCGCCGCGGGCAGCAGCTCGGCCACCTGGCGCGGCAGCAGCGACAGGCGCCGCAGCAGGGCGTCGCGCACGCCGGGGGCGACGGCGCCGGCCGAGCCGCCGCTGCGCCACAGCCGGGAGGTCTGCTCGACGAAGAACGGGTTGCCGCCCGTGCGGACGTGCACCTCGTCCACCAGGTCGGGCGGCGGGTCGTGGCCGGCGGTGCGGGCCATGAGCGCGGCCACGCCCGCGCGGTCGAGGCCGGTGAGCGTGATCGTGGTGGCCTTGGCCACGAGCGGCGACAGCAGGTCGCGCAGCGGGTGCTCGACCGGCTCCACCTCGGCGTCGCGGTAGGTGCCGATGAGCAGCAGCCGCTCGAACCACGTCTGCCGGGCCGCGAACTCCAGCAGCCGCAGCGAGGCCGGGTCGGCGGCGTGCAGGTCGTCGATGACGACGACGACCGGGCGCCGCTGCGCGATCGTGACCAGCGTGGAGGTGACCGCGTCGAACACCCGGAAGGCGTCTGATGGCTCGGGGGTGGCGCGGGCCTCGCCCAGGAGGGTCGTCAGGCTGCCGCCGGCCGCCTCCTCCGCCGCCCACTCCTCCGGCTCGGCGGTGCGCCGCAGTGCCCGGATGACCTGCACCCACGGCCAGTAGCCCGGCGCCCCGCCGGCGTCCCAGCAGGCGCCGGCCACCACCAGGGCGCCGCGCCGCCTGGCCTCGCCCACGGTGCTGGTGACGAGCGTGGTCTTGCCGATGCCGGCCTCTCCGGTGACCAGCACCAGGCCGCCGTGGCTGTCGATGAGCCGGGTGATCTCGGCACGCAGCAGCGCGGCGGGGTGCTCCCTGCCGATGAGCTCGTGGGCCGCGGCGTCGCTAGGCATGACGCTTGCACGCTAGCCAACGGGGCCGACATTTTCCCAGGGGCTACCAGGTCACCTCCAGGGAGCTGAGCCCGTACACGACGGAGGAGGAGCGGAAGCGCGGCTCGGCGTCGGCGACGCGCAGGCCGGGGAAGCGCCTGAGCAGGGCGGGGAAGGCGATGCGCAGCTCCATGCGGGCCAGCGGGGCGCCCAGGCAGTGGTGGACGCCGTGGCCGAAGGCGAGGTGGCCGGGGGCGCCGCGGCCGAGGTCGAAGGAGTCGGCGTCGGGCAGGAAGGAGGGGTCGCGGTTGGCGGCGGGCAGGGTGACGAGCACCTGCTCCCCTTCCTTGATCTGCTGGCCGCCGATCTCGGTGTCGCGGGTGGCGACCTTGGTGGTGCCGGAGTTGACGATGCTGAGCCAGCGCAGCAGCTCCTCGACGGCGGCGTCGATCCGCTCCGGCTCCTTGCGCAGCAGGTCGAGCTGCTCGGGGTGGCGCAGCAGGGCGAGCGTGCCGAGGGAGAGCATGTTGGAGGTGGTCTCGTGCCCGGCGAAGAGGAGCAGCCCGCCGATCCCGACGAGCTCGTCGGTGGACAGGTCGTCGCCGTGCTCGCGCACGAGCATGCCGAGCAGCTCCTCGCCCGGGTCGGCCTGGATGCGGGCGATCAGGCTCTCCATGTACGCGCGCTGCTCGAACTGCAGCATCATCCGCTGCTCGCCCGGCAGCGTCATGTCGAGCATCTTCGCGGTGCGCTGCTGGAAGGTCTCGCGGTCCTCGTACGGGACGCCGAGCAGCTCGCAGATCACCAGCGACGGGACCGGCAGCGCGAACGCCGGCACCAGGTCGGCGGGCGCCCCGGCGGCCTCCAGCGCGTCCAGGTGGTCCTCGACGATGCGCCGGATGCGCGGCTCCAGCCGGTTGATGCGACGGATGGTGAACTCGGGCGTGAGCATCCGGCGCAGCCGCGTGTGCTCGGGCGGGTCCACGCCCAGCAGGTTGCCGGCGCGTACCTTGGCGAGCTGCTCCTCGGTCATGGGCGGCGCTCCGGGCAGCCGCGCGATGTTCGTCGGGGCGATCTTGAACCGCTCGGCGTCGCCGAGAACCTCTCGCACGTCGGCGTAGCGGGTCACCAGCCAGGCTTCGGTGCCGAACGCCGTCGTGACCCGTTTGACCCGATCCTGGTCCCGCGCGGCGGCCAGCTCCGGTGCCGGATGGAACTCCACCCGCCGCATGTGCAACGGCATCGTCGAGGTCTCGCTCATATGCAACCCCTGGGAGATCGTCAATTTTTGGTAGCACCGTACTGAGCCGGGCGACCGTCCACCAGGTGAGATCATCAATCGTTGCGAGCTCGTACCATGGCGATGTCCGCATCGCGATCACCGGGCCGCCCGCGTACGCACGGGGCCTGCTTGACGGTGGGCGAACGGCGCCAGGAATATACCTGTTCCATGAATTCGGTAAGGCAAGTTCCTGACGCCGTGCCCGTACTGATCGCCGGAGGCGGGCCCGTGGGCCTGGCGACGGCCGTGGAGCTGGCCCATCACGGCGTGCGGTGCCTGGTGGTGGAGCCGCGTGAGACGGTGTCGTGGCTGCGCCCGCGCGCGAAGACCACCTCGGCCCGCTCGATGGAGCTGCTGCGCAGGTGGGGGCTGGCGGAGACGCTGCGGTCGCGCGCGCCGCTGGCGGTGTCGTGGTCGGACGAGGCGGTGTTCGTCACGGGGCTGCTCGGGCGGGAGATCACCCGCATCGGCGGCTGCTTCGGCCTCGACCTGGTCGGCTCCGACCTGGCGGCCGAGCCCGGCCAGCAGGTGCCGCAGCCGCTGGTTGAGGAGGTGCTGCGGGAGGCCGTCGGCGACGCGCTGCTGACCGGCTGGCAGGTGGCCGGCCTCCAGGAGGACGCCGACGGGGTGACCGTCCGGATCATCTCCGGCGACGAGGAGCGCGAGGTACGCGCCCGGTACGTCGTCGGCTGCGACGGCCCGCGCAGCGTCACCAGGGCCGCCATCGGCTCCAAGTACGAGGGCCGCCAGGACGCCCGCCCCAACTTCAACGTCGTCTTCCGCGCCCCCGGCCTGGCCGAGCGCATGCCGCACGGGCCCGCCGTGCACTACTGGGTGCTGAACCCGGCCCAGCCCGGCATGCTCGGCCGCCTCGACCTGAAGGACACCTGGTGGTGCATCGCCCAGGGTGTGCGCGCCGAGGACGCCGACCCCGTCCAACTGATCAGGAACCTCGCCGGCGCCGACATCGACGTGGAGATCCTGGCCACCGATCCGTGGACGGCGCGGATGCTGCTCGCCGACCGCTACGCCACCGACCGGGTCTTCCTGGCCGGCGACGCCGCGCACCAGAACCCGCCCTACGGAGGTCACGGATTCAACACGGGCATAGGCGACGCGGTCAACATCGGCTGGAAGCTGGCCGCCGTGCTGCACGGGTGGGCGCCCGCGAGCCTGCTGGCCACGTACGAGAGCGAGCGCCGCCCCGTCGCCGCCGACACCATCGAGGAGGCCGCCAGGAACATGGCCACCCTCGCCCCCGAGCTCGCCGACCCGGCGCTGATGGGCGACGACGCCGAGTTCGAGAAGGTGCGGCCGGCGGTGGCGGAGGCGGTGCTGCGCACCAAGGACAGCGAGTTCCACAGCCTGGACCTGGTGCTGGGCTACACCTACGCCGGCTCCTCGATCGTCTCCTCCGGCGCCGGGGAGCGGCTGCCGCACCGGTGGCTGGCTCCCGGGGAGTCCCTGTACGACCGGCTGGGCCCCGCGTTCAGCCTCGTCGGCGACCAGCGCTCGCCCGGGGCGGCCGTGGTGGTGGCGGAGGCGGCGGAGCTGGGGGTGCCGTTGCGGGTGGTCGACCTGCCGGGCGAGCCGCTGGCGCTGGTCCGGCCCGACCAGCATGTGGCCTGGCGCGGCGGCGACCCGTCGGGCGCCGTGCGGATGGCGCTCGGCCACCCGCGCTGACCCTGCCGGGCGCGGGCGCCGAGACCCCGCACGCGTGGATCAGCGTGGGCGACGTGCTGCTCGTGGCCGGCATCGCCGGTTGGTCGTCACCGGCGTGCGGGCGCCCGCGCGCGGCTGAAGCGGGGAGGTCTACGCTGCTTCCATGCGGGTCGTAGTCATCGGTGGTAGTGGACATATCGGTACGTACCTCATCCCGCGCCTCGTCGGCGCCGGGCACGAGGTGATCAACGTGAGCCGGGGGAAGCGGGAGCCGTACACGCCCCACGGCGCCTGGCAGCAGGTCACCACGGTCGTCGCCGACCGGGAGGCCGAGGAGGCCGACGGGAGCTTCGGGCGGCGGATCGCCGAGCTGGGCGGTGAGGTGGTCATCGACCTCATCTGCTTCAAGGAGGACAGCGCCCGCGCGATCGCCGACGCGCTCGCCGGCCGGGTGCGGCACTTCCTGCACTGCGGGACGATCTGGGTGCACGGGCCGAGCGCGCAGGTGCCCACGACCGAGACCGCGCGCCGGGCGCCGTTCGGCGAGTACGGCATCCAGAAGGCGGCCATCGAGGCCCACCTGCTCGACCGGGCCCAGCGCGACGGGTTCCCGGTCACGATCATCCATCCGGGGCACATCACCGGGCCGGGGTGGGTGCCGGTGAACCCGGCCGGGAACGTGAACCCGGAGGTGTTCCAGAAGCTCGCCGAGGGGAGCGAGGTCGCGCTGCCCAACCTGGGCATGGAGACCGTGCAGCACGTGCACGCCGACGACGTGGCGCGGCTGTTCGTGGACGCCATGGCGAGCCGGTCGGCGGCCGTCGGGGAGAGCTTCCACTCGGTCGCCGCCACCGCCCTGACGTTGCGCGGGTTCGCCGAGGCGGTGGCGGGGTGGTTCGGCAGGCAGGCGCGGCTGACGTTCCTGCCGTGGGAGGAGTGGCGGGGCACGGTGTCGGAGTTCGACGCCCAGCTCACCTACGATCACATCCTGCACAGCCCGCACTGCAGCATGGAGAAGGCGGAGCGGCTGCTGGGGCACCGGCCCCGGTACACCTCGCTGGAGGCCGTCTCCGAGGCGGTCGACTGGCTGGTGCGGGCCGGAACGATCAAACCCTGACCATCAAGCCGGGAACGATCAAGCCCTGACGCGTCAGCCGCCCAGCGGGCCGAACTCCTTGCGAGTGTCGATCACGTCCCCGAACAGTTCCCACCGCTGCCCCTTGAACCGCATGAGCTGCATCGACTCGATCGGGAACCCGTCGCCCTGCGCGGTGTCCAGCGTGACCCCGGGCAGCAGCATGTCCACCTTCACGCCCTTGAGGTTGCGCACGGAGTCGCGCAGCCCCTCGCGGGTCGGGCAGGCCGCCGCCTCCATGGCCTTGTGGAAGCTGCTGGCCGCCGCCCAGCCGAAGGTGTGGTACGGCACGTTGGCGTCGGCCCCGGGCGCGTACTGCTGCATCTTCTGCTTGTAGAGCTGCATCTCGGGGTCGTCGGCCCAGGTGGGGTCGTTCGGGTCCTTGTAGTAGGTGGCGGACACGACGCCCTGCACGTTCTCGAACCCGACGGGCTTGAGCACGGTGATCGAGGCGGCGACGTTGTTGACGATGTGCAGCGGGTTCCACTTGGTGTTCTTGGCGTCGGCGGCCAGGGCCTGCGAGCCGAACTTGGGGGTGGTGACGTTGAGGAAGACGTCGGCCTTCGACTCGGCGAGGTTGCGCATCTGCGGGTCGATGCTGGGGTCGGAGACCTCGTAGCTCTGCTCGGCCACGACCTGCACCTTCGTGCCTTCGAGCGCCCGCTTGAACCCGCCGAGCAGGTCCTTGCCGAAGTCGTCGTTCTGGTAGAGGACGGCGACCTTGGCCTCGGGCTTCTCCTTCTTCAGGTACGCGGCGTAGACGCGGGCCTCGGAGATGTAGTTGGGCTGCCAGCCGATCGTCCACGGGTGGGCGGTGTCGGTGCCCCAGATGGAGGCGCCGGTGGCGACGAAGACCTGCGGCACCTTGCGCTGGTTGGTGTAGTCCCAGGTGGCGGCGGTGGAGGGGGTGCCGAGCGTCTGGAACAGGGCGAAGACCTGCTCCTGCTCGACGAGCCTGCGGGCCTCCTCGACGGCCTTGGGCGGCTGGTAGCCGTCGTCGCGGACGACGAACTCGACCTTGCGCCCGCCGATGCCGCCCTTCTCGGCGTTGACGTAGTCGAAGTACGCCTTGATGCCCTTGGGGATGTCGCCGTAGGCGGAGGCGGGGCCGGACAGCGGGTAGATGCCGCCCAGCTTGATGGTCTTGTCGGTGATGCCGGTGGTCTGTTGCCCGGCGCACTGGCCGCCGGCCGCCGCCGTGCCTCCCGTGCCGCCGCCGGTGGCCGCGTCGCGCCCTCCGCAGGCGGCGACGGCGAGCAGTAACAGCGCGGCACAGCCGATCGCAGGAACTCGCATCCCTCTTACTCCTTCCGGGGAATCTTCTTGATCAGGCGCCCGGCCAGACCGGCCAGCCCCGTCGGGGCCACGTACATCACCGCGATGATCAGCAGGCCGAAGATGACGCCGGGCGCCGCGTCGTTGACGTCCTGAGAGATGCTCGGCACGAACATCACGAACAACCCGCCGAGCACGGGCCCGGACAGCGAGCCGAGGCCGCCGACGACCAGGCCGGCCAGCAGGGTGATCGACAGGTTCACGGTGAACGAGTCCGGCGAGACGAACCCGATCACCCACGTGTAGACGCACCCCGCCGCGCCGGCGAACATGGCGCTCCAGGCGAACGCGAGCGTCTTGTAGAACGACAGCCGCACGCCCATGACCTCGGCCGCCGCCTCGTTGTCCCGGACGGCGTGCAGGGCCCGACCCACCCGGGAGCGCAGCAGCGAGGCGGCCAGCAGGAAGGAGGCGACGGCGATGGCGAGCGTGAGGAAGTACAGCCACTGGTCCTCGGCCAGCCCGCTCCACGCGGGCGGCTGCGGCTTGGCCAGCGTCAGCCCCATGGACCCGCCGGTCAGCTCCTCGAACCGCTTGAGCAGCGGCACGAGGAAGATCGCGATGGCGAGCGTCACGAGCGCGAGGTACAGGCCGCGCAGCCGCATGGCGGGCACGCCGAGCGCGAGGCCGAGCACGAACGCCACCGCCGCCGCGAGCGGCAGCGTCAGCGGGTACGGCAGCGCCCACCGGTCCATGAGGATGGCCGCCGCGTAGGCGCCGACGGCGAAGAAGGCGCCGTGGCCGAGCGAGATCTGCCCGGCGTGCCCGACGAGGAGGTTGAGCCCGAGCAGCGCCACCGCGTACACCAGCACCATCGTGAGCTGAAAGACGTGGAAGGGGACGAGCTGGAAGGGCGCGTAGACGGCGGCGGCGAGCAGCAGGGCGAGCCCCGCCCAGCGCCGGTCGAACCTCCTGCGCCGCTCCACGGCGACCGGCTTGACCTGCACTTTCGTCGCGCTCATGCCCGCTCCACCGCCGCCCGTCCGAAGAGCCCCTGGGGGCGCAGCAGCAGCACGCCGAGGATGATCACGAGGGGCACCCCCACCTTGAGGTCGGAGCCGATGAAGCCGACGTAGGCGCCGGCGAGCGTCTCGGCGACGCCGACGATCAGCCCGCCGGTGACGGCCCCGAGCGGGCTGTCGAAGCCGCCGAGGGTGGCGGCGGCGAAGGCGTAGATGAGGACGCCGCCCATCATGTTCGGCTCCAGGAACAGCAGCGGCGCCACCAGCACCCCGGACACGGCGCCCACGGTGGCGGCCAGGCCCCAGCCGAGCGCGAGCGTGCGGCCGACGCGGATGCCGACCAGGCGGGCGGAGGCGGGGTTCGTGGCCACGGCCCGCATGCCGAGCCCGATCCTGGTGTACTGGAACAGCACGTACAGCAGGCCCATGACCAGCCCGACCACGCCGAGCACGCCGAGCGTGGAGAAGCTGACGCTGATGCCGGCGGCCTCCAGGGCGCCGCCGGGGAACGGGTTCGGGAAGTCCTTGATGAGGAACGTCCAGATCCAGCCGGCGGCGGCGTTGACGAAGATGAACAGCCCGACGGTGACGATGACGATGGTCAGCTCCGGCGCCCCCTCGACCGGCCGGATGATCACCCGTTCGATGAGCATGCCGCCGGCGAACGACACGGCCAGCGTCACGACCAGCGCCAGCCAGAACGGCATGCCGGCGGCCACGCACTGCCAGGCGATGTAGGTGGAGAACATGGCCAGCTCGCCCTGGGCGAAGTTGACGATGCCGGTGAACTGGTAGATCAGCACCAGGGCCAGCGCCAGGCTGGCGTAGATGGCGCCCGCGCCGAGCCCCTCGACGACCTGCTGCACGAATCCGGCCATCGCGCTACACCCGGTACCCGAGGTAGGACTGCGCGACCTGCTCGTCGGCCTGGATCTGCGCGGCCGTGCCCGACAGCACGATCCGCCCGGTCTCCAGGACGTGCGCCTGCTGGGCGATGCCCAGGGCGAGGTGGGCGTTCTGCTCGACGACGACCACGGTGGTCCGCTCCTCTTCGTTGATGGTCCTGACGATGCGGAACAGCTCCCGGGTGACGAGCGGGGCCAGGCCCAGCGACGGCTCGTCGAGCAGCAGCAGCCGGGGGCGCAGCATGAGGGCCCGGCCGAGGGCCAGCATCTGCTGCTCGCCGCCGCTGAGGCTGCCCGCGGCCTGCTTGAGCCGCTTCTTCAGCACCGGGAAGTACTGGTGGACGCGTTCGAGGTCCTCCTCGACGGAGGGGCCGCGCCGCACGTACGCGCCGAGCCGGAGGTTCTCCTCGACGGTCAGCGGCATGAACGTGCCGCGCCCCTCGGGCACGTGGGCGACGCCGAGCCGGGCGACGGCGTCGGGTGGGCGGCCGGTCAGGGCGGCGCCGCCGAGCGTGATCGTGCCGCGTGCCTTGACCATGCCGGACAGGGCGCGCAGCAGCGTGGTCTTGCCGGCGCCGTTGGGGCCGAGGATGGCGCAGACCTCGCCCTCCCGCACGGTGAAGCTGACGCCGTGCAGCACCTGGGCGTCGCCGTAGCCGGCCACCAGGTCCGCCACCACCAGGTCCGTGCTCATGCCGCCGTCCCCAGGTACGCCTCGATGACGGCCGGGTCGCGCTGGACCTCCTCGGGCGGGCCTTCGGCGATCTTGCGGCCGAAGTCGAGGCAGACGATGCGCTCGCAGATGCCCATGACGAACCCCATGTGGTGCTCGACCACGACGACCGTCAGCCCGTACTCGGCCCGGACGGACTCCAGCGTGCCCGCGAACTCCTGCACCTCCGCCGCGTTCAGCCCGTTCACCGGCTCGTCGAGGAGCAGCAGCCGGGGTCGGGCGACGAGCGCGCGGGCCAGCTCCACCCGCTTCAGCGTGCCGAACGGCAGGCCCGTCGCCGGATGCGCGGCCACCCCGGCCAGCCCCAGCCGTTCCAGGACGGCGTCGGCGTCGGCGCGCAGCGCGCGTTCCTCGCGGCGCACCCCCGGCAGCCGCAGCCCGGCGGAGAAGAAGCCGGCGCGGCCCCTGTGGTGCGCGCCGACCAGCACGTTGTCGCGGACGGACAGGCGGGGGAACAGGCCCAGGTTCTGGAAGGTCCTGGCGATGCCGAGGCCGGCGATGGCGTGCGGCGCCGCGGCGACCAGGTCCTCGCCCTCGTACGTGATCGACCCGGACTGCGGGGTGCAGCGCCGGGTGAGGCAGTTGAACAGGGTGGTCTTGCCGGCGCCGTTCGGCCCGATGAGCCCCACCATCTCGCCGCCCGCCACCCCGAACCCCACGCCGTCCAGCGCGGTGATGCCGCCGAAGCGAACGGTAAGATCGTGTACCTCCAGCATCCGGCCTCCTGGAGAACAATGTTCTGATGGTGGGCTCAGCGTAGGATCCGCTCGTCAGGGGCCGCATTGGGCACGGTGACCCAAGATGTCCGCGGCGAGTTGTCCTCTGAGCACAGGCTGGGTCTCATCACGGTCACAACCCGTTGACCGTGAGGCATCGGCCATGGATCATCCCGGCATGTCCACTGGTTCGAGCACCGTGGAAGCCGCCGTACGCGCGGAACGCACGCGCATCCTGTCCGGGCTGCTCGGCGACGTGCGGGAGCTGGCCGACGTCGCGGTCACGACCATGCGGGAGGAGATCCCCGCCTACGACGCCATGGGGCCGGCCTTCCACGCCGACGTGCGGGACCAGGTGGTCAAGCACTACCGGGCCAAGCTCGCCGTGCTCCTGGAGGAGCGCACGGTGACGCTGGAGGACATCTCCTTCACCCGGCGCGCCGCCATGCGCCGGGCCAGGGCGGGCGTGGCGCTGGCCGACTACATCAACGCCTTCCGGGTGGGGCAGCAGGTGTTCTGGGAGGCCGTGGTCGCGCGGGCCGGGCCCACGTACGCGGGGCGCGAGGCGGCGCTGTCGCTGGCCACGCCGCTGATGCGGTACTGCGACTTCGCCAGCACGCACGCCGCCAACGCGTACATGGAGTTCCAGCAGTACGCGGCGGCGGAGGCGGTGCGCGAGACCCGCGACCTGCTGGAGACGCTGCTGTCCGGGTGCCCGCCGACGCGCGGCAGGGAGGTGGCCGCCGCGCAGGCGCACGGACTCGGCCCCGATGTGCGCGCGCCGCTGCTCGTGGTGACCGCCGTGCTGGCCGGGTCCGCCGCCGATCCCGAGGACGCCCGGCACTCCGCGTGCGCGGCCATCGCCAGGATCGCCGGGAACGGCACCCGTACGCTGTCGGTCGTGCGCCGCTCGGAGATCGTGGCCGTCCCCGTGCTCGGCCCCGGCACCGGGCCGGAGGAGCTGTGCGACCGGCTGCAGGGCGTGGTGGAGAGCCTGGCCGTCGAGGGGGTGCGGCTGGCCATGGGCGTCAGCACCGTCTGCACCGGCGCCGCGCAGATCCCGCAGGCCTACCAGGAGGCCAGGGCCGTGCTGGACTTCGTGCCCGAGGAGGGCGGCGTGGCCGCGCTGCCCAGGATCACGCCCTTCCAGTACCTGGCGCTCAAGGCCGACGACACCGCCCGCAACCTGGTGGACCCGCGCATCACCGCGCTGCTGTCGGAGGACCGGGCGCGCGGCGGCGTGCTGACCGCCACGATCAGGGCGTTCGCCGCCGCGGACCTGAACCTGCGCACCGCCGCCGAGCGCCTGCAGATCCACCCGAACACCGCCCAGTACCGCATGCGCCGCATCCAGGAGCGCACCGGCCGCAGCCTGCGCTCGATCAACGATCTGGTGGAGCTGCTCGTCGCGATCGCGCTCCAGGACGCCCTCCCGACCAATGCCGGGCGGGAAAGACTGGCCGCCGCGACCAATGAGAGCCGTGGGAGATCGGACGTACGGTCTTTCCATGAACCTCGCTGACCGGCTCCACACCGCCGCTGCCCGGCTCGGCGGCAGAGCGGTTCTCACGCTGGACGAGGCGCAGCTCACCTACGGCACCCTCGACGAGCTGAGCGCCCGCCTGGCGGGCCTGCTGCGGTGCAGGGGGATCGGCCCCGGCGACCGGGTCGCGATCATGTTGCCGAACGTGCCGGAGTTCGGCGTCGTCTACTACGGGGTGCTGCGGGCCGGGGCGGTGGTGGTCCCGCTGGATCCGCTGCTGAAACGCCGCGAGATCGCCGCCTACCTGGGCGACTGCCGGGCCCGGCTGCTCATCGCCTGGCACGCGTTCGCCGAGACGGCCGAGGCGGGCGCGGCCGGCACCGACTGCTTCTTCGTGGTGCCGGGCGAGTTCAGGCGGCTGCTGCGCGGCGTCGCGGCCGAGCACGAGGTCGCCGACATGGAGCACGACGACACCGCCGTCATCCACTACACCTCCGGCACCACGGGCCGCCCCAAGGGCATCGAGCTCACCCACGCGAACCTGGGCGGCAACGCCGCCACCGTGGCCCGCATGCACGCGCTCGGCGTGGACGACGTGGTGCTCGGCGCGCTGCCGCTCTACCACACTTTCGGCCAGACCTGCTCGCTCAACGCGACCGTGCACGCCGGCGCCCGCCTGACGCTGCTCGGCCGCTTCGACCCCGGCCGCGCCCTGGAGGTCATCAGGCGCGACGGGGTGACCGTCTTCCAGGGCGTGCCCACCATGTTCATCGCGCTGCTCGACCACCCCGGCGCCTCCGACATGTCGATGCTGCGGGTCTGCGCCTCCGGCGGGGCCGCGCTGCCGCTGGACGTGCTGCGGGCCTACGAGACCCGCTTCGGCTGCGAGATCGTCGAGGGGTACGGCCTCAGCGAGACCTCCCCCGTCGCCGCCACCAACCGGGGCGGCGCCCACCGCAGGGCCGGCTCCATCGGCTGGCCCATCAGGGGCGTCGAGATGAAGATCGTCGGCGACGACGGCCGCGAGCTGCCGGCCGGCGAGATCGGCGAGATCGTGGTGCGCGGCCCCAACGTCATGAAGGGCTACTGGAACGACCCCGCCGCCACCGCCGAGGTGATCCGCGACGGCTGGTTCCACACCGGCGACCTCGGGCGGGTGGACGGCGACGGCTACTTCTTCCTCGTCGACCGCCGCCGCGACGTGATCATCCGTGGCGGCTACACCGTCTACCCGCGCGAGGTCGAGGAGGTGCTCTACGAGCACCCGGCAGTGCGGCAGGCGGCCGTGTTCGGCGTGCCGCACCCCGGGCTGGGCGAGGAGATCGAGGCCGTGGTCGCCCTGCGCGCCCCCGTGACCTGCGAGGAGCTGCGCGACTTCGTACGGGAGCGGGTGGCCGCGTACAAGTATCCCCGTCACGTGTCGTTCGTGGACGAGCTGCCGATGAGCCCCACCGGCAAGATCCTCAAGCGGGCCCTGCCCCGGCTCAGAGCCGGTACGTACGGGTGATCGCGACCAGGCCGCCGTCCTCGCGGGTGGCGGCCACCAGCCCCGCCGGCATCGGCGCGAACCCGGGCACGGAGGCGAACCCGTCCCGCTCGCCGATCGCCGTCACCCGCAGCTCGCCCGTGCCCGCGACCTTCAGCGTGATCTCCGCACCGCCCGCCGGGATGCCCCTGAAGCGCACCTCGCCCGGCCACGTGTTGGCCCGGGTGCCGGTGACGGGCACGGTCACGGCCCGCATCCCGTCGGCCTTGGCGGTGGCCTCGACGACCGGCCGCTCGACGCGCAGGGTGAGCGAGCGCGCGCCCCTGCCGGCCGTGACCCGCAGCCGGTACGTGCCGCCGTCCTGACGCAGCACGGTGACGCGCGGCCCGTCGAGGTCCACCGCCGGCGCGGGGCCGGTCCACAGGGCGCCGCGGGCGTAGCCGGGCGGCAGGGACGAGGTGTCGCGGCCGGAGACGTACCGTCTCGTCCACTCGGACGGGGCGAGGTCCGCGCTGACCCAGCCGGCCTGCCGGGTCTCGGCGTCCATCACGTACGCCAGGTGCGTCCGCCTCGGGTGGGCCGCGTCGAACGCGTCCACCGCCAGCCCGGCGGGCACCAGCGCCACCGCGAGGGCGGCGGCCACCAGCGGCACCCCGAACGCGACCGGGCGGGCGAGCGGCCGGTGCGGCTCGGGCAGCCACAGCTCGACGGCCGGCAGCGCGACCAGCCCGAACAGTGCCAGCACCGCCGCGCTCGCCCCGCCGAGCGCCAGCCCCATCCCGTCGAACGCCGTCAACGCCAGCCCGGGCAGCAGCGCCGCCCCCATGACCAGCCCCGCCGTCAGCGCGGCCACCTTCAGGGCAGGACGGCGCAGGAGCAGCGCGGCCAGGCCGCCGAGCGCGGCGAACAGGGCCGGCAGCGCGAACATGAACGAGGCGCCCGGCGCGACCTGCGCGCACACCACGCCGAGCAGCGCGGGCCAGGCCAGTGCCCCGATGGCCAAGGCCGCCGGGCCGAGCCTGCGCCGCAGCGGGAGGTACCAGCCGAGCACCGCCAGCCCGGCCAGCACCGCGACGGCCAGGCGGAACACGTCGGGCCGGTGCAGCAGCCCGCCCATGCCGTAGTAGTCGGGCCGCATCGCGACCAGCACCTCCCACAAGCCCTGCGCGAGCAGCGCCGCCGCCACGACCGGCACGACCCCCGAGATCGCGCCGACGGCCATCCGCCCCGGCCCGGCCAGGCGCCGCCGCCACGCCACGAACGCCAGCCCGGCCACCGCGGCGACGGCGAGCCCGGCCAGCGGCCACACCAGCCCGTTCGGGTAGGTGAGCAGGACGCCGAGGAGCCGGAAGTAGGTGACGTCGTGGTCGGCGTCCAGCGCCGGCAGGTCGGCGGCGCCGAGCGTGCGGGCCAGGGCGAGCATGTTCGTGCCGTGGTGCTGGAGGCTGCCCCGGTTCAGGTGCGCAAGGGAGTCGTCGGCGGTGTGGTAGCGCGAGGACTCCTGGATGTAGGCGAAGTTCATGCCCCTGAACCCGGCCTCGGTCATCGGCGTGAAGTCGGTGTTGTTCGGCAGCAGCCGGTAGAGCTCGACCATCATCGAGTCGCCCCTCGGGAAGGGCACGGCGTCGGCGAACGTCCCGACCAGCCCGGCGTTGCCCGGCGACGTCTCGAACATCAGCGACGGCCCGCTGACGCCGCGCGCCTCCCAGTTCAGCAGCACGCCGCCCTTGCTCCCGAGCGGGTGCTCCCTGACGAACGCCTCGGCGCCGAGCACGCCGTCCTCCTCGCCGTCCGTCATGAGGAACACCAGGTCGTTGCGGAGCTTCGCTCCGCCCAGCGCCCGTACGGTCTCCAGCATCGACGCCACGGCCGCCGCGTCGTCCGAGGTGCCCGGCCCCATGGCGGCGGAGTCGTAGTGGGCGGCGATCACCACCGTGCCCGTCGGGTCGGTGCCGCGCCGGGTGGCCACCACGTTGTCCACCTGGCCGAACGACGCCAGCCCCGTGGACGGGTTCGCCCCCACGGCCCGCTGCACCCGCACCTCCAGCCCGGCCGCGCGCATCCGCTCCACCAGGTAGTCCCTGGCCTGCGCGCTCGCCTGGCCGCCGATCGGCCGGGGCCGGGTGGCGAACGCCTCCAGATGCTTCAGTGCCCGCTCCGCGCTGAACTCCCCGGCCGGCGCCGAGGCGGGCAACGGCTGCATCGTGCTGCCGGACATGGCGGTCAGCACGACCACGGCGGCCAGCGCCAGCAGGGCCGCGACCCCGGCCAGCACGCGGCGGGGAACGTCGAACAACTTCTCCTTCATGACCAGGAACGCTAGGTTTTCGGCCCTGGCCGCCGGAATGATGCGCGTGCCCGGATCGGGCTGTGGTTTTCCGCAGGTCCGGCCGGAGCATTCTTCTCACATAGCGGTACGATTTGTCTTACTGGTTAAGACATGCTCTAGAGTCGCAGACCATGACACCTTGGGAGATGGTCGCGGTGCTCGCGGCCGGCGTGGCGGGCGGGGCCATCAACACCGTCGTCGGATCCGGATCGCTGATCACGTTCCCCACGCTGCTCGCGGTGGGCCTGCCGCCGATCACCGCGAACGTCTCCAACAACATCGGCCTGGTCCCCGGCGGGCTGACCGGCGTCGCCGGATACCGCGAGGAGCTGACCGGTCAGCGCGGCCGGCTGCTCCGGCTCGCGCCCGCCTCCGTGGCGGGCGCGCTGGCGGGCGGGCTGCTCCTGCTCAACCTGCCGGAGAGCACGTTCACGGCGGTCGTGGTCGTGCTCATCGCGATGTCCTGCACCCTGGTCGTGATCCAGCCCCGGCTCAGCCGCGCCCTCGCCGACCGGCCCAAGCGGGCGCACGGCGGCCCGTGGCTCTGGCTGGGCGCGCTGGCGGCCGGCGCGTACGGCGGCTACTTCGGCGCCGGGCAGGGCATCCTTCTCATCGGCCTGATGGGCATCCTCATCGACGAGGAGCTGCAACGCGTCAACGCGGCCAAGAACGTGCTGGTCGTGCTGGTCAACGGCACGGCCGCCATCCTGTACGCGCTCGTCGCCGACGTGGACTGGACGGCGGTGCTGCTGGTGGCGCTGGGCTCGATGGCGGGGGGCTTCCTCGGGGCGCGGGTGGGGCGCAGGCTGCCCGCGCCGGTGTTGCGCGGGGTGATCGTCTGCATCGGCGTGATCGCCATCGTGAAGCTCCTCACCGACTGAGAGGCCCCCGCCGATGCTCCGTTTGGCAGCCATCCTGGCGGTCAACGCGGTGACCTTCGCCGTCCTCTACGCCTCGCCCTGCGGCGCGCCCGCGGGCCTGTGGCTGCCGGTGGCCTGCGCGGCTGCCGCCCTCGTCGCCTTGCTACTGTCCCGCCCGGGGCCACGATCGGCGCCGTGCTGGCCGGGCATCGGGCCGCGCCGTTCCTCGGCCTGGTGCTGCTGGTGCCCGCGCTCTACATGCCGGTCGCCTGGTTCCTGTCGGGTGCGGGACACGGCTGCTCCAGCACCTTGGCCCTGTTCAACTGGCCGTACCTGGTCGCGGGCCTGCTGGCGCTGGGCTCGCGCCTACCCCGACAGGCCCAGTAGGAAGGCGGCGGGCACGAACGCGACCGCCAGCCCCACCGCCCACCACCGTGGCGCCGGCCCTTCCCGGAGCACCGTGACGCCCAGGGGCACCAGCGCGATGATCAACCCGGCGATGGCCGCCAGGGCGAACGGGTCGGTGCTGCCCTTGAGCACGCCCAGCGGCAGCCCGGCCGCCAGGCCCAGCGCCACGCACCGCACCAGGCTCAGCGCCCTGGCCCGGTAGGCGGCGACGGCCAGGACGATCCAGCCGCCCATGATGCACACGTTGGTGGCCTTGAAGACGTGGAAGGCGCCGTACGTGCCCTGCACGGCCCGCTGCGCGGCCTCCAGGCCGAGCACGTCCACGAGCTGGAACGCCAGGTGGCTGATCCCGGCGTGGAACACGCGCCCGAACAGCCCGAGCACGACAAGCGTGACGCCCCACCGCGCCCACCCCGTGGGTCCGATGCGCCGGCCGAGGGCGGTCACGGCGGGCCACAGGAGCACGGTGCCGGCCGCGTACAGGGCGTAGGACCAGGCCATCCGGGCGGGGTCGGCGGCGTAGGCGGCGAGTTGTCCGGGGAAGAAGTCGTCCTGTCCCAGACGGGTGAGGACTCCGGCGGCGAGCAGCAGGGGGCCCAGCAGCAGTCCGGCGCCCTCGACCCAGCGCCCTGGCATTTCATGATTCATACCGGCCATCCAAGCCGCGTCAGGCCGCCCGCACACGGGCGCGGGAACGAGGACTTCAGGTAGTGCCCGCACTACCCCGGCCCACGACCCCGGCCCGCCCTACTCCTCGCCGGCGGTGCTCTCCCTGACGATCAGCCGGTGCGGCACCACGATCTCGGGTGGCGGGCCGAGCTCGCCCCTGATCGACTCCATCAGCGTGTCCACCGCCCGCCGGGCGATCTCCCCCTTGTCGGGGGCGACCGTGGTGAGGCTGGGCGTGCTGTACTGGCCCTCCTCGATGTCGTCCACCCCGACCACCGCGACGTCGTCGGGGACGCGGCGACCGGCCCTGGTCAGGGCCCTGATAGCGCCGAGGGCGAGCAGGTCGTTGTAGCAGAAGACGGCGTCGGGCGGCTCGGGCAGGGCCAGCAGCCGCTCCATGGCCTCGGCGCCCAGCCGCCGGTGGAAGTGGGCGGTGGGCACGATCAGCTCGTCGTGCACCTCCAGCCCGGCGCGGGCGTGCGCCTGCCGGTAGCCGGCGGTGCGGAGCTGGGCGGTCTCGCCGGTCGCGTACGGCTGGTCGCCGATGGCCGCGACGCGGCGGCGGCCGAGCTCCAGCAGGTGGGCGGTGGCGTCGCGGGCGGCGGCGACGTTGTCCATGGCGACGTGGGGGAAGCTGCCGTTGTAGATGTGCTCGCCGAGCAGCACGATCGGGACGCGGTTGCCGCGCTCGCGCAGCTCCTCGGCGGAGACGGACAGGGGGCTGAGCAGCAGGCCGTCGAACATGGTGGCCCGCGAGTCGCGCCCGAGCAGCTCGCGTTCCTTGTCGCCGTCGCCGTCGGTCTGGTCGATCATCACGACGTATCCGTGGACGCGGGCGGCCTTGATCACCTCGCGGGCCAGCTCGGCGAAGTACGGCACGTCCAGCTCGGGCACCACGAAGGCGATCATCCCGGTGCGGCCCTGCTTGAGGTTGCGGGCGATGAGGTTGGGGCGGTAGTCGAGCTCGTCGAGCGCCACCTGCACCCGGGCGCGCAGCTCGTCGGAGACCGGCGCGTATCCGTTGACGACGTTCGACACCGTTCGGATGGACACGTTCGCCAGTTTCGCGACATCGCGCAGGGTTGGACCGGCCATGCGTCTCCTATACCTCCGGCTGCCGTTCTTGGGAAGATCCTAAACCTGGTCTTGCATCGTTGCAGACGAGTATGCATTATGTCTGCATCGTTGCAGAGCATTCACAACGCCTTCCCCCGTCCGGCGAGGAGTCGAAGATGACTACATCACCCATTGGCCGCCGCGGCTTCCTCAAGGGAGCCCTCGGTGTCGGCGCGCTCGCCGCCACCGGCTCGCTGGCCGCCGCGTGCGCGGCGCCGGGCGGCACCGGCGCGCAGCCGAGCAAGCTGGCCGCGCCCACCGCCTCCGCGTCGTCGGCCAAGGGCGAGATCACGATCTGGAACCGGTCGGGGGACCTGTTCAAGGTGTTCGACGCGGCGATCGCCAAGTTCCGCCAGGCGTACCCGAACGTCAAGGTCAACCACCAGGCCGTGGACATCGACGCCAAGCTGGCCAACACCCTGATCAGCGGCACCGACGTGCCCGACGGCAGCTTCTGGGACGACGCCAAGATCGGCGGGCAGGCCGAGCACCTCTTCGACCTGACCGACCTCATCGCGCCCTACAAGGACCAGACGTCGGCGTACAAGCTGTCGGTCAACACCGTGGGCGGCAAGATCTACGGCGTCCCGTGGGACCTGGACCCGGGCCTGCTCTGGTACCGCGAGGACGTCCTCGACAAGGCGGGCATCGACCCGGCGACCCTCGCCACGTACGACGACCTGCTCAAAGCCGCCCAGACGATCAAGGAGAAGGACCCGAAGACCAAGCCCATCCACCTGGAGAAGACGCCGTTCCTCAGCCAGCTCTGGCTGGAGATGCTGGCCAACCAGCAGGGCACGAGCCTCACCGACGCGCAGGGCAAGCTGCGGCTCGACTCCGAGGAGTACCGGCGGATCTTCACCTGGATCCAGGGCGCGGTCAAGGACGACCTCGTCACCCACGCCCCCTACCTGGAGCAGGCCGACGTCAACACGCTCGACAACGGCCAGCAGGTGTTCGTGCCGTGGGCGATCTGGTGGTCGTTCGCGCCGCAGCAGCTCCTCAAGAACACCAAGGGCAAGTGGCGGGCGGCGCCGCTGCCGGCGTGGACGCCGGGCGGCGCGCGCAGCGGCGCGATGGGCGGCAGCAGCTTCATCATCCCCGCCAAGGCCAAGAACCCGGAGCTGGCCTGGCTGCTGTACGAGTTCCTGTGCTTCAAGGAGCCCGGCTACACCGCCGTGTACGGCCCCAACGACGTCTACCCCGGCGGCCTGTCCACCTCCATCCCCAGCTACACCCCGGCGGCCGACCCGGCCAAGCCGCTGTTCAAGCCGATCGACGCGCTCGGCGGCCAGGACCTGTGGAAGGTCGCCGTCGAGGCCGGGGCGAGCATCCCCGCCGCCGCGCCGATCCCGTGGTGGTGGGCGCAGTCGGTCGACTACCTGGGCAACAACATGCAACGCCTGATGGAAGGCAAGATGTCCCCTGACCAAGTGATCAGCGACTCGGCCGAGAAGATTCAGAAGAACCTGATCGACCGCTCATGAGGCTGCGTTCCGTCCGGCTGACGCCGTACCTGTTCATCGCCCCGTTCTTCGCCGTCTTCGGCGCGTTCGGGCTCTACCCGCTGATCTACGCCCTGCAGCTCAGCTTCATGCGCTGGCGGGGCGGGAGCCAGGCCCGCTGGGTCGGCTTCGACAACTACCTGTACCTGCTGACCAGCCCGGAGTTCTGGTCGTCGCTCGGCAACAGCGCCGTCATGTGGCTGCTGATCGTGCCGCTGCAGATCGTCGCCGGGCTGGGCGGCGCGGTGCTGCTGGCCAACGCCAAGCTGCGGCTGCGCGGCTTCTTCCGGGTGGCGTTCATCGTGCCGTTCGTGACGCCGCTGGTGGCGATGGCGCAGGTGTGGATCGTGGTGTTCGACCAGGACTACGGGCTGGTCAACTACCTGCTCAACCTGGTGGGCCTGCCCGACGTGGCGTGGCTGACGTCCACGGCGTGGTCGAAGCCGACGCTGGCGCTGCTGTTCCTGTGGAAGACCACCGGGTTCGCGATCATCATCCTGCTCGCGGGGCTGCAGGCGGTCCCCGGCGGCGTGTACGAGGCCGCGTCACTCGACGGCGCCTCCCGCTGGCGGCAGTTCTGGTCGATCACCGTGCCGCTGGTGCGCCGCAGCATGGCGTTCCTCGTGGTCATCCAGACGCTGGCGGTCTTCCAGATGTTCACCGAGCCGCGCGTGGTCACCGAGGGCGGCCCGTACGGCTCCACCACCACCGCGGGGCTCTACCTGTACGACCACATCAACGCCTCCGACCTGGGCACCGGCGCCGCGAACTCGTTCCTGCTGGTCCTGCTGGTCTTCGGCCTGTCGCTGGTGTCGGTCAGGATGCTGCGCCCGAAGGACGAGGTCTCATGAGCCGCAACCGGCCGGGCATCGGCCAGTACGTGCTGCTGACGCTGCTCGCGATCGTGTTCCTGTACCCGATCTGGTGGGCGGTCAGCTCCTCGCTCAAACCGGCGGCCGAGATCATCGCCAGCCCGCTGTCGATCGGCGAGCTGACGCTGGACAACTACCGGGCGATGTTCGCCGACGTGCCGATCGGCACCGGGTTCCTGAACACGGCGCTGGTGCTGCTGGTCAAGGGCGGGATGACGATGGTCTTCTGCCCGCTGGCCGGCTACGCCTTCGCGAAGTACGACTTCCCGTTCAAGAACGTGCTCTTCGGCGTCGTGCTGCTGACGCTGATGCTGCCGACGCTGGTGCTGATCATCCCGTTGCTGCTGGAGATGAGCGCGCTGGGCTGGGTGAACACCTACCAGGCGCTGATCCTGCCGGGCAGCGTGGACGCGTTCAGCATCTTCTGGATGCGGCAGACGATCGCCGCCATCCCGAACGAGCTGATCGACGCGGGGCGGGTGGACGGGGCCGGCGAGTTCGGCATCTTCTACAAGGTCGTGCTGCCGGTGATCCGGCCGGGCCTGGCCGCGCTGGCCGTGCTGACCACGATGAACATCTACAACGACTTCGTCTGGCCGGTCGTCGCCGTCAACGACACCGAGCACCAGACGCTCCAGGTGGTGCTGGCCACGCTGGCGCAGAACGTCACCGGCAACCGCATCGGCGCCGACTTCGCCACCGTGTGGGGCGAGCTGCTGGCCGCCGGCAGCATCGCCATGCTGCCGCTGCTGGTGATCTTCGTCCTGCTGCAGCGCCACTTCATCAACGGAATCCTCGCGGGCAGCGTCAAGGGCTGACCCGGATCATGAAAGAGAGCACCATGGAGTACCCCCGGCCGCATTTCGACCGGTCACATGCCTGGGCCAGCCTGAACGGCGACTGGGACTTCCGGGCCGACACCGAGCGCGACTACACCCGGACCATCACCGTGCCCTTCGCCTGGGAGACCCCGGCGTCCGGCATCGAGGCGCACTGGCTGCCCCTGGCCTGGTACCGCCGCACGTTCACGGTGCCCGGCGGATGGGCGGGGCAGCGGGTGGTGCTGCAGTTCGGCGCCGTGCACCACGAGGCCACCGTGTGGGTGAACGGCGTGGAGGTGGTCAGCCACCGGGGCGGTTACACGCCGTTCGAGGCCGACATCACCGACGCGCTCAAGGAGGGCGAGCAGGAGGTCGTCGTCCGGGTCTCCGCGCCGCTGGACAAGCGCGAGATCGCGCACGGCAAGCAGCGCAGCATTCCGCGCGACGACTTCGACGGCGTCTGCTTCACGCCGTCGTCGGGCATCTGGCAGAGCGTCTGGCTGGAGGCCAGGCCCGCCACCCACCTGGCGGCGCTGAAGCTGCGCCCGTCGCAGGCGCTGAACGCCATCGAGGTCGAGGCCCGCGTCTCTGGCACCGCTGACTCTACGCTCACGCTGGCCCTGCGCGGCACGTCCCTGAGCGTCGAGGTGCCCGTGGTGGACGGTGTGGCCGAGGCCGTGCTCCCGGTGGCCGAGCCGCGCCTGTGGTCGCCCGAAGACCCGCACCTGTACCACGTGGACGCCACGCTCACCTCGGCCGACGGCACCGACACCGTCGCCGCCTACACCGGGCTGCGCCGCATCGAGGTGATCGGCGAGGACCTGTACCTGAACGGCAGCCGCCTGTTCGTGCGCGGCGTGCTCGACCAGGGCTACTGGCCGCGCACCGGCATCACCCCGCCCGACGACGCCGCGCTGCGCCGCGACATCGAGCTGGCCGCCGCCGCCGGATACAACCTGGTGCGCAAGCACCTCAAGCTGGAGGACCCGCGCTTCGTCCACCATGCCGACGTGCTCGGCATGCTCGTGTGGGCCGAGCCGGCCGCGACCGGCCGCTTCTCCGCCGACTCGGTGGCGGCGTTCGAGGAGCAGATCGCGCCCATGGTCGAGCGGGACGGCAACTCCCCCGCGATCATCATCTGGGGCCTCTACAACGAGGAATGGGGCCTCGACTGGGACATTCCCGGCGACCCGGCCAAGCAGCGGGCGACCGCGCAGGCGTACGACCTGCTCAAGGCGCTCGACGCGAGCCGGCCCGCCGTCGACAACTCCGGCTGGACGCACGTCAAGACGGACCTGCTCGACTGGCACTACTACGACGAGTCCGCCGCCTCCTGGGGCAGGACCGTCGCCGCGCTGCTGAACGGCGAGCAGGACGACTTCCCCGTCAAGCTCGGCCCCGACTTCGTGGTCCGCAAGAAGCTCGCCGGCCACCCCGACCAGCCGCTGCGCGGCCTGCCGAACCTCAACAGCGAGTACGGCACCGGCTTCACCTCCGTCGAGCGGGGCTGGCAGCTGCGCTGGCAGACCCAGGAGCTGCGCCGCCACGACCGCGTGGCCGGCTACGTCTACACCGAGCTGTACGACATCGAGCACGAGATGGCCGGCCTGCTGGACTTCGAGCGCCGCGCCAAGGACCTGGCCGGCGTGAACCCGGCCGACGTCAACGCCACGACCACGCTCGTGCTCGACGTCGTGCCCGTCGCGCCCGGCCGTGACCTGCTCAGCGAGTCGCGCGAGGTGAGCGTGCCCGTGCGCGTCTCGCACCACGGCACCGAGCCGGTCAACGGCCACCTGCGCACCGCCTGGACCCCCGTCTTCGGCGCCGCCCCCGCCGCCTTCGACGCCGACGGCCCGTGGATCGAGGCCAAGCCGTTCCTGCTCAGCGGCGCCGCCGAGGTGCGCGCCGAGCTGCCGGCCGGCTGGACCAGCGGGCGCCTGCACGTGGCGCTGGTCAGCGACGGCGCCGTCATCGCCCGCTCCGCCCTGGACGTGGACACCCACACCGACCCCGTCATCGGGGACGACCGCTAAGGAGAGATCAGCACGTGCGACTCACATCCCCCGCGCGGCTTCTGACCACGTTAGCCCTGATCGCCACCAGCCTGGGAGCCCTGGCCGGACCCGCCTCGGCGGCGCCCGCCGGCCAGGTGCTCTACTCCCCGAACCTGACCACGTTCCCCCAGGGTGACGCCAGCTACCCCAGGGCGGTCCGGCTCGACCACGACGGCTCGGCGAACGAGACGATGCTGGCCACGTTCGCCAAACGCGGCCACAACGCGCCCGCCTCGTTCCCCATCTACCGCAGCACCGACGGCGGCCGCACCTGGTCGGCGAACCCGATCTCCACCATCACCTCCCACACCCCGGGCTGGGGGATCGGCGCGCCCGTCCTGTACGAGGTGCCGCGCACCGCCAACGGCCTCAACCAGGGCGACGTCCTGGCCGCCGGGACCGCCTGGGTGGAGGGCGACTACACGGCGCAGAAGGTCGAGGTGTTCAAGAGCACCGACCACGGCGTGACGTGGACGTACCTGTCGAACTGCACGCAGACCAGCGGCCTGCCCGACACGATCGGGCACGGCATCTGGGAGCCGTGGTTCCTGCTCGCCCCGAACAACACGCTGGCCTGCTTCATCTCCGACGAGCGGCCCGCGAACAGCGCCACCAACAACCAGGTCATCGGCCACTACACCTCCACGAACGGCGGCCAGACCTGGAGCTCGACGATGACGCAGGACGTCGCCTTCCCGAACGACAACCTGGCCCGGCCGGGCATGTCGATCGTGACGGGGCTGCCGAACGGCACGTTCCTGATGGCGTACGAGCTGTGCAGGGACGCCACGGACGCCGACCACGCGTGCGAGGTCTACATCAAGACCAGCTCCGACGGCCTGAGCTGGGGCTCGGGGGCCGGCACGCTCGTGCGCACCGCCGACCAGCGGGAACTGCTGCACACCCCGTACGTCACGTGGCTGCCCGGCGGCGGCGCCAACGGCACGCTGCTGCTGTCCGGCCAGCGCGTCGTGGCCGGGCCGACCGGCAACAAGACCGTGCTGGGCGAGTCCGGCCAGGTGCTGTTCGCCAACACCAACCTCGGCGCCGGCGCGTGGACCGAGATCGAGGCGCCCGTGCTCACCGCGCCCACCGGCGGCTACAACCCCGGCGAGCCGTCCTGCCCCGGCTACAGCTCGCCCATCGTGCCGTCGGCGAACGGCACCGGCTTCCTCTACCTGACCGCCACCCACCTGACGGGCAACCAGTGCCAGGTCAGGTACGGCCTCGGCACGCTGCCCGCGCCGGCCGTGCAGGTCGTCGGGCCCGGCGGCAAGTGCCTGGACGTCGACACCAACACCAACGCCAACGGCAACGCCGCCCAGCTCTGGGACTGCGGCGTCGCCACCGGCCAGCGCTGGTCCACGCACCCGGAGGGCAGCCTGCGCGCGTTCGGCAAGTGCCTGGACGTGGACGCGCAGGGCACCGCCAACCACACCAAGGTGCAGCTCTGGGAGTGCAACGGCAGCGGCGCCCAGAAGTGGGTGCACCGCTCGGACGGCTCCCTGTTCAACCCGCAGTCGGGCCGCTGCCTGGACGCGCCACAAGGCGCCACCGCCAACGGCACCAAGCTGCAGATCTACGACTGCAACGGCCTGTTCCCGCAGCAGTGGACGATGTGAAACTTTCACACGTCGTCGCAGGTCAGAGGCATGATGCGGGCGTGACGCATTGACGTGCGCCGGGGGCGTGGCGAGCATATCGCCGCGCCCCAACCCCTTTCCGAAAGGGCACCTTCATGCACCTGCCCAAGGCCGCGACGGCCGCACTGGCCACGCTGGTCACCGCGGCCGCGGTCGCCGTCGCCGTGACCTCCACCCCCGCCTCGGCCGCGGCCGGCACGGGCACGGGATACCTGCGGACGAGCGGCAACAAGATCGTCGACAGCACCGGTGCGACGGTGCGCCTGACCGGGATCAACTGGTTCGGCATGGAGACCGACAACAAGACCTTCCACGGCCTGTGGTCCAGCAACCCCTGGAAGGGCCAGATCGACAAGATGGCCTCGCTGGGCTACAACACGCTGCGGGTGCCGTACTCCAACGACGCGCTCAAGCCCGGCGCCACCGCCACCGGCATCAACGACTACGTCAACCCCGACCTGATCGGGCTGACGCCGCTGCAGATCCTGGACAAGGTCGTCGACTACGCCGGCAGCAAGGGCATGCGGATCATCCTCGACCGCCACCGCCCCACCTCCGCCGGGCAGTCCCCGCTCTGGTACGTCTCCGCCACCCCGGAGAGCACCTGGATCAACGACTGGAAGGCGCTGGCCCAGCACTACGCCGGCAACACCACGGTCATCGGCGCCGACCTGCACAACGAGCCGCACGCCGAAGGCACCAACCCGAACGCCACCGGTGCCTGCTGGGGCTGCGGCGACCAGAACCGCGACTGGCGCCTGGCCGCCGAGCGCGCCGGCAACGCCGTCCTGTCCGTCAACCCCAACTGGCTGATCTTCGTCGAGGGCGTGAGCTGCCCGAGCGGCGGCCTGTCGAACGTCTGGGACGGCGACCCGTCCAACGACGAGGACTGCGGCTGGTGGGGCGGCAACCTGACCAAGGCCGGGCAGTACCCGGTGCGGCTCAACGTGGCCAACCGGCTCGTCTACTCGCCGCACGAGTACGCCACCTCCGTCTACCACCAGTCGTGGTTCGACGCGCCCGACTACCCGGCCAACATGCCGGCCATCTGGGACAAGTACTGGGGCTACCTCTACAAGCAGAACATCGCGCCGATCATGCTCGGCGAGTTCGGCACCACGATGACCTCCAACGTGGACAAGGTGTGGCTGCAGGAGCTGATGAAGTACATGGGGACCGGGGTGAACGGGATGTCGTTCACGTACTGGTCGTGGAACCCCAACTCCGGTGACACCGGCGGCATCGCCAACGACGACTGGACCACCATCAACCAGGCCAAGCAGGACATCCTCCAGCCGTACCTGATCCCGCCCGTGGGCGGTGGCGGCTCCACCACGACGCCTCCCGTCACTCCTCCTCCCGGGCAGTGCACGGTCACCTACAAGGAGACGAACTCCTGGCAGGGCGGCTTCCAGGGCGAGCTGACCGTCAAGAACACCGGCACCTCGACCATCTCCGGCTGGAGCGCCACCTGGACGTTCCCGTCGGGGGTGACGCTCAACAACGGCTGGAACGCGGTCGTGACGCAGTCGGGCACGACGTGGACCGCCAAGGGCCCCGATTGGTCGAAGAACCTGGCGCCGGGCGCGTCGGTGGCCGTCGGCTTCACCGCCAACGGGCCCAGCAGCCAGCCCGCGGGAGCCGCCTGCTCCTGACCCTCCGGACCGAGCGCCCGTCCCCGCGATTCCTGACCGAGCACCGCGGGGGCGGGCGCTCGCACGTCGTCAGGCGAACGGCTGGGCGAGGTGGTCGAGGGTCTCGTTCATGACCTCGCGCAACGTGCGGGCCTCGTGCTCCTCCGTCCACACGTGGGTGGACACCCGCAGCCCCACCAGGAAGGCCGCCGCCAGCACCCGCCCCGGCACCGCGCTCTCCCGCCCGGCGACGGCCTCGGCCAGGTCGCGTTCGAGCGCCGCGTGGTTGGCGAGCTGGCGGGCCAGGAGCGAGGGGTGGCGCTTGGCGAGGCGGGTGCGCAGCGCCCACTCGCGCTCCGGCTCCCCCAGCTCCCGGTGCAGGTCCTCGATGGAGGCCCGCAGCGCCTGCCAGGCCGTCAGCCCCTCTGGCTGGGCGCGCACCTGCTCCACCAGGGCCCGGATGCGCTGCTCCTCGCCGTAGAGGAGCGCGTCCTCCTTGCCGGAGAAGTAGTTGGAGAACGTGCGGCGCGAGATGTTGGCGGCGTCGGCGATCGCCTCGACGGTGACGGCGTCGAGGCCGTGCTCGACCACGAGCCGCAGGGCCGCCTCGTGCACGGCCTGCCGGGTCTCGGCCTTCTTGCGTTCCCGCAGCCCCACGGTGGTCTCCATGATGGGCCCAGCCTACCTGCGGCAGGCGTGCGAGCCCCGGCTGCGGTCAGGGCTCGCACAAGATCATTATCACCCATCAAGATCATGTACGGGACACGAAACGCGGATCTGACGAACCGATCCGACAGGCGATGGACGAAACAGTGAGAAGCCAGCACACTCGCGAGGTGAATGGAGAGAACCTGCCACTGTTACGGAGACCCCGATGGCAAGCCTGGCTTCTCCTGCGCTGGTCGGGCGCGACGCCCCCCTGCGATTACTCATCGGCGCCATCACCTGCCCGCCCGCCGTCATCCAGGTGCAGGGCGAGGCGGGGATCGGCAAGACCAGCCTCGTCCGAGCCGCGATCGGCCCGCTCACCGAAGCGACCGTGCTGATCGGGCACTGTCACCAGATCCGCGAGCCGTTCCCGTACGGGCCCGTGTTCGACGCGCTGCGGCACGTCGCGGCCGCCCTGCCCGAGCGCGACCGGCTCAGCCCCGTCACCGGGGCGCTGCGCGGCTACCTGCCCGAGCTGGCCGGGCACCTGCCGCCCGCGCCCACCCCGCCGCCCATGGGCGACCCGCGCGCCGAGCGGCACCACCTCTTCCGCGCCGTGCACGCCCTGCTCGGCGCCGCCGGGCCCGTCGTGCTCGTCGTCGAGGACCTGCACTGGGCCGACGACGGCACCCGCGACCTGCTGCGCTTCCTCACCGACCAGCCGCCCGAGGGGCTGGCGCTCGTCGTGACGTTCCGGCGGGAGGACCTGCCGGTGCCGGGGCTGCCGTTCGGGCACGCCTACCGGCGCACGCCCGGCGTGCGCAGCGAGGTGATCTCGCTGACCCCGCTCGACGTCGAGGACGTGCGCAGCCTCGCGGGAACGCTGCTCGCGTCGGCGCCTGACGGGCCTTCCGGGCCGGCCGCACTCGCCGGGAGCTCCGGGAGCTCCGGGGGCTCCGGGGGCTCCGGGATCTCCGCGGCCTTCGCCCGCAAGCTGCACGAGCGCACGGCCGGGGTGCCGTTCGTGATCGAGGAGGTCGTGCGCTCGCTCCTCGACGGCGAGGGCCGCCTGCCCGAGCCCGAAGCGCTCGACCGGATGGGCGTGCCCGTGCTGCTGCGCGAGGCCATGGCCGAGCGCCTCACCGGCCTGTCGCCGGCCGCCCTGCACGCCGTCCACGCCGCCGCCGTCCTGCGGCTCCCCGCGGACGAACCGCTCATCACCACCGTCTCGGGCGGATCCGGGCTGAGCGAGGCGCTCCAGGCCGGCGTGCTGCGCGAGCAGCCCGACGGCCTGTACGGCTTCCGCCACACCCTCGCCCAGCAGGCCGTCTACGACGCCATCCCCGGCCCCGACCGGCGGCTCGCGCACCGCCGCGCCATGGCCGCCCTGGCCGCGCTGGACCCGCCGCCCCTCGTCCAGCTCGCCCACCACGCCCGCCACGCCGGCGACGTCGCCGCCTGGCAGCGGCACGGCGCCGCCGCCGCCGACCACGCCGCCGCCATCGGCGACATCCCCCTCGCCGTCGAGCTGCTGGACGGCCTGCTCGCCGACCCGAAGCTGCCCACGCAGGCGCGCGGCCCGCTGGCGCTGCGGCTCAGCCGCGTCGCCGCCATCGGCCTGTCGCACCGCCGCGTCGTCCGCATCCTGCGCCACCTCCTGTCCGACGACTTCCTCTCCCCCCGGGTACGCGGCGAGGCCCGGCTCAACCTCGGCGTCCTGCTGTCCAACCAGGCCGGCGCGATCACCGCCGGCCGCCAGGAGATCCTCGCCGCCCTCCCCGACCTGGCCGACAGCCCCTCGCTGGCCGCCCGCGGCCTGGCCCTGCTGGCCATGCCCGTGTGGGGCGGCGAGCCGCTGGCCATGCACGAGGAATGGATGACGCAGGCGGAGAAACTGCTGGTGGAGGGTCAGGACCCGGAGCTGACGGCCGCCGTCCAGGCCAACAAGGTCAGCATGGCCATGCTGGTCGGCTCGCCCGACGCGTTCGAGCTGGCCGGCACGCTGCCGGTCAACGACCCGTCCACCGCCGTACGCCGCCAGGTGGCCCGCGGCTACTCCAACCTGTACGACGCCGCGCTCGCCCTCGGCCACTACGCCGCCGCCGGGAGGTTCGCCGAGCGCAGCAGGCGCGTCGCCGAGGAGACCGGCGCCCTGTACCCGGCGTTCCTGGTCGAGATGTCGTCCATCCGGCTCGACCTGCTCACCGGCCGCTGGGACGGGCTGCGCGAGCGGGCGCTGGCCGCCGTCGAGATGACGTACGAGGCGCCGCTGCTGGCCGTCGAGGCCCGGCTCGCGCTCGGCGTCCTGGCCCTGGCCAGGGGCGAGTGGGACGAGGCCGGCGAGCACCTGGAGGCGGCCGGCGTGCGGGACCTCGACTCCGGGTTCCTGCCGGTCGCCGTGGCCGGGTCGAGCGGGCTCGTCGAGCTGCACCTGACCAGGGGCGCCCTGGAGCCCGCGCTGGCGGCGGCCGACCTCGCGGTGACCCGGCTTCGGCGCAAGGGGGTGTGGGTGTGGGGCGACCAGCTCGTCCCCGCGGCCGTCACCGCGCTGCTCAAGGCGGGCCGCTCGGAGGCGGCGGCGGGGCTGGTCGCCGAGTTCGCGGCCGGCATCGAGGGCAGGAACGCGCCGTCCGCGCACGCCGGGCTCGACCTGGCCCGGGGGGCCCTGGCCGGCGCCGCGGGCGCCTGCGACGAGGCCGCCCGCCGCTACGCGCGGGCGCGGGCCGCGTACCTCGCGATGCCGCGCCCCTATGCGGCGGCACGGACCGCCGAGCTGGAGGCGGGCGCGCGGCTCACCCTCGCGGACCAGGACCGGACCGCCCAGCGCGAGCGCGCCGCCGACCGCGAGCGGAACGGCCAGCGAGAGCGCGCCATCGACCGCGAGCCGGGCGGTCAGCGGGAGCGGGCCGCCGATCTGATCGCGGAGGCCGCCGAGCGGTATGCGGCGCTCGGGGCGACGCATGACGCGGCCCGGTGCCGGCGGCTGCTGCGGGAGCTGGGCCCCGGGCGGCCGGTCGCGCGGCGGAGCAGGAGGGGCGGCGGCGGGGTGTTGTCGCCGCGCGAGAGCGAGGTGGCCAGGCTGGTCGCGCTCGGCCGGACGAACAGGGAGATCGCCGAGGTGCTGTTCCTGTCGCAGCGCACGGTGGACACCCACGTGGCCCGCGTGCTGCAGAAGCTCGGCGTGCGCACGCGGGCGGAGGTGAGAGAGCCCCGGCCGGAGCACCGGCCGGGGCCCGTCACCCCCGAGTCCTGAGGGAAGCGGTCAGACCGTGATGCTCCACGAGTCGAGGTAGCCGGTGTCACCGGAGTAGACGTCCTCGATGTCGAGCACCCACGTGCCGGCCGCCTGCTGGCTCACCGGGACGGAGAACGTCCTGGTGCCGTACTCGGTGCAGGTCGTGCCGCCGTACCGGTCGACCGCGTACCAGGTGCCGTTGGGCCCGCGCAGCCAGATGTCGAGGTCCTCCGCGCACGTGTGGCTGATCGTGATGGACAGCCGGACCGGCGAGGTCGCGGTGCCCGTCGCGGTGGAGGTGATCGAGCTCTGGGTGTTGGCGTAGTCCTGGATCGGGTAGTCGGTGTCGTTGGTGAACGTCCGGCCGCCCGAGGTGCCCTGGACGGTCAGCGCGTACGTCGTCGTGTGCGTGGCCGTCTCGCCGGTGCCGGTCACCGTGACGGTGTAGTTACCGGCGGGGGTGGTGGGCGCGGTCGTGATGGTCAGCGTGGCCGACCCGCCGGAGGTCACCGAGGCCGGGTTGAAGGTGGCGGCGGCGCCGGACGGCAGCCCGCCGGCCGACAGGTTCACGGTCTGGGCGGTGCCGGCCGTGGTGCTGGTGCCGATGGTGGAGGTGGCCGGTGAGCCGGCCTGGACGGTGCCGCTCGCCGGGCTCGCCGTCATCGAGAAGTCGCGGGTGGGCGGGGTGCCGCCGACCGCCTGCTTCCAGATGGCGTACATGGCCGCGTCGGCCGCCCGGTCGAGGACGGTGTCGTTGATGTTGCTGGTGGTGTCGCAGGCGGAGTGGTAGCAGGAGTCGTACGCGCGCCCCGCCGTGCCGCCCCACTTGGCGGCCTGCGCCGAAGTCTTGGTGGCGCTGGCGCCGGCGGCGACGCCGGAGCTGGCGATGCCGGCGTTGCGGAAGGAGGCGTCGTCGGAGCGGTTGGCGCCTTCGACGTTCTCCTCGGGCTGGAGGCTCAGCCGGTCGTAGAACTCCTTCAGGTACGCGGCCCCGGTGGTGTTGATGTTGTTGATGAAGTAGCCGCCGTTGGTGGAGCCGGTCATGTCGTAGTTGTAGTAGACCTGGATCCGCGACCGCTCGGTGGAGCTGAGCGAGGCCACGTAGTACTCCGAGCCGTTGAGCCCCTGCTCCTCGTCCGTCCACCAGCCGAACCGCACGTGCTTGGCCAGCGTCGGGTTGCGCTGCGCGAGGGTCAGCGCGACCTCGAGGAGGTTGGCCGAGCCTGAGCCGTTGTCGTTGATGCCGGGCCCGGCGGCCACGCTGTCGAGGTGCGCCCCGGACATGATGACCTGGTTCGCGTCGCCTCCGGGCCAGTCGGCGATCAGGTTCGGGCCCGCGCCGCTGCTGCAGTAGGAGGTGGTGCAGCTCTGCCTGGTGACGGTGTAGCCGGCCGCGCGCAGCTTCTCCTCGATGTACGACACCGACTGCAGGTAGCCGTTGCCCGTGGAGCGGCGGGTGCCGCCGTTCGCGGTGGCGATCGACTGGAGCTGCGTCAGGTGCGCCTTGACGTTGGTGAGGCTGACGTCCGGCGGGTCACCGGGGTTCGGCCCCTGGCCGACCGTGAGCGTGTAGGTGGCGCTGTGCGAGGTCGTGCCGGCGCCGGTCACGGTGATCGGGTACGTGCCCTGCGGCGTGGCCGAGCCGGTCCGCACGGTCATCGTGGCGGAGCCGCCCGAGGTCACGGACGTGGGGCTGAAGCTCACCGTCGTCCCGGACGGCGCGCCGGAGGCCGACAGGGTCACCGTCTGCGCGCTGCCCGACGTGGTCTGCGTGTTGACCGTGGCCGTGACCTGCTGGCCGGGCGTCGCGCTGCCGGACGACGGGTTGAGCGTGAGCGAGAAGTCGTTGTTGCCCGGCGTGCCGCACGCGGGCTCGCCCGACGTGGCCGCCACGCTCACCGCGCTCCACGCGGCCTTGGTGGTGTTGCACTCCGCGCTGTTCGCGCCGAACAGCTCGACGGCGGCCGCGACCGAGGCGGCGCGGACGTTCGTGTACCGCCACGACGAGGTCTTCCTGCCGAGCGCGCCCATGAAGATCTTGCCGGCGTTCTGGATGCCGACGCCGGTGACCGACGAGGGCCCGCCGGAGCAGATCGGGCTGGACGGCTTGCCGCCGCCCGGGTTGTTGCCCTCGGCCAGCAGGTAGAACCAGTGGTTCAGCGGGCCTGCCGCCGCGTGCACCTCGGTGTTCGGGATCGAGGATGACCAGCAGTTCGGGTCGCCGAGCGCGCCCGGGTTGTACATGTTCCTGATCGGCCCCTGCCCGACCAGGTTGACCTCCTCGCCGACCAGGTAGTCCGGCGGGTCGTTGGGGTTGTTCGCGTAGTGCTCGGTGAGCGCGCCGAAGATGTCGCCGGTGCCCTCGTTGATGCCGCCGTTCTCGTTGCCGGAGCCGGCGCCGCCCGGCGTGGTCTGGAAGATCGCGTGCCCGAACTCGTGGGCCACCACGTCGATCGGGGTCGCCTGCTGCGTGTTGGCCTGGTTGTGGCCGAAGTTCGTGTAGCTGCCGTTCCAGTACGCGTTCACGTCCGCCAGCCCGACCCGGGCGGGGAAGCCGCGACCGCTGCCGTTGATGCCGTTGCGGCCCAGCCAGTCGCGCAGCATGTCCCACTCGCGCTGCACGCTGTAGAGGGCGTCCACGCACGCCGTCTCCAGGTTGGTGCCGGAGCCGTTGCCCCACGCGTCGTCCGTGCCGGTGTAGGCGCTGCCGCTCTGCCCGCCGCACTGGATGCCGGGCCTGGAGGAGTCGGTCATCGAGTACGAGCTGCCGGACCCGCTCGTGCCGATCGTCACCTGGCCGTAGTAGTAGCCGGTGCCGGTGCCGGCGCGGACGAGGTCGTAGGAGTCGGCGACCTTCCCGGTCCGCGCGTCCACGAACACGTGCTGGATGCTCGGCTTCCCGGCCGCCACGCCGCTGACCACGGCCTCCCACGCCAGCCGGGGCCGCTCGCCCCAGGCCAGCACGACCAGGCGCGGCTCCGCCGTGTCGTCCACCCGCTCCAGCTTCGTCCTCGCGACCTCGGTGGCGCGGCCGGCGGTGATCGCGGCCCTGGTCGACAGGCCGCGCGGGCTCGGCCCGGACGCCGCCGCCGTGTCCCTGACGTGCCCCGCCGCGTCGGTGACCACGACGGCGTCGCCGCCGACCACGGGCAGCCCCTTGTACGTACGCTCGTACGCCACGTAGAACATGTCGCTCGCGCCCGGCGTCACCGAGACCCTGCTGTAAGCCTCGTCCGGACCCCTGGTGAGCTCGTCCACCTGGCTGGCGACGGCCTTGTCCGCCACCGCCGCCGCGAGCGAGGCGGGATCGGCCGCCGCCGCCGCGGCGCTCTCCTGGGATTTGGCCGCTCCCGGAGGGGCGGCGTGCGCGGGTGACACGACGGTCGCGGCCGTGGCGATGCCGACGACCGCGGCGAGTAAGGCTCTGCGTTTCACGGCTGTCTTGCTCCTTTCGGCGCTTTCCCTGGGCCGCCGCGCGCTGGTGGGCGGGCGGCGGCCCGCGCGTGACCCGGGGTCTCCTGGGTTCGCGCCGGCGTCAGGGAAATGGGGGGTGATGGGGGGTGCTTGGAGGATGACGAGCGGGCCGTTTCGCCTTGATGCCGCCCGACGCTAAGCCCTCCGTGACGGCGGGAAAATACGTATGTGCATCGGTAGGCATACCGATAATTCCGTTTCGCCAGGTGAGGTGGGGGACAATCGGGGGCGTGCAGTTCGGTGTCCTCGGTCCGCTCGCCGTATGGGACGCCGCCGGCGGCCCCGTCGCCGTCGGCGGGCCCCGGCCGCGCGCCCTGCTGGCCATGCTGCTGCTCGACGCGGGACGGCTGGTCAGCGTCGAACGGCTCATCGACGGCCAGTACGGCGACCGGCCCCCGGCCGGCGCGGCCAACGCCGTCCAGGCGCAGGTGTCCCGGCTCAGGCGGCACCTGCCCGCCGGTCTCATCGAGTTCCACGGCACCGGCTACCGGCTGGCCGCCGAGCCCGACACCGTGGACGCCCACCGCTTTGAACGGCTGACCCGCGAAGGGCGCCGCCTGCTCGCCGCCGGGCTGCCCGCCCAGGCCGCCGCGCTGCTGCGGGAAGCGCTCGCGCTGTGGCGCGGCCCCGCCTTCGCCGACGTCGCCGGCGCGCCCTTCGCGCAGCCGCAGGCCGTGCGGCTGGAGGAGCTGCGGCTCACCGCCACCGAAGACCTGTACGAGGCCGAGCTGTCACTCCCCGACGCCCGGCCCGCCGCCGGGCTGCGCGAGCTGGTCGCCGCCCATCCCCTGCGCGAACGGGGTCGCGAGCTGCTCATGCGGGCCCTGCACGCGGCGGGGCGGCCGGCCGAGGCGCTGGCCGCGTACGAGGAAGGGCGGCGGCTGCTCGCCGACGAGCTCGGCGCCGACCCGTCACCCTCGCTCGCCGCCCTGCACCTGGAGATCCTGCGCGGGCATCCCGACCCGGGCGGCCCGCCCGCGCGGCCCGCCGCCGTCCGGACGGGGGTGCCCGCGCAGCTCACCAGCTTCGTGGGGCGCGAGGAGGAGCTGGCCCGGCTGGCCGCGCTGGGCTCGGCCCGGCTGGTCACCATCGTGGGGCCGGGCGGCACCGGCAAGACCCGCCTCGCCATCGAATCCACCACCCACCCGGCCGGTGCGGTGGCGTTCGTGGACCTGTCGCTCGTGGACGGGCCGAGGGGGGCCGTTGCGAGCGGGCAGGTGGCGCAGGTCGTGCTCGGGGCGCTCGGGCTGCGGGAGCCGGCGCTCAGGCCGGCCGCCGCCGGTGGGCCCGATCCGGTGGAGCGGCTGGTCGCCGCGCTGGCCGGGCAGGAGCTGCGGCTCGTCCTCGACAACTGCGAGCACGTCATAGACGAGGCCGCCGCGCTGGCCCGGCGCCTGCTCGCCCAGTGCCCCGGCGTGTCGATCCTGGCCACCAGCAGGGAGCCGCTGGGCATCACCGGCGAGCACATCGTCCCGCTCTCGCCGCTGCCCACCCCGCCGCCCGACGCGCGGGACCCGTTGAGCTACCCGGCGGTCCGGCTGTTCGCCGACCGGGCGGCGGCCGTGCGGCAGGGGTTCGCGCTCGACCCCGGCAACCTGGACGCGGTGCTGCGGATCTGCGCCGCGCTCGACGGGCTGCCGCTGGCGATCGAGCTGGCGGCGGCGCGGGTGCGCACGTCCGGGGTGGCGGAGATCGCCGACCGGCTGGCCGAGCACGGCCGCTTCCGGCTGCTGTCGCGCGGCGACCGCACCGCCGCCGCCCGCCACCAGACGCTGCGCGCGGTGGTGGAGTGGAGCTGGAGCCTGCTCGGGCCCGAGGAGCAGGCGCTGGCCAGGCGCCTGTCGGTGTTCACGGGCGGCGCGACGCTGGAGGCGGCCGAACGCGTCTGCGGCGCGACCGATGGGCCGACGGACCTGGCCGACGGGCTGGCGGATCTGGTGGACAAGTCGCTGGTCGAGACCGACGGCGAGCGTTACCAGATGCTCGACACCATCCGCCTGTTCTGCCTGGAGCGGCTGGCGGAGGCGGGCGAGGAGGAGCGGCTGCGGCAGGCGCACGCCGCGTGGTTCCTGGAGTTCGCCGCGAACGCCCACGACCACCTCTACCGCGGCGAGCAACTCGACTGGCTGGCCCGGCTGTCCGCCGACAACGCCAACCTGCAGTCGGCGCTGCGCTGGAGCGTCGAGCACGACCCGCCGACGGCGTGGCGGCTGGTGGGCACGCTGGGCATGTACTGGTGGCTGACCGGGCGGCGCGGCGAGGCCACCCGGCACGCCGATCGCCTCCTCGACGGCACCGGCGGCACGCCGCCCGCCGGGCTGGAGGAGGAGTACGTGCTGGCGGTGCTGCACGCCGTGCCCGACACCGGGTCGCCGCACTGGGGGCGGGCGAAGAAGATCGTGGCGTCGCTGGAGCGGCCGATGCGCTACCGGTTCGGGGTGGCGCTGTGGGGCATGATCGCGGGCCCGCCCGACGGCGGGGTGCCGGCGGATCGGACCAGCGAGCTGGTGCTCGGCTCAGACCCCTGGAGCCGGGCGCTCGACCGGCTCGGCATCGCGCTGATGCTGCTGCACGGCGGCCGGATCGCCGACGCCGAGTCCGGGATGGACCGGGTGCTGGCGGCCTTCCGGGCGCTGGGCGAGCGGTGGGGCATGGGGCAGGCGTTCGACTGGCTGGCCCTGATCGCGAGCTGGCGCGGCGACTGGCGGCGGGCGATGGAGCTGTGGGACCGGGCCCTCGCCCTGTTCGCGGAGCTCGGCGCGCTCGACGAGCTGGCGGACGTCCTGAGCAGGCGGGCCGACGCGCACTGGCGGGCGGGCGACCCCGGCGCCGCGCGGGCCGACATCGAGCAGGCCGGCGAGCTGGAGCGGCGGCTGGGGCGGCCGGAGCTGATGGCCTGGGTGCAGCTCCAGCTCGGGGACATCGCGCGGCTCCAGGGCGACCTCCCCGAGGCGGAGCGGCGGCTGGAGGCGGCACTGTCCGGCTCGGAGACCGGCGCCTTCACGGCCGGCGGGATGAGGTCCCGCGTCCACACCGCCCTGGCCCGCCTGGCCGCCGCCCGGGGGGACGTGGAGCGGGCCGCCCGCCTGCACGCGCAGGCACTGGCGATCGCGCTGGACTCCCCGCTGGCCAACGACGTGGCCGAGGTCGCGGAGGGCCTGGCCGCCCACGCACTCCACGAGGCGACCCGGGCGGCCGGCGACGCGGGCCACGCGGTTGGGGACGCGGGCCGGGCGTCGCAGGAGGCGGGTGAGCGGGCGGCGTTGCTGCTCGGGATCGGGGCGGCCGTGCGCGGCATGGCCGTGGCCGGGGATCGGGACGTGGCCGCGACCGCCGCCGGCGCCACGCGGGTGCTCGGCCCTGGGGGATTCGCGGCGGCGTACGCGAAGGGCGTGGCGATGAGCCGCGAGCAGGCCCTGGCCGTTCTTCGTGGAGTGGCCGGCTGACAGTGGCGTGCGGGGTTGTCAGTGGGTCGTCGTCCCGCTGTCAGCGGTGCTCGCGAAGCTCCCTGACATGCGAAACGTTCTCATCTCCGGCGCCGGCATCGGCGGCCCCGCCCTCGCCTACTGGCTCACCCGTCACGGCTTCCAGGTCACCGTCGTCGAGAAGGCACCCGCCCTGCGCCCCGGCGGGCAGGCGGTGGACTTCAAGGGCGAGACCCACCTGACCGTGCTGCGCCGCACGGGCATCCTGGACGACGTGCGCCGCCTCCAGACCGGCGGCACCGACCAGGAGATCGTGGACGCGAACGGCCGCAAGCTGGCGCTCCTGCCCGGCGCGTTCACCGCCGGCGACCTGGAGATCAAGCGCGGCGACCTGGCCAGGATCCTGTACGAGCGCTCGGCCCCCCACTGCGAGTACGTCTTCGGCGACTCGATCACCTCGCTCACCGAGACCCCCGGCGGCGTCCAGGTCACCTTCGAGCGCACCGCGCCCCGCACGTACGACCTGGTCGTGGGCGCCGACGGCATCCATTCCAACGTGCGCCGCCTCGCCTTCGGCCCCGAGTCCGACTATGTCCGGCACCTCGGCTACTACTACGCGCTGGCCGACGTCGAGGAGGACTTCGGCCCGATGCCGCAGATGTACAACGAGCCGGGCAGGATGGTGGCGACGGGCGGGCCGAAGGCGCCGGCGTTCTTCGTCTTCGCCTCCGGGCCGCTGGCCTACGACCGCTACGACGGCGAGCAGCAGAAGGCGGTGCTGGCGCGGGCGTACCAGGGCATGGGCTGGCAGACGGCGCGCATCATCGAGGCGGTGCGCCGCTCCGACAGCGTCTACCTCGACTCGATCAGCCAGGTCAGGATCGACCGCTACGCGCGGGGCCGGGTGGCGCTGCTCGGCGACGCGGGGTACGGCAACACGCTGGGCGGGTTCGGCTCGGGCCTGGCGCTGGTGGGCGCGTACGTGCTGGCGGGCGAGCTGGCGGCGGCGGGCGGCGAGCACCGGGCGGCCTTCGCCGCGTACGAGCGGCTGTTCAAGCAGTACGCCAGGATCGCCAGGAACGGCAACGCCGGCCCCTTCCTCGCGCCCCCGACGGCGGCCCGCATCCGCATGCGCAACTGGATGTTCAGGTCGAGCCTGCTCATGGGCCTGATGACGAAGATGGGCGACAAGTACGCCTCGGACATCGCGCTCAAGTCGTACTGACCGGCCGGCCTCACATACCGGAGCGCGCCGTCTCCGTCAAGGGCATTCGACCCTGATACCGGTCCGGTAGGTGAGCCGCCGACTCCTCCCCATGGCGTACGGAATTACCGCCGCATGACCGATGCGCTCCGGGGCCCGGCCTGTGCATCCTGGTGGGGACGGGTCCGGCGCGGGGCTCGTTCCGGACCTGGAGAGGAGTCACGAGGGCATGGACAACGCGGCAGGCCGCCCTACCGTGATCTTGGACAACGGCGTCGTGGGCCGGGTCATGCTGGCCCATCCGTCCCGGCGCGACCTGGTGCTCGTGCTCGGCATGGACGGCACCCTGCTGAGCTGTGAGCTCGACGACATCGCCTGCGTGGTCGGCGGCACGCCCCTCTGCCGCGACGGCTGACCCTGGGGAGCCTGTGGAAGGCACCGCCGCCGGCGGGCCCCCTTCCGGCATCAGCGGGCGGCGGTGACGAGGTCGCCGATCAGCTCGGCCGTCGTGAAGTCGTGGGTGAGCCGGTTCTTGGTCAGTGCGAACGTGGTGCCGGTCGCCGTGTCGGCCCAGGCCGTGCTGCCGCCGGCGCCGCCGATCCCGAAGACGGTCGGCGTCTGCTCCGGCGACGAGCCGGGCCGGCCGATGCCGAAGCCGAGCCCCCACGCCGACGGCATGCCGAAGATCTCGTCGACGCCGCTCGACACGATGGCGGTGGCCTCGCGCAGCCGTTCGGGGGTGATGAGGCGCACGCCGTCCACCTCGCCGAGCAGCGCGGCGTACATGCGCGCAATGGCCCTGGCCGAGGTCTTGCCGCCGGCGGGGATGTCGGCTGAGAGGTAGTCGGGCCGGTTGCCCAGCTCGGCGTTCGGCATGAGCGACATCGGCGCGGCCTTGAACATGGGCAGGTCGGCCGGCATCTCGCCCCACGCCGACGGGTCCATGGGGGCGTCCTCCAGGCGGGCCAGGCGCGCGTGCTCGCGCTCCGGCATGCCGAAGTACAGCTCGTCGGCCACCCCGAGCGGCCCCGCCACGTCCTCCTTGAGCACCTGCGAGATGGGCTTGCCGGTCACCCGCCGGACGATCTCGCCGACGATGAAGCCGAAGGTGTAGGCGTGGTAGCCCATCTTGGTGCCGGGCTCCCACCACAGCT
Organism: Nonomuraea composti; assembly: GCF_012034275.1. NCBI lineage: Bacteria > Bacillati > Actinomycetota > Actinomycetes > Streptosporangiales > Streptosporangiaceae > Nonomuraea > Nonomuraea composti. Next base: position 79,933 of record NZ_JAATEP010000027.1, on the reverse strand, counting down.
CCGCGTCCTCCAGGGCGGCGACCATCTTGCCCCAGTCGCAGACGTCCTCGGGCGTGGTGTCGAGCGGCACGCCAGGCACGCCGGCCGTGTGCGAGAGCACGTGCCGGACGGTGACGCGCTCCTTGCCGTGCCGGGCGAACTCGGGCCACAGCTCGGCCACCGGCGTGTCGTAGCCGAACAGGCCGCGCTCGGCGAGCACGTGGGCGACGGCGGCGGTGGCGCCCTTGCCGATGGAGAAGTTGTAGAAGGGCGTGTCTGGTGTCACCGGCCGCCCGGTTTCATGGTCGGCGACGCCCGCCACGACGTCCACGATCTGGACGCCGTCCTGGTAGACGGCCACCTGGAGCCCGCGCTCCGCGCCCGACTCGACGAGCTTGTCGGCGGCTGCCTGCACCTGCTGCTGAAGGTCACTCATGTCCGTTTCCATCCCTGTTCGTCGCTGGAACTAGACGGTACAGTACTCACATCGGTACGGAACTGTCTAGTACTGTTCTGGGTACGCGAACGAGGAGGCGGTCATGGCAGCGGAAGAGGACGGCCGGACGGCACGCAAGCGCAGGCAGATCCTGGAGGCGGCGCTCCCGGTGTTCCTGCGCAACGGCTACGTGGGCACGAGCATGGACGAGGTGGCCGCACTGGCCTCCGTGTCGAAGCAGACCGTCTACAAGCACTTCACCGACAAGGAACAGCTCTTCACCAGCATCATCATGGACACCACCGGCCAGGTGGAGGGCCTGGCCAAGATGATCACGGCGGCCCTGGAGGACACCGACGACCTGGAGAAGGACCTGCGCGAGCTGGCCCGCCAGTTCCTCGCCCGCATCATGAGCCCCGACGTGCTCAAGCTGCGCCGCCTGGTCATCGCCGAGGCCGACCGCTTCCCCGACCTCGGCCGCACCTGGTACGCCCAGGGCTTCGAGCGCTCGCTGGAGACCATGGCCACCGCGTTCGGACGGCTGGCCGAGCGCGGCCTGCTGCGCACGGACGACCCGGCCCTGGCCGCCGAGCACTTCGTCGGCCTGCTGCTGTGGATCCCCGTGAACAAGGCGATGTTCTCGGGCGGCGGCGGCCACTACACCGAGGCCGACCTCGACCGGCTGGCGGACGCCGGGGTGGCCGCGTTCCTGCGGGCCTACGCTAGCCCAGGTAGCGCCTGATCCCGTCGGCGAGCGCGGCAGCCATGCGCTTGCGGAAGGCGGCGTCGGACATCTTGGCGGCGTCGCCCTTGTTGCGCATGTTGCCGCACTCGATGAACACCGCCGGCCGCGTCGACAGGTTGAGCCCGCCCAGGTCCGTGCGGGTCGCCAGGCCGTTCTTCGCGGTGTAGGTGGCGTACGGCATGCCGGTGCCGGCCCGGTAGGCGTCGCGGATGTCGCGGCCGAGCTTCGCCGACGGCTTGACCACGTCGTCGTTGTGCCCGCGCAGCAGGCCCGGCATGATCACGTGGAACCCGTGCCCGCCCGGCGCCGCGCCGTCGCCGTGGATCGACAGCACGGCGTCCGCCCTGGCCTCGTTGCCGATCGCGGCCCGCTCGGTGACGCACGGGCCCACGCCCTTGTCGTCGGGGCGGGTGAGCACGACCTTGGCGCCCATGCGCTCCAGGATCGGCTTCAGGTCGCCGGCGACGTCCCAGGTGAAGGCGTGCTCGGGGTAGCCGTCGGCGGTCTCGGTGCCGGTGGTGTTGCACGCCTTGCGGCCGGTGATGATGTCGACCTGGCGGTTGATCTCCTTCGGGTGCGCGGCGTTGCCGCCGTTGTGCCCCGGGTCGATGACGACGGTCTTGCCCGCCAGCGGCGCCCCCGTACCCGATGGGCTGCCGGACGGCGGGGAGGCGGGCAGCGCCGCCTCCCGGGCGGCGGGCACGGCACCGCCGCCACCGCCACACCCGGTGGACAGCGCGGCGAGCAGGGCCAGTGCCAGCGATCCGGCTCGGTGAGCACGCATGCCACCGACCGTACCGGGCCCCGCCCCGGAAACCCAAGACCGGCGCTGACCTGCGATTTCGTGTCGCGAACCGGGTTTCCGCCGGACGCGCGGCGGTGAGGATCCGAGGGTGTGATCCGAGGTTACGCAGAGCAGCCGAGCCCGTTCGCGGGCGGCGAGGTGACGTTGCGCGTGTCGACGGACGCGCCCCGGTTCAGGGTGGAGCTGCACCGGTGCGGCGACGGGCTGACCTTGTGCGAGAAGTCGCCGTGGCTGCCGGGCGCCGACGCGCCCCCGCACCTGCCCGCCCACGACTGGGGCCGTCCGGGCACGGGGCTGCGCGGTGAGCCGCTGCCCGCCTGGTCCGCCTACCCGATGCCGGCCCCCGCCGAGCCCGGCGTGTACGTGGCGGTGCTGGTGGAGGGCGACGAGAGCGGCCGCGACCGGACCGACCCCGACCGGACGACGGCCGACGGGCGCGAGGCCAAGGCCCTGTTCGTCGTCCGTCCCCCGCGGCCGGCGGCCCGCATCCTGTACAAGCTGCCGCTGCTGACCTACCACGCCTACAACCTCATCGACGGCCACGCCTACGACCCCGCGCGGGTGGCCGGGCACTGGTGCCTGTACAACATGCCGCGCCCCGAGGAGGTGCCCGGCGGGCTGGCCCCGGGGGTGGGGCTGCACCGGCCGGGCGGCGGCACGGGCGCGACGCCGTACGACATCACGAACTTCGACCCGTACGACCCGACACCGCGCCAGACGTACGTGCATTGGGACGGCCCGTTCGTGGCCTGGCTGGAGCGGCACGGGTACGCGGTGGACCTGTGCACGGACGTGGACCTGCACCGGGAGGGGGCGGAGCTGCTGGAGCCGTACCGGCTGCTGGTGAGCGCGGGGCACGACGAGTACTGGAGCGACGCCATGCGCGCGGCCGTGGCGCGGCACGTGGCGGGCGGCGGGAACGCGGCCTTCTTCGGCGGCAACACCTGCTGGTGGCGGGTCGTCTTCCACGACGCCGTCACCTTCTCCCGGGTCGGCTTCTGGCACGAGGCGGGCGCGCCGGAGAACGAGCTGATCGGCGTGAGCTTCCGCAACGGCGGCGAGCGCGACCGCGACGAGCACCCGGTGCCGGTGGGCTTCCGGGTGCAGCACGCCGGCCATTGGGTGTACGAGGGCACGGGGCTGCGCGACGGAGAGGTGTTCGGGCTGGCGGAGAACCTGGTGGGGTACGAGTGCGACGGCGCCGCGTTCGACCGCGACGCCGGGCCGCCTCACGTGCCCACGGGGGCCGACGGCACGCCGCCCGGGTTCACGATCCTGGGCGTGGGCGATGCGCGGGCGAGCGGCTGGGGGCTCGGCAACGGGGCCGCCACCATGGGCCTCTACACCGATGGCGGCACCGTCTTCAACGCCGCCACCACCGACTGGGTGCGCGGCCTGGCGACCTCGCCGGCGGTCGAGCGCATCACGGCGAACGTGCTCGACCGCCTCGGCTGAGGCTGACGGCCGCGGGTCAGGCGGGCTCGCCCGGCAGCGGCGGCTCCTCCCGCTTGCGGATCAGGTACGGCGGCATCGCCAGCGCGTGCATGCCGGTCGCGGCGAGCGTCTGGATCGAGTGCTCCGGCGTCTCCGTGAGCGGCTCCCCTGGCCCGTTCAGCGAGGTGTTGACCAGCACCGGCGTGCCGGTGCGCTCGTGCCACCGGCTGAGCAGGGCGTGCAGGAACGGGGTGGTGGCGCGGGTGACCGTCTGGAGCCTGGCGGTGCCGTCCACGTGCGTGATCCCCGGCAGCCGGTCGCGGTGCTCGGGGCGGACGGCGGCGGCGTACTGCATGAACGGGGCGGGCCGGTCCACCTCGAAGATCTGCTCGGCGTGCTCGGCCAGCACCAGCGGCGCCAGTGGCCGGAACCACTCGCGGCCCTTCACCTCGAAGTTGATGTAGTCCTGCATGTCGGGGCTGCGCGGGTCGCCGAGGATGCTGCGGTTGCCGAGCGCGCGCGGCCCCGACTCGCTGCGGCCCTGGTGCAGCCCGATCACCCGGCCGCTGTCCAGCAGCGTGGCCAGCTCGCCCACGAGGTCGGCCGGCTGCTCGGCGTACAGGCCGGCGGGCAGGGCGCGGACGGCGGCCTCGATGTCGCTCTCGTCGGGGTCGGGGCCGAGGAAGTCGTCCGTCCAGCGGAAGCGGCTGTCGACGCCGAGGCAGGCGATGAGCCCGTACAGGGCGCAGCCGACGGCCGTGCCGCCGTCGTGCGGGCTGGGCGGGATGAACACCTCGCGGAACGGCGACTCGCGGATGAGCCGGCCGTTGGCGGAGCAGTTGAGCGCGGTGCCGCCGGCGAAGGCGAGCGCGTCGAGGCCGGTCTCGGCGTGCAGCCAGGCGACCACCCGGTTGAGCGCCTCCTCGAAGGCGCGCTGGCCGGCGGCGGCGAGGTTCGCGGCGCGGCGGAACTCCTCGCCGCCCGGCTCGTAGACGAACGCGTCGCGGCGCCGGAACGTCTCCAGCCAGGCGTCCGGGATGTGCACCTCGTGGCCGCGCACGTCGAGGCCGGGCAGGCCGAGCGCGCCGGGGTCGCCGAACGGGGCCAGCCCCATCACCTTGCCCTCGTTGCCCTCGCCCTCCGGCCACAACATCTTCGTCAGCAGCGCGTAGAAGCAGCCGAGCCCGGCGGGCCTGGCCCAGTCGCCGTCCCAGAGCTGCTTGGCCAGGCATTCCAGGCGCCCGCGCCGGCACCGGTAGAAGGAGGCCACCTCCAGCAGGTCGCCGTCGGTGCCGGGCGGCAGCGGGACGTCCTCGGTGAAGTCGCGGACGTGGCTGCCCTGCGCGTCGATCACCAGCCCGGCCGCCTCCTCGAACGGTGAGGGGTAGAAGGCGCTGTAGAGGTGGCTGAGGTGGTGGGAGACGAGCACGATGGGCGCGCCGTCCTTGAGCCCGAGCGTCTCGCGCACCTCTTCCTGGTACGCGGGCGCGTGCTCGATCTCGGTGTCCGACGAGTAGCCCTCCACGACCAGGTCCACCGGCTCCTTCAGCAGCGGCATGGCGGGCAGGTAACGGTCGGGCAGGTCGCCGAGCCGGCCCCAGTGGTGCTTGCGGCGGCTGACGCGTTCCTTTTGCAGGCTGTACATGCCGGACTCGCCCACCGCGACGGCTATGGAGCCATCCTGGGTGCGATTTATCCCGACAACGATGGGAAAGTCGGCCATCTGCGGTGCCTCCTGATCGTGATCACGGGCACCGATACCCCAGGGCGGGACAAGTGGATCTCCCAACCGCGTAAGGGACACGTCAGCAGAGCTTGTCCTGCCCCGGCAGCACGCCCGTGACCAGGAACTCCGTCACCGCCGCGTCGCCGCAGGCGTTGCCGTTGGCCAGGTAGCTGCCGTGCCCGCCGGAGTCCACGGCCACCATGCGCGCCCGCGCGCCGAACGCCTCCCGCATCTTCAGCGCCCCGCTGTACGGCGTGGACGGGTCCCGCAGGTTCTGCACCAGCAGGACGTTCGCCGGGCCGCGCGAGGTCACCCGCACCGGGCGCTCGGCCGGACGGTACGGCCAGGAAGCACACGGCCCGATGTTGACCGGCATGCCCGCCGTGAGCGGGTACGCCGCCCGGTCCCGCGCGACCAGCCGCTCGTGCCGCGCGATCGAGGAAGGCCATTCGACGTCGTTGCAGAGCGTGGCCGCGGAGGAGGCGGCGCTGTTCTGCATGACGGCCGCGGGCGGCGTGGCGGCGGCCGGCAGCGGCGTCCCGGCCAGCGCCGCCTTCATCAGCGCCGCCAGGCCGGGGAAGCCGCTGTCGGAGTACAGGGCGTTCAGCATGCTCTCGCGCAGGGCGTTGCCGGTCAGCCGCGGCGGGTTGGCGCCGGGCCACGGCAGCGGCTCGCGGTCGAGCCGCCCGGCCAGGGCCAGGAACGTGCGGCGGACCTCCGCGGCGTCCGCGCCCAGGCCGTACTCGGCATCGTGCCCGGCCGCCCACGCCGCGAAGTCGGGGAAGCGGTCCTCCACACCCACCGAGTAGTTGGCCAGCCAGGCGCGCGCCACCCTGGCCGGATCAGGGTCGTCGTTGCTGTCCAGGACGACCCGGTCGGTCCGCTCGGGGAACATCGTGGCGTACACCGCGCCCGCGTACGTGCCGTACGAGACGCCCCAGTAGGACAGGCGGCGCTCGCCGAGCGCCTTCCTGATCGCGTCCATGTCCCTGGCCTCGTTGCGGGTGCTGATGTGGCGCAGCAGCGGGCCGCCGTTCCGCGCGCACGCCTCGGCGATCCGCCGGGACCAGGCGGCGTTCTCCGCGATGCCGCCGTCCGCCGCCGGGTAGGGCTTCAACCGGGTGAAGGCCAGGTCCGCCTCATCGAGGCCGCAGCTCACCGGGGTGCTGGCGCCGACGCCGCGCGGGTCGAAGCCGACCAGGTCGTAGCGGTCGAGCACGTCCTTCGGCAGGCGGGAGACGTACGTGGCCGGGCGGGACAGGCCGGGGCTGCCGGGACCGCCGGGGACGAGCAGCAGCACGCCGCGGCGCAGCTGCGGCCGGGCCGTCCTGATCCGGGAGACGGCCAGCGAGATCGAGCCCTTGGCCGGAGCGGCGTAGTCGAGCGGCACCTCGATCGTGGCGCACTCCTGGCGCGGGTCGGAGCCCGCCGCGCAGGGGCCCCACGTGGTGGCGGCCGTGGCGGGAGCGGTCAGGGCGGTCAGGGTGACGGCGGCGGTCGCGCCGATCGCGAGCAGGTGTTTCATGGGGACAAGCCTGCTGGTCAGAGCAGATCTCTCACCATGGAGGCGATCACCGATCACCCATGACGTCGTCACGAACCGGACACCCGTGAACAAGGGGTGACCCGCGCGGTGCTGGCCGGGCCCGGCGATCGGCCGCACCATACGGGGGTGTCGCATCCCCCGGAAGCAAGCAAGCCGCCGACCGCCCAGAGCGGCGCCGGGCCCGCCCCGGTGAGCCGCGCTCTCGCCGCCGACCGGCTCGGCGCGCCCACTGTCGTCTACTTCGTCCTGTCGGCCGCCGCGCCCCTCACCGTCGTCGCCGGCGTCGTCACCACCGGCTACGCCGTCACCGGGATCACCGGGCTGCCCGTCGCCTTCCTGGTCGTGGGCGTCGTGCTGGCGGTCTTCGCCGTCGGGTACGTCGCGATGGCCCGCCACCTGGCCAACGCCGGCGCGTTCTACACCTACGTCACCAGGGGGCTCGGCCGCCCCGCCGGGATCGCGGCCGCATGGGTGGCGCTCATCGCGTACAACACGCTGCAGGTGGCGCTCTACGGCGCCTTCGGCGTGGCGGCGGCGCCGCTGTTCGAGCGGTGGCTGGGCGTCACGCCCGCCTGGTGGGCGCTCTCGCTGGCCGCCTGGGCGCTCGTCGCGGCGCTCGGCCTGATGCGGGTGGACGTCAACGGCCGCCTGCTGGCCGTGCTGCTGACCGCCGAGGTGGCCGTCATCCTGCTGTTCGACCTGGCCGACCTGGCCAACCCGGCCGCCGCCGGCTACGCCACCGGGACGCTGTCGCCGGCCGCGCTGTTCGTGCCGGGCGTGGGGGCGCTGCTGGTGCTGGCCACGCTCGGGTTCGTCGGGTTCGAGTCGTCGGTGGTGTTCTCCGAGGAGAGCCGGGAGCCGCGCCGGACGGTGCCGCTGGCCACGTACGCGTCCGTGGCGATCATCGCGCTCGTGTACGCCCTGTCGTCGTGGGCCATGACCGTCGCCACCGGGCCGGACGCCATCGTCGCCACCGCCCGCCGCGACCAGGCCGACACCATCTTCGTGCTGGCCGAGACGCACCTCGGCCCCGTCGTCGTGGACGTCGCCCGGGTGCTGTTCACCACCAGCGTCCTCGCCGCGATGATCTCCTTCCACAACACCACCGCCCGCTACTTCTTCGCGCTCGGCCGCGAGCGCGTGCTGCCCGCCGTCTTCGGCCGCACGCGGGCCCGCAGCGGCGCGCCCCAGGCCGGCTCGATCGCCCAGAGCGTGCTCGGCCTGGCCACGATCACGCTGTACGCGCTCCTCGGCCTCGACCCGCTCGTGCAGCTCTTCTTCTACGGCGGCTCCTTCGGCGGCCTCGGCGTGCTGCTGCTGATCTTCGTGACCTCCGTCGCGGTCATCACCTTCTTCGCCAGGCGGCCCAGCGGCGAGACGCTCGGCCGGCGGGTGATCGCGCCGGTGCCGGCCGCGATCGCGCTGGCCGTGATGGTGTGGTTCGCGCTCGACAACTTCTGGGCGCTGCTCGGCGTGCCCCAGGGCGACCCCCTGGCCTGGGCCCTGCCCGCCGTCTACGCGGTCGCCGCGGTGCTCGGAGTGGTGTGGGCGTTCGTGCTGCGTGCCGGGCGACCCGCCGTTTACGCTGCGGTGGGGATGGGCGCCAAGGCGGCCACCGTCCCCGACGGCGCATGATCGACGAGAGGAGATTGGGGCCGATGGGAGAGACCTACGAGGCCGGCCGGGCGACGCGCGAGGCGTTCGGGCCCTGGCCGGTGTACCACCGCGAGAGCGGCGCCGCGTTCGCGTTACGACCCGCCGTCCGCCTGGCCACGGCCGACGACGCCCAGCAGGTCGCCGAGCTGATCGCCACCGCGTTCTCCGGGCTGCGGCCGATGGCCTACCTGGTGCCCGACCGCAGGGCGCGGCACCGCGTCATCGCCGCCGGCTTCCGCATCTTCGTCGAGCACGCCGTCGAGCACGGCGAGATCCACCTCATCGACGACGGCCCCGCCGTGGCCGTGTGGTTCCCCTACACCTCGCCGCTGCCCGCCCCCGCCGACTACGAGCGCCGGCTCGCCGAGGCCACCGGCGAGTGGGCCGAGCGGTTCCGCGTCCTCGACGGGCTGTTCGAGCAGAACCACCCCGCCGAGCCGCACCAGCACCTCGCGTTCCTGGCGGTGCACCCCGACCGGCAGAACGAGGGCCTCGGCACCGCCCTGCTCCACTACCAGCACGCCCGGCTCGACGGGCTGCCCGCGTACCTGGAGGCCAGCGACCCGCGCAACCGGGACCTCTACGCGCGGCACGGGTACCAGGCGCGGCAGCCGTTCGCCCTGCCGGACGGCGCCCTGTACTGGCCGATGTGGCGGCCCGGAACTGTCTGATGTGTTCGTGAGGCGCGTTTGTGAGGCGTCACAGATTTGACCGCCGACATTTACTCCGCTGTCCAGTTCACAGAATGACGAGCATGGCTCATCGTGTGTCTGCGAATCCAACCGCGACCACGGGAGAGCCCACATGCGCCGCCGTACCTTCCTGACTGCCCTGCCCGCGTCGGTCGCGTTCTCGGGGGCGGTGTGGCATGAGGCCGTGGCGTCGGTGAGCGCCGGCGACAGCCCGTACGGGCCGCTCGGCGCCCCCGACGCCAACGGCATGGCGTTACCCGCCGGCTTCACCGGCCGCGTCATCGCCAGGTCCGGCCACAGCGTCGGCGGCACGCTCTGGCACCCCGCCCCCGACGGCGGCGCCTGCTTCGCCGACGGCACCGGCTGGATCTACGTCTCCAACTCCGAGGTGCCGCTCGTCGGGGGCGCCTCGGCGATCAGGTTCAGGGCCGACGGGTCGATCGAGCGCGCGTACCGGATCCTCAGCGGCACGAACCTCAACTGCGCCGGCGGCGCGACCCCCTGGAACACCTGGCTGTCGTGCGAGGAGATCTTCCGCGGCCGGGTCCACGAGACCGACCCGTACGGCGCCCGCGCCGCCCAGCCCCGCCCCGCCATGGGTCGCTTCAAGCACGAGGCCGCCGCCTGCGACCCCGACCACCGCGTCATCTACCTCACCGAGGACGAGAGCGACGGCTGCTTCTACCGGTTCACGCCCACGACCTGGGGCGAGCTGTCCAGCGGGCGGCTGGAGGTGCTGTGCGGCGACGGCGTCCCCTGGCGCGAGGTGCCCGACCCCACGCCCGGCGTGCTGGCCCGCCAGACCCGGCACCAGGTGCCGGAGGCCAGGCACTTCAACGGCGGCGAGGGCTGCCACTACGCCGCCGGCGTCTGCTACTTCACCGCCAAGGGCGACCGCAAGGTGTGGGCGTACGACACCGCCCGCCAGACCGTCACCGCGATCTACGACGGCACCGGCACGCTCGACGGCGTCGACAACATCACCGGCCAGAAGGGCGATCTCTACGTGGCCGAGGACGGCGGCAACATGGAGATCAACATCATCACGCCCGACGGCGTCGTCGCCCCGATCATGCGCCTCGACGGGCAGGCGCGGTCGGAGATCACCGGGCCCGCGTTCTCACCCGACGGGACGCGGCTCTACTTCTCCTCCCAGCGCGGCACCAGCGGCGAGACCGCCGGCACCGGCGGCATCACCTACGAGGTGACCGGCCCCTTCCGCCGCTGACCCCGCCGCGGCCCCCACCGCAGGCACAAACACAAACACAACCACAGACACAGACGCGGGCACGGGCGCAAACCTCGGCCGCTGGGCCCGCACCTCCCCCAGACCACGGATTCCGCACCCCCCACCCCCAGCCGGAAGGAGTCCACCATGGTCCGCCGCACGCTCCTCCTCCTCACCCCGCTCCTCCTCGCCCTCTCCCTGGCCCCGCCCGCGCACGCGGCCCAGGCCGAGGTGTACGTCGCGCTGGGCGACTCGGCCGCCGCCGGCCCCCTGGTGCCCAACCAGATCCACCTCGGCTGCCTGCGCTCCGACCACAACTACCCCCGCCTGACGGCCCAGGCCATCGGCGCCGCCACCTTCCGCGACGCGACCTGCTCCGGCGCCGAGACCGAGGACATGTACCAGCCGCAGAGCACCGAGCTCGGCGACGTGCCGCCCCAGCTCGACGCGCTCACCCCCGACACCACCCTGGTCACCGTGCAGATCGGCGCGAACGACGTCGGGCTGACCGACTTCATCGAGGACTGCCTCAACCTGCTGCCCCCGCCGATCGGCGACGCCTGCAACGACGACTACAACGTGGGCGGCCAGGACAAGTGGCGGGTCGACACCGACGCGCTGCGCCCCCACCTGACGACCCTCGTCTCCGACATCCGCGCCCGCGCCCCCCAGGCCAGGATCTTCATGGTCGGGTACGGCACGTACGCGCGGCCCGACGGCTGCTACCCGCGCGTCCCGATCATCAAGGCGGACGCCAACTACATCAGGGCCACCCTCATGTACTTCAACCAGATGCTGGCCGAGCAGGCCGCCGCGGCCGGCGTCGGCTTCATCGACCTGCAGACCCCGAGCGTCGGCCACGACCCGTGCGCCTCGTCCTCGACGCGGTGGATCGAGCCGTACGTGCCCGCCTCGCCGGCCGCGCCGTTCCACCCGAACGCGGCGGGCATGCGCGGCTTCGCCGGCGTCGTGACCGCCGCCGTCACGGGCGCCGTCACGGGCGCCTTGTGAGCCGGCGCGCCGCTCGCCGCCGTCACGGGCGCCGTCACGGGCGCCTTGTGAGGCGGCGGGCCGCGAGCGCGGCCCCGATCCGCTGCAGGTGGGCCGGGTCCATCGGGTCCAGCCCGGTCAGGACGACGACCCTGCGCAGGCGGTAGTCGACCGTGTTCGGGTGCACGTGCAGCAGCTCCGCGGTGCGCCGCCGGTCCAGGCCCGTGTCCAGGTACGCCGTCAGCGTCCTGAGCAGGTCGGGGTTGTCGAGCAGCGGGTCGAGCAGGCCCGCCAGCAGCGCCGTCGCCTGGCTCGACCGGGTGAGCTGGTATTCGAGCAGCACGTCGGCCAGCCGGTAGCCGCCCGGCGGCTGCTCGAAGACCCGTACCACCTCCAGCACCTCCTCCACCAGCCGCGCCGCCGCCGGCACCCTCTGCGGCGGCGCGCACTCGGCGGCCAGCCACACCGGCACCCCCGCCGCCTTGCCCGCCACCTCCGCCAGCTCGCCCGGCTCCGGCTCCGCCCCCTGCACCGGCACCAGCACCAGCCCGCCCGTCGGGTCGAGCGCGGGCAGCACCGGCTCCGCCGCGTACCGCTGCAACGCCGTGCGCAGCCGGTGCAGCTTGCGCCGCCCCGCGACCGGCGCGCCCGGCCCGTCCTCGTCGGGATGCCGCCCCGCCGCGACCGCCAGCACCAGGTACCGCGGCGGCAGCCGCACCCCGGCCAGCGCCGCGCGGTCCCCCGCGAGCAGCGCGGCGACGGTGGCGTGCATGGCGTGCTGCTCCTGGCTGAGCAGGCTCTCCCGCTCCTCCAGGTACGCCGAGCAGACGGCGGCCGTGGCGGCCTCCATGTAGAGCAGCACGATCCGGCCGGCCTCCAGCACGTCGCCCAGGTCGTCCGGCCCCGCCCGCGCGAACAGCCGCTCGCACACCATCCGCGCCCCCAGGTGGTAGGCCGCGAGCAGCGCTTCCAGCGGCACCCCCTCCTGGGCGCGGCGGGCCGCCGACTCCCGCAACGGCGCCAGGTCCGCCCTGGCCGGCGGGCGGCGCTCGCGGAAGGCACGGGAGATCAGGCGCAGGTTGTGCTCCGTGATGGCCGTGATGTCGCCGTCCAGCTCCTCCTCCGGCAGCCGGCGGTAGACGGGCAGCTGCTCGGCGAAGCCCCGTACGAGCCGCCTGGCCAGCTTGGCGGTCTGGCGGTCGAGCAACTCGTGCAGCGGGCGCCCCGCCAGGGTGAGGACCACGCTCGAACCCTCCCAGATCCCCGCGCGCCGGAGAAGGCCCCGCCGGGGAGGGGATCCGGCGGGGCCCGCCGGCCTACTGACGGGTCAGCTTCAGCCAGACCGTGTACGACCACGTGCTCGACTTCAGCACGCTCTGCTCCACGTAGGTCTCCCCTCGTCGAGGTCGTCGCAGTGGTAGCCGTGGGCCCACGCGTTCCCCAGGTCCAGGCCGCCGGTGGTGATGGGCGGGTCGAACTCGCGCAGGTTGAAGGTCACGTTGCCGGTCCGGGTGACGATCGTCTGCCGGTTGCCGAAGTCGGAACCCGGGCGCGGCGGCCCGGCTCGGCTGGGCTCGTGCCCTCGTCCTGGAGGCCGCCGGCCGCCCGGGCGGGGCGCGGAAGGCGGCCGAGCAGGCGCGGGCCACGGCGATCCGCCTGTCCGCCCCGTACGATCAGCGCAGGTCAGAGGCGATCCTCCAGCGCCTGCACGGTTGATGTCCATGAAAGTTTCACGATTCTGGGCGGTCCGGTGTGCGCAGCCGTTGACGGGGCGGCGGCGGGAAAGGAGGATCGGAATCCGCGCTGTTTTTGGGAGCGCTCCCAATCCTTCGCCCTCAAGGACCTCCATGACCCGATACCGGGCCGCCTTACTGGCCCTTCTCACCATGGTCGCCCTGTCCCCCGCCCCGGCCGCGCTGGCCGAGGACGAGGGGCCCGAGCAGATCGTCAACGGCACCTTCGACGCCGGCACCGCCCCCTGGTGGAGCACCGGCAACACCGCCCTCACCGTCCAGGACGGGCGGGCCTGCGCCGACATCCCCGGCGGCACCGCCAATCCGTGGGACGTCATCATCGGCCAGAACGACCTCCCGCTGGTGGAGGGCGAGACGTACGCCTACCGGTTCTTCGCCTCGGCGACCCCGGCCAAGGTCGGCAAGGCGCTGATCCAGCTCCCGGTGGACCCCTGGACGCAGTACCTGTCGGCCGCGCCGGAGATGAGCGTCTCGGGCAACAGCTACTCCTACACGTTCACCGCGCCCGTGTCGCTGCCGAACGCGCAGGTCGTCTTCCAGTTGGGCGGCAGCGCCGAGCCTTGGAGGTTCTGCATGGACGACGTGTCGCTCAAGGGCGGCGCCGAGCCCGAGGTGTACGAGCCGGACACCGGCCCGCGCGTGCGCGTGAACATGGTGGGGTACCTGCCGGCGGGCCCGAAGAAGGCCACGCTGGTGACGGAGGCGACCGAGCCCCTGGAGTGGGAGCTGAAGAACGCCGACAAGGAGACGGTGGCGAAGGGGAAGACCGTCCCCAGGGGTGTGGACGCCAGCTCGGGCCAGAACGTCCACACGCTCGACTTCAGCGCCTACCACAAGGCGGGCGAGGACTACACGCTGACGGCCGACGGCGAGACGAGCAGGCCCTTCGACATCGCGGCGGACCTGTACGAGCAACTGCCGGTGGACGCGCTGAAGTTCTACTACACGCAGCGCAGCGGCATCGAGATCCGCGACGACCTGCGGCCCGGCTACGGCCGCCCCGCCGGTCACGTGGGCGTGGCGCCGAACCAGGGTGACGTGAACGTGCCGTGCCAGCCGGGCGTCTGCGACTACAGCCTGAACGTCAAGGGCGGCTGGTACGACGCCGGCGACCACGGCAAGTACGTGGTCAACGGCGGCATCTCGGTCCACCAGCTCATGGCGACGTACGAGCGGGACAAGGCCGCGTTCGGCGACGGCCAGCTCGCCATCCCGGAGAGCGGCAACGGCCGGCCGGACATCCTGGACGAGGCCCGCTGGGAGCAGGAGTTCCTGCTGAGCATGCAGGTGCCGGACGGCAAGCCGTTCGAGGGCATGGCGCACCACAAGATCCACGACCGGAACTGGACGGGCCTGCCGCTGCTGCCGCACCTGGACCCGCAGCCGCGCGAGCTGCACCCGCCGTCCACGGCGGCCACGCTGAACCTGGCGGCGACGGCCGCGCAGGCGGCCCGCCTGTTCGCCCCGTACGACGCCGAGTTCGCGGCGCGGAACCTGAAGGCGGCCCGCAAGGCGTGGGCGGCGGCCAAGGCGAACCCGGACAAGTACGCGGACCCGAACGACGGGGTCGGCGGCGGCGCCTACAACGACGGCGACGTGAGCGACGAGTTCTACTGGGCGGCGGCGGAGCTGTTCATCACGACGGGCGAGAAGGAGTTCAGGGACTTCGTGCTGGCCTCGCCGCACCACACCGGCGACATCTGGCGCGAGCGCGGCTTCGACTGGGGCAACACGGCGCAGCTCGGCCGCCTGGAGCTGGCGACCGTCCCGAACGCGCTGCCGGACCGGGACCGGGTGCGGCGCTCGGTGGTCGAGGGCGCGGAGAAGTATCTGGCGACGCAGCAGGCGCACCCGTACGGCCTGCCGTACAACCCGCCGGACTTCGACTGGGGCTCCAACAACCTGGTGCTGAACAACATGGTGGTCATGGCCACCGCGTACGACCTGACCGGCCAGGAGAAGTACCGGGCGGCGGTGCGTGAGGGCATGGACTACATCCTGGGCCGCAACGCGCTCAACCAGTCGTACGTGACCGGCTACGGCGAGGTGGCCTCGAAGAACCAGCACAGCCGCTGGTACGCCCACCAGCTCGACGCGTCCCTGCCGAACCCGCCGCGCGGCACCCTGGCCGGCGGCCCGAACTCGGCCATCCAGGACCCGCTCGCGCAGCGCCTGCTGAAGGGCTGCAAGCCGCAGTTCTGCTACGTCGACCACATCGAGTCGTGGGCGACGAACGAGCTGACCATCAACTGGAACTCGCCGCTGGCCTGGGTCTCGGCGTTCCTGGCCGACGAGGGCGGGCGCGCCGACTGCCGGGTCAGGTACACGGCGCACGGCTCGTGGCCGGGCGGGTTCACGGCGCAGGTCGAGATCGAGAACACTGGCAAGCAGGTCGTGGACGGCTGGAGCCTGCGCTGGTCGTTCCTGAGCGGCCAGCGGGCCGGGCACGCCTGGGGCGCCGAGCTGGCGCAGTCGGGCTCGGTGGTGACGGCGAAGGATCTGCGCTGGAACGGGAAGATCAAGCCGGGGCAGAAGGTGACGTTCGGCTTCAACGGCACGAACGCCTCCGGCCCCAACCCGGCGCCTGAGGTGTTCCACCTCAACGGCGTGCGCTGCAAGTAGGCACGTGGGTCCCCTGGGCGTTGCGGACGCTTCGTTGAACGGAATACTGTCGTCCCCATGCCCAGGGGAACCTCTGAAGTGAGCGAGCCGATGTACTTCGTGCTCACTGCCCTCCGCGCCGGCCCGCTGCACGGGCACGCGATCAGCAAGGCGATCAAGGAGCTGTCGCGGGGGCGGGTCCAGCCGTCCGTGGGCACGCTCTACGGCATCCTGGAGCGGCTGAACGAGCGGGGCGTGATCACCGTCGACCGCGAGGAGACGGTCAACGGCCGCAACCGGCGCTACTTCAGGATCACCCCGGACGGCCAGGCGCTGGTGGAGGCCGAGGCCAGGCGGATGCAGGAGGCGGCGGCCCTGGTCCTGCGCCCGTCCGGCGCATGACACCTCTCGAACGGCGTTACCGCAGGCTGTTGCTGGCCTATCCGCGCGCGTACCGGCGCGAGCACGGCGACGAACTGCTCGACGTGCTCCTGGAGGACGCCGCCCCGGGCCGCAGGATCCCGGTGCTCAGGGAGGCGTGGGGGCTGCTGCTGGGCGGAGTGCGCAGCCGGATCGTGCACCAGGCGACCGGCAGCGCCTGGGTGGACGGCCTGCATCTGGGCGTCACGGCCGTCGCGGCGGTGAACCTGGCGGCGCTGCTGCCGTACGCGCAGGCGCTGCCGCTGTGGACGCTGCTGTCGGCGCTGGCGCTGCTGGCGATCCTGCGGGGCTGGTTGCGGACGGCGTTCCCGCTCACGCTCGTCGCCGGCGTGAAGGCGGTGGGGCTGGCGGCGGGTGTGCAGACGTTCGGCGTGACCGTGCTGCCCGTCCCGCCGAACGCGCTCGGCGACCGCGCCCTGTTCGAGACGAGCGATCCGGCCCTGGTGGCGGCCGGTTACGCGATCGTCCTGATCGGCCTGGTGGTGCTGGTGTCGTCCCGGCGGCCGGTGCGTGCCAGGTCGTGGTGGTGGTGGGCGGCGGCCGGGCTGGCGGCGTGGGCCGGTCCCCTGTGGATGCCGGAAGGCACGCGGGACCCGATCAGCCTGAGCAGGCTGGCCGTGGAGGCGGCGGCGATGGGGCTGGGGGCGATGGGCGGCTATCTGGCGCGCGATCACCGCTGGGCGCTGGCGTCGGGCGTCTACCTGGTGACGGTCTGCGGCGAGCTGGCCCTGTACTCGGACTACCTCACCCGGCAGCACCTCGCCTACCTGGGCGTTCTCCTGCTGCTGACGCTGGCCGCCGCGTTCGCCCCCTTCCGCCAGCGGCGGCACTGCCTGGATTGACCATGCTCCGTTTAACGGAGTATGGTCTGCTGCCATGCTGAAGCGATCCCACCTGGCCCTTGCCGTGGCGTTCTCGGCGGCCGTGCTCTGCGGTTGCGGGGGCGCCGCCGAGCCTGCCGCGAGCCCCACGGCGAGCGCCGCGGCCAAGGACAAGCGGAACCAGTTCGAGGCGGCCAAGGCCGACTGCATGAAGCAGAAGGGCTTCAAGTACGTGCCGTACGTGCGGCCGACGGAGCCGGCCAGCGAGGACGAGCGCCTGCGCGACTCTGGCGATTACCAGGCAATGCTGAAATATCGTCAGAAGTACGGGTTCGGGGTGTTCGCCGTGCACGTCTACCCCAAGGAGATCCAGGGCCCGGGCTCCGAGCTGCCCGTCCCCGACCCGAACGCCGACATCCAGGGCTCCCTGTCCAGCGCCCAGCTCGACGCCTACAACGAGGCCAAGAACGCCTGCATGGCCGTCGTCGGCAAGCAGGTGCTCGGCCTGGACCTGAAGTCGAACATCGACTACTTCAACCACATGGCCCTGGCCCACCGGCGCGCCAAGACCGCCGAGCTCGACGGCGACCCCGGCCTGGTGGAGCTGGCCGCCACCATGAGCACCTGCCTCAAGGGCAAGGGCTACCGGGTCTCCGACACCAAGCCGTCGGCCGTCGCGCGCCGCGGCGAGAACGAGTTCATGGAGCGGCAGAGCGCCATCGGCCGCGAGCAGGACCCCAAGATGGCCGGCGGCCCGAAGCTGACCAAGAACACCAAGCAGCTCGTCATGCCGACGCTCACCCCGCAGCAGGCCCGCCCGTACCTGGACAAGGAGATCAAGGCCGCCCTCGACGACCTGGAGTGCGGCAAGGACTTCTACGCGGCCTACGCCCCCAAGGCGGCCGAGGTCCAGCGGCGGGTCAACGACGAGTTCGCGTTCTGACGACCCCGCCATGAAGAAGCTCCTCGCCGGGGTCGTCGCCGGCGTCGTGGTCGTCGCCGGGGCCGGCTGGGCGGTCGGCTCCCGGCTGCGCTCCCCCGCCGACGAGGCGGCCCGCCGGGCCGCGCCCGCCGCCTCCCTCGTCACCGCCGCGGTCGAGCGCCGCAAGCTCGTCAGCACCGTCGTACTCAGCGGCACCGTGGAGTACGGCTCCCCGCTCCCGATCGCCCTGGCCGGCGCCGTGGGCGGCACGGCCGAGCAGCAGCGGGCCACCCGAGCGCCGCGCAAGGGCCGCATCAAGGAGGGCGCCGTGCTGATGGAGGTCAACGGGCGGCCGGTGTTCGCGCTGCGCGGCGCCGTGCCGATGCACCGCACGATCGCCCCCGGCACCAAGGGGGAGGACGTCGAGCAGTTGCAGCGGGCCCTGCGCCGGCTCGGGTACGGCGCGCCGTCCACCGGCGTGTTCGACGGGGCCACGATCGCGGCCGTGACCGGGATGTACGCCAAGAAGGGCTACGAGGCGCAGCAGCCGACGACGACCGACCGGCAGACGTACGACACGCTGCGCAAGGCCGTACGGACGGCGCAGGAGACGCTCGCGACCGAGAAGCAGGCCCTGGACCGGGGCCGGGACGTGCTGCCGCTCAAGGTCCGGCTGGACAATGCCCGCGCGGACCTGAAGGCGGCGCGGGCCGCGCTGGCCGGGGCCGAGTCCCGGGAGCTCACGCCCGCGGACGAGACCAGGCTGGCGGCGGCGGAGTCGGCGGTCCGGGCGGCCGAGGAGCGGCTGGCGGAGGTCGAGCAGGCGCTCACAGCGGCCAGGACCCGGCCGACCAGCACCCCGACCGGCACCCCGCCGGGTACGCCGGTCCCGCAGCCCACCCCGTCCGAGGAGGACACGAGCCTGCTGGAGCTCAAGGTGGCCAACGCCAGGGCGGACCTGGCCGCGGCCCAGGACGCCCTCGACCGGGCGCGGGAGGAGGCGCGCGAGGCCAGGGACGCCAAGCTCGAAGAGCTGCGCAAGGCAGTACGGACGGCGAAGGAGGCGGTGGTCACCGCCGAGCAGGCGCTGCGCCAGGCCAGGCAGCTCTCCCCGGCCCGCCTCAAGGTGGCGCACGCGCGCGAGGACGTCGCGGCGGCCAAGGAGCTGCTGGCCGACTTCGCCCGCACGTACGGCGTGTCGATCCCGCCCGGCGAGGTGGTGTTCCTGCCGAAGCTGCCCGCCCGCGTGCAGAAGGTGTCGGTGAAGGCGGGCCGGCGGGTGGAGGACGAGGTGGCGACCGTGACCAGCTCGACGTTCGCGGTGACGGGGTCGGTGGAGGCGGCCGAGTCGGAGCTGCTGCGGCCCGGGATGGAGGCGACCGTCGAGGTGGACGCGGGCAGGACGTACCCGGCCGTGCTCACCGCCGTCGGGGACAAGGCCAAGCCGCCCGGCGGCGAGGAGGCGCCGGAGGGCTCGCTGCCCGTCCTCATCACGCCGTCCGGGAGCAAGGGTCTGCGGGCCGGCACCGCCGTCACCGCGCGGGTCACCGTCGGGGCCACGGACGAGCCGGTGCTGGTGGTGCCGGTGGCCGCGGTGATCACCTCGGCGGACGGGAAGGCGCGGGTGCGGGTCGAGTACGCCACGGACCGGACCAAGGACGTCGAGGTCCGCACGGGCCTGACGGCGGACGGGAACGTCGAGGTCACCGGCGCGCTCAAGGAGGGCGACCGGGTGGTGATCGGCGATGCCTGAGGGGCCGGTCATCGAGCTGCGCGACGTCTGCAAGCGGTTCCCCGCGCAGCCGCCGGTCCGCGCCCTGCACGAGATCTCGCTCCGCGTGGACCGGGGCGACCACCTGGCGATCGTCGGCCCGTCGGGCTCCGGCAAGTCGACGCTGCTGAACGTCCTGGGGCTCCTGGATCGCCCCACTTCCGGTAGTTACCTCCTGGACGGCACGGAGACCACTACGCTGCGGGACGGAGCCAGGACCCGGTTGCGCGGCGACCGGATCGGCTTCGTCTTCCAGTCCTTCCACCTGCTCCCCCACCGCAGTGTGGTGGAGAACGTGATGCTCGCCGAGCTCTACGGCGCGTGGAAACGCAGGGGCAGGCGGGAGCGGGCCCTGGCGGCGCTGGAGCGGGTGGGCCTCGGACACCGGGCCGGCTTCCTGCCGGGACGGCTTTCCGGGGGCGAACGCCAGCGCGCGGCCATCGCCAGGGCCCTCTTGGGAGCTCCGTCGCTGCTGCTGTGCGACGAGCCCACGGGCAACCTCGACAGCCGCAACACCGAGGCGGTCCTCGACCTGTTCGCCGAGCTGCGGGAGCAGGGGCTGACGATCGTGATCATCACGCACGAGCAGGAGGTCAGCGAGCGGGCCGGGCGCCGCGTGCGAATCACCGACGGCGTCCTGGTGGAGGAGTGATGCACGTACGCGACCTCGCGGGCGAGGCGGTCGCCGGGGTGCTGGCCAGGCCGCTGCGCTCGGCGCTGACCACGCTCGGCACCGTGCTCGGCATCACGACGCTGGTCGTCACGCTCGGCGTGGCCGCGACCGCGGGCAACCAGATCGTCGGCCGGTTCGACGAGCTGGTCGCCACCGCCATCACTGTGGAGGTGCCGGGCACCACGACCGGCCCGCCGCTGGTGAGCTGGGACGCGGTGGAGCGGGTGACCAGGCTGCGCGGCGTGGAGTCGGCCGCCGCGGTGGCCGACGCGGCCGAGGGCACCAACCTGTCCGTACGCTCCAACGACCTCGTGGACCCCACCCGGGTCACCACGCAGTCCCTGACCGTGCTGGCGGCCACGCCCGGCCTGCCCGAGGCGGCGCGCGGCCGGATGACGCAGGGCCGCTTCTACGACGACGGGCACGTCAGGCGGGGTGACCGGGTGGCGGTGCTCGGCGACGAGGCGGCCAGGATGCTGGGCGTCACCCGGCTCGACCGGGCGCCGGCGATCTTCATCGGGAAGCACGCGTACACGGTGATCGGCATCCTCGGCGACCTGCGCCGCGAGCGGGACCTGCGCACCGCCGTGGTGGTGCCGCCCACGGCGGGCCGCCAGTTCGGGCTGCGCGACGTCACGAGGGTGCTGGTGAACACCAGCCTGGGCGCCGCCGGCCTGATCGCCGGCCAGGCGCCGTCGGCGCTCAGCCCCGGCAACGGCGACCTGCTCCAGGTGATCTCCCCGCCGAGCCCGACCCGGGCGCGGGACGGCGCGCAGGACGACGTCAACGCGCTGTTCCTGATCCTCGGCCTGGTCTCGCTGGTCGTCGGCGCCGTCGGCATCGCCAACGTGACGCTGGTGACGGTGATGGAGCGCGTCCAGGAGATCGGCCTGCGCCGCTCGCTGGGCGCGGCCCGGCGGCACATCGCGGCGCAGTTCCTGCTGGAGTCCACGCTCATCGGGCTGACCGGCGGCGTGATCGGGGCCGCCCTCGGCGTGGTCGCGGTGGTCGCGGTGTCGGCGGTCAAGCAGTGGACGCCGCTGCTGGACGTGCGGCTGGCGGTCGCCGCGCCGGTCGCGGGAGCCCTGGTGGGGCTGCTGGCCGGGCTCTACCCGGCGCTGCGCGCGGCCAGGATGGAGCCCGTCGACGCGCTCAGGTGAGCCGATCGGCGCTCCCGTACGTCCAAGAGAGCATGAGGATCTGGCGAATCGTGCTCCTGCCCGTGCTCATGCTGGCGCTGAGCACGTCCATGGCTCCGGCGCAGGCGGAGGTGGCCGCGAAGCGGGTGCTGGTCGAGCTGCGCAAGCAGGGCGGCTTCGCGGGGCTGAACGACCGCGTGGTCGTCTATGGCAACGGCTGCGTACGGCTCAGCCGCCGTACCGGGCCGACGGTCGACAAGTGCCTGACCGCCAAGGAGGCGCGCAGGCTGCGCGGCCACCTCAAGCACCTGAAGATCGGCCACTCGCAGCGCCCGCCGCAGGGCGCGGACTTCATCAAGTACACGCTGACCTACGGCAAGCGGCGGGCGGACGCCTACGACCTGCCCCGGACCTGGCAGCCGGTGGTCCGGGAGCTGGATCGCATCATGGAGAAGTACTGGGCCCCCGACTGAGTCAGGACGCCGGGGGCGGCGGCCAGCCGTAGGGGTCCTCCTCGTCGTGGCGATCCGCGGTCGCCAGGGTCTCGGGCCGCAGGACGTGGGTGGCGCCGACGATCTCGACGCCCAGCACCTTGCCGTCGCGGTCGACGTCGATGATCACCTCGCCCCGGAGGCCGTCGTCGTCGACCACCACCTGCCTGACCGCCTCGCCCTTGCCGATGTGGTCGGCCAGGTAGATGTAGGCGACGTCGTTCTCCTCGCCGTATTCGATCCGCACGCCAAACCTTCCCGCGCCGCTACTTCTTGTTCCTTCTGAACACCGTGACGATCTTGAAGTTGGTGTCACTCCTGATCACCACGACGTCGTCCTTCTGGTACTCGGACGTCCCGGGGTTCTTGCCGGGTTTCTTGGAGCCCTTCGACAGGGTCTCATCGATCTCGCCCTGGCTGATGTCACGCTGTTCCTTGCGTTGCTCGGCGTGCCGGCTGTTGAACCCGCGGCCCCCGCCGCCGCCTCCGCCCGCGTTGCCCTTCCTGCGGCCCATCGCGGCCATGCCGTCCTGCACGGACCGCGGGCCGGCCGGCGTCCTGAGCCCGGCGGGCCGGACGGGGATCCGGCCGCCGGCGCCGGCCAGCGCGGGCGTGCCTCCCGGGCCTCCCGGGCGGCGCAGGGTGTCCAGGATGCGGCGCATCGGGTCGGTCACCTTCCTGGACAGCGCCGGCGCCAGAACCTTGGCGGTGCCTTCGGACCCCTCCCGCATCGCCTTCGCCATGGCGTGCCGCACGAGGTACATCCGGGCCGTGGCCGCCGTCGCGCCGACGGCGCCGCCGAAGACCAGCGCCTGCATGACCGACGTGAGCCCGGCCGCGGCCTGCGTGCCGACCGCCACCTTCACCGCGCTGACGACGTTCGCGGTGCCGTCGAGCGCCAGCGGTGCCACGCGCGCGGCGGCGGCGGCCTGGGCGATGTGGCCGCCGTCCCCGCCGACGCTGCTCCAGTGCTGCGCGAGGACCGTGGCCGAGTCGCCGTGGTAGACCTGCTGCGTCCTGCGGATCGACGCGTCGGCCTCGGCGCCCACCGGCTCCGACCCGGCCTGCACGACCCGCCAGGCCGTGGCGTCCTTCCTGATCTCGTCCTCGTCGATGTTCGGCCACGGCATGCCGAGCAGGCTCAGGAATCCGTCCAGCTCGGGCGAGAGCATCAGGCCCATGTGATCCGCCGCGCGTTCTCGGTGTTGGCATCCTCCACGGCCCGCGTGTTGGCCACCACGCCGGCCAGCGCCTCGCCCGTGTGGCCGATCTCGCCGGAGACCCCCGTCAGTGCCATGAGCGACACCTGGTTGCATTCGGCGTACGCGGCCACGATCCCCGCGAACAGGCCGTCGTCGGCCCAGGAGGCGACGCTGTCGCCGCGTTCCCACAGCCGCCGCACGGCGGCCTCGTACTCCCCGCTGTGGGCGCCGACCCGTTCACTTTCGCGGCCGACCGCGCCCAGCGCGATTTCAAACCCCGTCATACCCGTGCACCATATCGAGCTTTGTCTGACTTATGTGATTCATGAGACATACACCTCAACGTCAAGCAGGTCGGGATCTGTCTAGACTGGCGCCGCAGCAAGCCCCTGACAGCCGGAGGTGGACGATGCGGTCACCCGCACCGGAGGACGACGCCGAGTACCTGGCCCAGTACCTCGCCGAGAGCCGCCGCGTCCTGCGCGACCTCCAGGCCGCCCGCGCCGCCATGCGGCAGGTGGAGGGCCGGGCGGAGAGCGACGACGGGCTCATCGAGGCGGCCGCGGCCGGGCAGGGCGTGCTCACCCGGCTGCGCATCGACCCGCGGGCGCTGCGGCTCGGCGAGGCGGCACTCGGCCGGGCGGTGACGAAGGTGCTGCGGGCCGCGCAGGAGGAGGCCGGGCGCCAGGCGCAGGAGATCGCCGAGCGGGCGGCGGGCAGGAGCGCGTCCCTGCCGGCGCCGCTGGACGAGACGTTCGTGCGCCAACGGGTCGAGCAAGCGGCCCTCGATCTTCTTTAGCTGGAGGCACATGTGTTCGGGCGGATGGATCCCGCCGATCTCAGGGACCACGACATCGACGAGGCCGCCGACCGGGGCGAGCGCATGCTGGCCTGGCTGGAGAGCGCCCGCGAGGAGCTCGACAAGGTCATCGGCACCGGCGAAGGGCCGTCCGGGCAGGTCAAGGCCACGGTCGATGCCAACGGCCTGGTCCTCGACGTCGTCTACGGGCCCCGCGCGCTGCGGCTGAGCAGCCACGAGCTGGCCGACGAGACGCTGGCCGCGGTGGGCGCCGCGGCGGCCGACGCCGAGCGGCAGACCCACGACCTGATGCGCGAGGCCCTGCCGGGCTACGACCCGGCCGCCGCCCAGGCCGAGCTGGAGCGGCTGCTGAGCTTCGAATAGCCGGGCTTCCATCAAATGATTGACCGGGAGGGGGTGACCGAACTACCTTCGGTCGCATGACCTCCGGCCAGGCGGCCGTGATCCTCAAGGCCGCCACGCAGCTCTTCGCCGCGCTCGGTTACGACGGCACCTCCACGCGCCAGATCGCCGACGCCGCCGGGCTGAACATCGCGACCGTCAGCTACCACGTCGGGGGCAAGCGGGAGCTGTACCTCGCCGTCATGGAGGCCGCCCACCAGGCGGAGAAGGCAGCCCTGGAGCAGGCGCTGGCCAGGCTGCCCGGCGACGACCCCGTGGCCGCCATCCACCGGCTGGCCGACGACTACCTCGACTTCTGCGTGGACCACCCCGAGGTGCCCGCGCTGTGGATGCACCGCTGGCTCTCCGACGCCAGTGACATCACCGAGCTGGAGCGCCAGTACGTCCAGCCGCTGCTCGCCGCCGTCAGCGCCGCGCTGCGCCCCGCCGTCGAGGCCGGCCTGATCGCCGCCGAGACCGACCTCGACTACACCGTCTGGAGCGTCATCTGGACGGTGCACGGCTTCGCCAAGGGCGGCGTGCTCGACGCCGAGGGCCGCCGCCGCGCGGCCGGCGACCGGGCCGCGCTCCGCCGCTTCCGCGCCCACCTGCACCAGAGCCTGCACCGCACGCTCGGCCTGCCCGGCGACTTCCGGTGACGAGCCTGGGCCGGGACCGGCTCCTCGGCTACGGGATCGGCTCCGTCGGCACCGGCGTGTTCTCCGCGGTGCCCGGCCTGCTGCTCCTGTACTACCTGACCGACGTGCTCGGCGTGCCCGCCGCCCTGGCGGGCCTCGTGCTGGTGGCGCCCAAGATCTGGGACGTGCTGCTGAACCCCCTGGTCGGCGCCGCCAGCGACCGCGAGGCCGTGCGCACCGGCCACAGGACCCGCCTGCTGGCCATCGGCTCGGTGGCGCTGCCGGTGACGTTCGCCCTCATGTTCGCGGTGCCGGAAGGCGTGTCCGGCGCGGCCTGGGCGGGGGCGGCGTTCCTGCTGGCGGCCACCGCGTTCGCCTGCTTCCAGGTGCCGTACGTGGCCCTGCCCGCCGAGATGTCGGCCGAGCGGGCCGAGCGGACCCGGATCATGTCGTGGCGGGTGGTGTGCCTGACGGTCGGCATCCTCGTGGCCGGCGGGCTGGCCCCGGCCGTGGTGGACTTGTCGGGTGGTGGCCGGGCCGGTTACGCCGTGATGGGCGTGACGGTCGGCGCCGTCATGGCGGCGGCGCTGGCCGGGGCGACGCTGGCGACCCGCTGGGTGCCATCCAGGCCCGGCCCCCGGCAGCTCGGCCCGGTCGCCGCCTTCCGGCTGGCCAGGGGCAACGTGCCGTTCTTCGTGCTGCTGGCGGCGTTCGTGACGCAGGCGCTGGCGGTGGCCGTGATGCTGGCGGGCGCGCCGTACGTGGCCTCCTACCGGCTCGGCGACTACGGCCTGACCTCGGTGATGTTCGTCTGCCTCGTCGGGCCGAGCATGCTCGCCGTGCCCGCGTGGGCCCGGCTGGCCCGCGTCCACGGGCCCGTGCGCTGTTACCTGGTGGCCTCCGCCGCGTTCTGTGCCGTCGCGGTCGCGCTCATCCCGGCCGTCGCGGCGGGCGGGACCGCGGCGACGCTCGCGCTGACCGCGCTGGCCGGGGTCTGCTACGCGGCGCTGCAACTGCTGCCGCTGTCCATGCTGCCCGACACCGTGCACGCCGACACCGCCCGCACCGGGCACGCCCAGGCGGGCGCGTTCACCGGGCTGTGGACGGCGGGCGAGACGGCCGGCCTGGCCCTCGGCCCGGGGCTGTTCGCGCTGGTGCTGACCGCGTCGGGGTTCGTCTCCGCGCCGGTCGACGCACCGGTCGCGCAGCCGGCGGGCGCCCTGACCGGGCTGCTGCTCGGGTTCACGGTGCTGCCCGCCCTGCTCATGCTGATCAGCCTGCCGTTCGTCATCCAGTACGGGCGGCTCACCACGAAGAAGGAGACCGTGTGAACCTGCCGCCGACCGGCAGAACCACCGAGGACCTGCTCGCCGAGGTGGCCCGGCTCAAGGAGCACGACCTGCCCGTGCGCGGTGGCCAGGTGACCGCCTACGTCTACGACACCGGCCGGGCCGGGGTGCACGACGCGGCCACGCGGGCGTACCTGGAGATGCTGGAGGTCAACTGCCTCGACCCCACCGCGTTCCCCAGCGTGGTGGAGATGGAGCGGCAGGTCGTCGGCGCGGTCGCGGACCTGCTCGGCGGCGGGCACGGCATCTTCACCAGCGGCGGCACCGAGTCGATCATGCTGGCCGTGAAGGCCGCCCGCGACCGGGCCGCCCGCCCCCGCCCGAACCTGGTGCTGCCCGTCACCGCCCACCCCGCCTTCCACAAGGCGGCCCACTACCTGGGCGTCGAGGTCAGGGCCGTGCCGGTGGACCTGGAGACGTACAAGGTGCGGGCCCGCGACGTGGCGGGCGCGGTGGACGAGGACACGGTCCTCGTGGTCGCCTCCGCGCCGTCGTACCCGCAGGGCGTGATCGACCCGATCGAGGAGATCGCGGCGGCGGTGGGCGGCGTGCCGTTCCACGTGGACGCGTGCGTGGGCGGCTGGCTGCTGCCCTGGCTGCGGGAGGCGGGCGCGGACGTGCCGCCGTTCGACCTGTCGGTGCCCGGGGTGACGTCGATCTCGTGCGACCTGCACAAGTTCGGCTACGCGCCCAAGGGCGCCTCGGTGCTGCTGTTCGCCGACCCGGCGATGCGGCGCAAGGCGTACTTCGCGTCGGCGGCCTGGCCCGGCTACACGATCATCAACGCGACCGTTCAGAGCTCCAGGTCGGCGGGCCCGCTCGGCGGCGCCTGGGCCACCCTCCAGGCGCTGGGCCGCGACGGGTACGCCGAGCTGGGCCGGGCCACCCTTGAGGCGACCCGCAGGCTGCGCGAGGGGCTGGCCGCGATCCCCGGGCTGCGGGTGCTCGGGGCGCCCGAGTCGTCGCTCGTGGCCTTCGAGGGGGCCGGCGTGGACGTGTTCGTGCTGGCCGACGAGGCGCGGGCGCGCGGCTGGTTCCTGCAGCCGCAGCTCTCCTACGCCGGCATCCCGGCCAACCTGCACATCACCGTCACCGGGGTCACGCTGGCCGGGGTCGAGGCCCTGCTGAAGGTGATCGCGGAGTCGGCCGAAGCGGCCAGGGAGCGCGGCCCCGTCGTGCTGCCGGACGGGCTGGTCGAGCTGGTGGCCGGGCTGGACCTGGAGGCGATCGACGACGCGGCGTTCGCGGAGCTGAGCGCGTCGGTGGGCGTGGACCTGCGGCCGGGCGCCGGCCAGCCGGAGATGGCGGTCGTCAACACCGTGCTGGACGCGCTGCCCGCGCCCGTGCGCGAGGCCGTGCTCGTGCGTTTCCTCTCGGTCGTCTACGGCCGCTGACTCGGGAGGTGCCCACGGCCGCCGGCTCGGGAGGTGTCCTCGGCCGCTGACTCGGGCGGTGTCCTCGGCCGGTGGCTCAGCCCGTGGGGAAGGTGGCCTCGACGCGGAAGCCGCCGTCGCCCGGCGAGCGGCACACCAGCGTGCCGCCGGCCAGCTCCACCCGGGTCCGCAGCTCGGCCAGGCTCATGCCGGGCCCGGTGGCGGGGACCCAGGCGTCCGGCGAGCCGCCCGTGTTGCGGACCACGATCCGCACCGTGCCGGGCGCGTACCGCACCAGGACCCGCGCCTCCGCCCCCGGCGCGTGCTTGCGCACGTTGGCCAGGGCCGCCTCGACCACCACGTACGCCGTGCGCCCCACCATGCCGGAGACCGGCGCCGGCGGCCCGTCCACCACCAGCTCCACGGGCACGCCGTCGCGGGCCGAGTCGATCACCAGGGGCCGCAGGTCGGGCATGGGCAGCCCCAGGTCGAAGCCCTCGCCGGTGCCGCGCCGCAGCAGCGCCACCATGTGCCGCAGCTCGTCGAGGGTGTCGCAGCCGATCGCCCGGATGTCCTCGGCCGCCGCCCTGGCCCGGTCGTCACCGGCGGACAGGGCCAGCACGCCGGCCTGCAGCACGATCCGGCTGACGCGGTGGGTGACGACGTCGTGCAGCTCGCCGGCCAGCCTTTCGCGCTCGATCCGCTCGGACCGCTCGGCCAGCTCGGCGCGCAGCCGTTCCCTGACCGCGACGTACAGGCCGTACGTGACCGCGATCGCGATCACCGCGCCGCTGCGGCCGGCCAGCGGGAGCCGGTCCGGCAGGGTCAGCACGGCGAAGGCGATCGCGATCACCGGCATCCAGCGGTGCAGCGGGCGCCGCTCCGCCGCGAACACCATCGCGCCGTAGGCGGCGAACGGCGCCGCGGGCGGCCAGAGGAGCGCGTCCGCGGCCGGCGGCGCGATCACGGACGGAGCCACCAGCCCCAGCACGGGCACCGCGAGCGCCACGCCCGCGCAGATCCACGCCACGGTGAGAGGCGCCCGGCGCATCCACAACAGCGGCAGCGCCCCCGCCGACACGATCACGAGAGTCGCGCCCGTGTAGCCGGTCGGGGGCGTCAGGCCTGCCGCGACCAGGACCGCGACGGCGTCGATCGGTCGCGCGCGGGCACCGTCCACCGCCTCATCGTACGATCACCGGGCGTGTCTGCCCATCCCCGGACGGGTAGCCGGTCACACCTTCGTGAGCCGGACGGCGTCGGCGATGACGTACCCGGTGGTGGAGGTCCAGCGGCTGACGCCGACCACGTTGTAGGTGCCGGCGCTCAGCGTGAACGTGCCCAGCTCGCGCCACGCCCCGCCGCCGGTGCGCTGGTCGACGGTGACCGTCTGGTTCCCGCCGGAAGCCGCCACGATGTACGGGGTCGCGCTGTTGTAGCCGGAGTTGGCCGGATACCACACCTCCACCCGGTAGCTCCCCGCGCTCGGCACCGCCGTACGGAACCAGGCGGGATCGCTGGCCGCGACCGGCTCGGCGAAGCGGTAGTCGGAGCCGTGCAGCTGGCCGGAGTACGTGGAGGTGCCCCAGGCGGAGCTCGCGGCGAACCCGGCGTCCGCGTTGTCGACCACCACGCTGAACCCGCCGCCGGAGCCGGTGACGGCCCGGCCCGCGCTCGCCGCGCTCTCTTGGTGGGTGCGGTTGAGCGCGGTGACGTAGTACGTGTACGCCGACCCGGCGGCGGCCGTCGTGTCGGTGAACGAGGTCTGCCGGGTGAGCTTGACCAGGTTGCGGGCGTCGGCGAAGAAGCACGGGTCGGCCGCCGACGGCGTGCCGTCCACCCGGTAGACGGCGTACGACGTGCCGGAGCCCGTCCAGGAGACCTGCACGCCGCCCGACGTCCGCGTGGCCGAGGTGATCGCGGGCGCGGCCGGCGCCGCCGCCGAGCCGCGGGCCGGCAGCAGCGCGAGCTTGCTGTAGTGCGCGTTGACGACCCTGGTGAACGACCCGATGCGGTCGGCCTTCACGTCCTTGGCGCTGAAGTAGATGTCGCCGGCCACCTCGGGATGCTGCCGGTTGTCGTACAGGTGGTCGCTCAGCTCGGCCGGGTCCTGCCAGGCCGCGTCCTGCCCGGAGGCGCCCGCCCGGTAGGCCGCCTGGCCCACCACGAGCTGCACGCCCGTCCCCCTGACCTGCTCCGACCACCACGCCGTCAGCACCTCGTAGGCGGCGGTCGAGAAGCCGAGATGCCAGTAGATCTGCGGCGCGAGGTAGTCCACCCAGCCCTGCTTGACCCACTGCCGGCTGTCGGCGTAGATCGCGTCGTACGACTGCAGGCCGGACGTGCGCGAGCCGAGCGGGTCGGTGCCCGCGTTGCGCCAGATCCCGAACGGGCTGACGCCGAAGGACACGTGCGGCTTGGCGGCGTGGATGCGCTGGTCGAGCTCGCGCACCAGCAGGTTGACGTTGTCGCGGCGCCAGTCGCCGACGTTGGAGAACCCGCCGCCGTACTTCGTGAACGTGGCCGCGTCCGGGATGCTCTGGCCGCTGACCGGATACGGGTAGAAGTAGTCGTCGAGGTGCACGCCGTCCACGTCGTACCGGGAGACGGCGTCCATGATCGCGTCCTCGATGAAGTCGCGTACTTCCGGGATGCCCGGGTTGTAGTAGAGCTTCCCGCCGTAGGCGAAGCGCCAGTCGGGGTGCTGCCGCGCCGGATGCGTGGAGACCAGCTTGGCCGGGTCGTCGTGGTTGGCGATCCGGTACGGGTTGAACCAGGCGTGCAGCTCCAGGTTGCGGGCGTGGGCCTCGTTGACCATGAACGCCAGCGGGTCGTAGCCGGGGTTGCCGCCCTGGGTGCCGGTCAGCCACTGCGACCACGGCTCGTACGGAGAGGGCCAGAAGGCGTCGGCCGTCGGCCTGACCTGCACGAACACGGCGTTCATGCGCTTGGAGACGGCCAGGTCGAGCCAGGCGCGGAACTCCGCCTGCTGCGCCGACACGCTCAGCCCCGTACGGCTGGGCCAGTCGATGTTGGCGACCGAGGAGATCCACATGCCTCGGAGCTGCCGTTTGGGGGTGGCGGGATCGGTGGCGCAGGCGGCCGCCGCGGCGGGTGCGGTGTGGAGGGCGCTGAGGAAGGGGCTGAGGAGCGCGGCGATGAGCACCGCGAGGACGGTACGCGGGAGCGCGGTCACGAAGGGAAGTTTCAGCGCATCCGCCACAAAGCGCAATAGTCTTCACAAACATCGGACGTTCCCGGCATGGGCCGCGAAAGGCGAGAATTTTCACTTAACTCAGAAGTAATGTCAATTATCGACATCAGTCAGAACCTTGCCGTAGCGTGCTCCCCGTCACCATGTGAACGAGGAGCCCCTTATGACTCTCGCCCGCACGCGATTAGTAGCAGCCCTCGCCACCTCGATCCTCGCCCTCGCCCCCCTCACCGCCACCCAGGCCGCCTGGTCGCAGTCCCAGGCGGCGACGGTCAAGGACACCCCGCTGGCCGCGGCCTTCGCCAAGGCGGCCGCCGCGCACGACGTACCACGTGACCTGCTCGTCGCCCTCGCCTACGCCGAGACCCACCTCGACGGACACCAGGGCGAGCCCAGCGCCAGCAACGGCTACGGCGTCATGCACCTGGTCAGCAACCCCGCCAACCACTCGCTGGAGAAGGCGGCAGAGCTCACCGGGCTCCCCGCCGACCGGCTCAAGACCGACGACGAGGCCAACGTCCTCGGCGGCGCCGCCGTGCTCCGCTCCCTCGCCGACAAGCTCGGCCTCGACGAGGCCGCCAGGAAGGACACCGGCCGCTGGTACCGGGCCGTCGCCCAGTACGGCAACGCCTCCTCCCCCGAGCTGGCCCGCCTGTACGCCGACGCCGTCTACGAGCAGCTCGGCCTCGGCATCGACACCCGCGGCGTCCAGGTGAAGCCGCAGGAGATCACCGCCGACCGCGGCGAGTACGCGAACGCCCGCGACCTCAACGCCCGCGCCGGCAAGCAGGCCGGGGAGCCCGCCGACTCGCCGGTCGCCATCGCCAGCACCGACTACCCGCCCGCCGCGTGGGTCCCGGCCAGCTCCAGCAACTACCGCGTCTCCAACCGCGAGACCAGCTACAACATCGACCGGGTCGTCATCCACGTCACCCAGGGCTCCTACGCCGGAACCATCTCCTGGTTCCAGAACCCCAGCGCGCAGGTCTCCGCCCACTACGTGGTCAAGTCCTCCAACGGCGCCATCACCCAGATGGTCCGCGACAAGGACGTCGCCTGGCACGCCGGCAACTCCACCTACAACAACCGCTCCATCGGCATCGAGCACGAGGGCTACGTCAGCGACGCCTCGTGGTTCACCGACGCCATGTACCGGGCCTCGGCCGCGCTGACCCGCTACCTCTGCGACAAGTACGGCATCCCCAAGACCAGGACCGGCATCATCGGCCACAACGAGGTCCCGGGCGCCACCCACACCGACCCCGGCTCCCACTGGAACTGGACCACGTACATGAACTACGTGACCGGTGGCGGCGGCACCCCCTCGTGGACCACCACGGTGGACAACACCACCTCCGGCCAGTTCACCGCCAGTGCCAACTGGGGCACCTCCACCTACTCCAGCCAGCGCTACGGCGCCGACTACCGCTTCGCCGACCCCGTCGCCGCCAGCGACCCGGCCTGGTACTCGGCGACGATCCCGAGCGCCGGCACGTACCAGGTCGAGGTCTGGTACCCGGCCGATCCCGGGTACAACAGCTCGGCGCCGTACATCGTGGCGACCTCCAGCGGCAACCAGACCGTGTACGTCGACCAACGATCCGGCGGCGGAGCCTGGCGCAGCATCGGCTCGTTCTCCCTGAACGCCGGCACGTACCCGGTGGTCGGGGTGAGCCGGTGGACGTCCGGCACCGGCTACGTGATCGCGGACGCGGTCCGCATCAGCAAGCAGTAACCCTTCCTCAACCCTTCCGCACCGAACGGCCCGCGCCCGCTCCCCCTCCCGGGCGCGGGCCGTTCGCTTGCCCGCATGCCGGCACGGGCCATGAAGGCGAAGAACGCCCGCACCCAAGGCGCGCGCCGATCGCGGCGGCCAGATGCTCCAGCGGTAATGCCTATATGGCTGTCTCGATACGCCCAACCCCTGTATCGTCACTCCCAGCAAGAGAACGAACACGGAGGAGCGCACATGGGACGGCACGAGAACCCCGACACTCCGAAGGACAAGCCGTTCGACCCGGAGGAGCAAGGAGGCATGGGCAGCACCGGCGACGAATACAAGAAGGGCATGGGCAAGCACAACGACGACGACGACAAGGACGGCAAGCGCTAGTGGATGTCACACCCCTGATGGACCGGCTGATCGCCGGGCTCGATCCCGAGGGGGACATCGCGAACGAGGTGAAGCACGCGATGCGCGCCGTGCCCCGCCACCAGTTCGTCCCTCCCATCGGGCTCGTCTCGCAGAAGACCTCCGCGTACCTCATCGACCGGAACGCGGACCCGCACCGCTGGTGGAACACCGTCTACTCCAACGAGCCCATCATCACCCAGCTCAGCGACGGCACCACGCCCGTGACCGAGATGGACGGCGGCTACACGTCCTCGTCATCGTCACCATGGACGGTCGCGAACCTCCTGACCCTCCTGGACCCCGACCCCGGCAACCACGTGCTCGAGGTCGGCACCGGCACGGGCTGGACCAGCGCCCTGCTCTGCCACCTGGTGGGCGAGCACGGCGCGGTCACCTCGATCGAGGTGGACCCGGCCGTCGCGGAACAGGCCGCCAAGAACCTCGCCGCCGCCGGCGCCCAGCCGGCCCTGCTCATCGGCGACGGCGCGCTGGGCTGCCCCGACCGGGCACCCTACGACCGCGTGCACGTCACCTGCGGGGTACGCTCCGTGCCCCACGCGTGGGTCGAGCAGTGCCGGGCGGGCGCCACAATCGTGCTGCCGTTCTGCCCCAACTTCGGCACCAATCACTCGCTGCGGCTCGTGGTCCGCCCGGACCGGACCGCGGTCGGCCGCTTCCCCGGCTACGCCTCGTACATGATGATGCGCTCGCAGCGCCCCAGCTCCCACAGCAGGACGACGAACCCCGACAAGCACCACCTGACCACGTACGTCGACCCGCGCGTCATCGCCTACGCCCCGCCCGGCGCGCACCTGGCCATCGCGGCGCTGACCGGCCTCGAAGCCAACGGCCGTGACCTGTCCGACGAGAACGGCGAGCTCTACCGCCTCTGGCTCTCCGACCCGCGTGATTCCTACTCCTGGCTGGCCCTGGACTGGCGACCCGGCTCCTCGGAGTACGAGCTGTACCAGGTGGGCGACCGGCCCCTCTGGGACGAGGTCCTGAACGCGTACTTCCGGTGGGTGAGCTGGGGCCAGCCCGGCCGCGAACGCTTCGGCATGACCGTCGGCCCCTCCGGCCAGCAGATCTGGCTCGACGACCCCGACCGGGTGGTGGCGTAACGCCACCGGGCTCCGAACCAGCCCTCGGCGCCGAGGCTCCGACGCCGAGGGCTTCCCGCTGTCCCCCGGCCCGTGCTCACGCTCTGGTAGAAGATCCGGTATGGAATTCGATGATCCGGTCCGTATGCTCCAGATCTGTACGGAACGGCTCGGTGAGCGGGCCGGGCGGCAGTTCGCGGCGATGGCCCGGCGCGGCTTCCTGCTGGCCCCGCCCACGGCCACCGCGCCCGCCACCGGTCGTTGCCGGCTCGGCGGCCCCGCGTTGCTCGAACCCGGTGCTTCGTGGCCCGAGCTGGACGGCTTTCCGCTGTCGCTGCATGCCGTGCTCGACACCGACGCCCTCGTCCCGTGGCTCGGGGACGAGCTGCCCACGCGGCCCGGGCTGCTCAACTTCTTCCACCTCGACCCCGACGTGCCGTACGAGGTGTACCGGAAGCTGGACCTGTCCGACCCTGCCGCGTGCCGGGTGATCCCCGCCGATCCGGCGAGGGCGGTCGAGACGGCCGCGCCCGAGCCGGCCAGGAGCTACCCGGCCACGCCCGTCCACGCGGCGCCGGTGACCATGCTGCCCGACTGCTGGGACGTCGAGACCGGCGACGTCGAGTTCGACGAGGACGAGCACTGGGGCGTGTCGTCGCTCATCATCAACCAGATGGGCGGCCTCGACGGCAACACCGCCGACTGCCACGCCGCGTTCGGCTGGCCCGACACCTCCCACGCCTCCCCGGTGACCCGCCGCGACGCCGACGGGCCCGCCGTCCACCTGCTGCAGCTGGCCGCGGACGGCGAGCTGGGGTGGGGGTGGGGTGATGCCGGGACGATGTACTTCACGATCCCGGTGAAGGCGTTCAAAGCGGGGGATTTCAGCCAGGCCGAGGCGAGCATCCGCTGCTGCTGAGCCCCCCGAATGGAGATTGACCTGTCGCGATCAGCCCTTGCCGTCTGGGTGGCCGCCAGCCCCTGCGGGCGGACCTGAACCTGCTCGTGCGCGGATCGTCCTTCTGCGCCGTGCCCGCGATCATCGTGCTGGCCGCCTTCGCCCGCAGACCCTCCGCGACGGCGGGGCGCCGTTGCTGGTGGCGGCCTTGTTGGTGCTGGTCGCCACGCAGGTGCCGGGGTCGGCAGAGGAGAGCGGCTGCGCCCACGTCTGCCGGAAAAGGGTTGGACGGGATCGAGCGCGGCCCTGTAGCTTGCCGGTGACCGTGACTCCACCCGAGGAGGTGAGACCCATGACTGTGAATCGATGGGTGCTCCCCCTTGCCGTCGCGGTCGGGCGATTGACGTAGGTGTCGCCGGGAGCGCCTCCAAGACAAGGCACTTCCGAAAGGCAACACCAATGGTTTCTTCGAAAGCCGACCGCGCGCCTCTCTCGTTCGACGTGATCATCGCCGGCTGCGGGCCGACCGGTGCGATGCTGGCCGCCGAGCTGCGGCTGCACGATGTCCGGGTTCTCGTCCTGGAGAAGGACACCGAGCCCGGGTCGTTCGTGCGGATCGTCGGCCTGCACATTCGCAGTCTCGAACTGCTGGCGATGCGCGGCCTGCTGGAGCGCGTCGCCGCGCACGGAAGGAAGCGGCCGGCCGGTGGGTTGTTCGCCGGCATTCACAAGCCGGCGCCCGCCGGTCTGGATTCCGCCTACGGCTATCTGCTGGGCATTCCGCAGCCGGTCGTGAATCGGCTGCTCGAAGAGCACGCGGTCGCGCTCGGCGCGCAGGTCCGGCACGGGTGTGCGGTGACCGGTTTCGAGCAGGACGACGAAGGGGTGACCGTCGAGCTGGCCGATGGGGAGCGGCTGCGGTCGCGCTACCTCGTCGGGTGCGACGGCGGGCGCAGCACGGTGCGCAAGCTGCTCGGCGTCGGGTTCCCCGGCGAGCCCGCGCGGGCCGACACGCTGATGGGCGAGATGGAGGTGGGCGTGCCTCCGGAGGAGGTCGCCGCCGCGCTGAGGCGGCTGGGTGACACCCCTCAGCGGTTCTGGCTGCGGCCCTTCGGCGAGAAGGTCTACAGCGTCGTGGTGCCCGCCGCCGAGGTCGGCGACCGGGCGGTGCCGCCCACGCTGGACGACTTCCGGCGGCAGTTGCGGGCCGTCGCCGGCACCGATTTCGGGGTGCACTCGCCGCGCTGGATGTCCCGTTTCGGGGACGCCACGCGGCTGGCCGAGCACTACCGGGTGGGGCGGGTGCTGCTGGCGGGCGACGCGGCGCACATCCATCCGCCGACCGGCGGGCAGGGCCTCAACCTGGGCGTTCAGGACGCGTTCAACCTCGGCTGGAAGCTGGCCGGGCAGATCCGCGGCTGGGCGCCCGGGACGTTGCTGGACACCTACCATGCCGAGCGTCATCCGGTCGCCGCGGACGTGCTGGACAACACCCGCGCCCAGATGGAGCTGTACTCCGCCGAGCCGGGCGCGCGGGCGGTGCGCCGGCTGCTCACCGAGCTGATGGACTTCGACGTCGTGAACCGCCACCTGACGGAGAAGATCACCGCGATCAGTGTCCGGTACGACTTCGGCGAGGGGCACGACCTGCTCGGCCGCCGCCTGCCGGACGTCGAGGTGAAGCAGGGCCGGCTCTACGACCTGCTGCACTGGGGCCGTGGCCTGCTGCTGGACCGTACCGGACGTCTGAGTGCCGAGGGCTGGGCGGACCGGGTCGACCTGCTCGCGGATCCCACCGCCGCGCTGGACGTTCCGGGTGTTCTGCTGCGTCCGGATGGATATGTCGCCTGGGTCGGTGACGACCAGCGGGAGCTGGACGGCCGGCTCCGGCAGTGGTTCGGCGAGCCCACGAGCTGATCCGTCAGGCGGTCGCGCCGCCGTCGATCACGTGGTCGGCGCCCACCACGAAGCTCGACTCCGGTGACGACAGCCACAGCGCGGCGGCCGCGATCTCCTCGGGGGCCGCCACCCGGCCGATGGGCAGCGCGGCGCGCATGCGCTCGTCGCGCTGCCCCCTGGTCTCGCCGGGGCGCGCCGACATGGGGCTGTCGATGGGGCCGGGGCTGAGGGCGTTGATGCGGACGCCGTCGGCGATGTGGTCGCGGGCCGCCGCCCGCGTCAGGTGGCTGACGGCGGCCTTCGAGGCGGCGTACGCGCTCGCGCCCGCCAGCCGCCAGTGCGCGCCCAGGTTGGAGGAGACGTTGACGATGACGCCGCCCCCGTGGGCGCGCATGTGGGCGATCTCGTGCTTCATCGACAGGAACACGCCCTTGAGGTTGATCGCGAGGACGTCGTCCCAGACGTCCTCGTCGTAGTCGGCCAGCGGCGCGAGCATGCCGAAGACGCCGGCCGCGTTGAGCGCGACGTCGAGCCCGCCGAAGCGGGTGACGGCGGCCTGCACCATGGCGGCGACATCGGAAGAACGGGTCAGGTCGGCGGTGAACGCGCCGGCCCGGCCCCCGTCCGCCTCGATCGCCTTCACGACCTCGGCCAGCCGGTCGGCGTCGCGGCCGGCGACGAGGACCGCCGCGCCCTCTCTCGCGTACGCCAGCGCCGCCGCCCGCCCCACGACCCCGCTCGCGCCCGTGACGAGCGCGACTTTGCCTGCGAACCGTTGAGTCATCTTATTCAAGACCAATCATTCTCAAATTTGGACAGCCGTCATGGCCTGGTCGACCGCGTCACGCAACCGGCGCGGGTCCGGGTCGGCCCGGCCGAGCACCCTGAGCCCCTGCAGCAGCACGAGCAGGAACCTGGCCAGCGCGTACGGATCCTTGCCCGCCGGGATCTCCCCCTGGGCACGCGCCCTGACGAGCGTGCCGGCCAGCGCGGTCTCCAGCTCCGCCCAGCTCGCCGCCACCTTGGCCAGCACGGTCGCGTCGCGCGAGGCGAACTCCACCGCCGTGTTCACCACCATGCAGCCCCGCCGCAGCTCGTCGGCCAGGATCTCGGCCACGTAGGAGTCGAGGAACGCGCGGATGGCGGGCAGCGCGGGCCCCGGCTGCGACAGCGGCTCGACCACGTTGCGCTGCTCCAGGTAGCGCTCCAGCGCCTTGAGGTACAGCTCGCGCTTGCCGCCGAACGTCGCGTAGATGCTCGCCCGCGCCACCCCGAGCCGGTCGACGAGGTCGGCCATCGAGGTCGCCTCGTAACCGCGCTCCCAGAACAGCTCCAGCGCCCGCTGCAACGCGACCTCGGGGTCGAACTCCTTGGTTCTTGCCACGTCGTGAACCCTAGCAGTATCGAGAACGATCGGTCCAATTAGATGTCAGGAAAATCACCTGCCCTCGTCCCGCCGGTACGCCCAGCCGGCCGCCGCCGCCATCGCCACCGTCCAGACGGCCAGCATCACCATCGACACCCCGTTCGCCGGGATGCCCGCGATCGCCCACCACACCAGCTCCGCCGCACCCCTGGCCGGCATGGTCGCGGCCACCGGGTCCTGGCCCGCGAACGGCACCACGAACGCCACCATCGAGATGGCCGGGAAGAACGCACTGGCCAGGATCCCGATCGGCACCCCCGCGCGTACCAGCTCCACCACCAGCCGGTCGGGGTCGGTGACGACCAGATCGATCCGGCCGTCCACGCGCTCGGCGCTCAGCACGCCCGGCAGGTCGGGCAGGCTGTCGGTGACGAGGGAGACGCGGCGCGTGCCCACCAGGCCGCGCACCGCCCGCATGGTGTCGTCGGCCAGCACCCGGCCCTGGCCGACCACCAGCACCCGCTCGGCCAGCGCCTCGATCTCCTCCAGGTAGTGGCTGGTGAGCAGCACGGTGCCGCCGTCCTCGTGGAAGACCTTGATACCGGCCCACAGCGCCCGCCGCGCCTCGACGTCCAGCCCGGTCGTGGGCTCGTCCAGGAACACCAGCTCCGGCCGGCTCGCGAACGCCAGCGCCACCGCCAGCCGCCGCTGCCCGCCCGACAACCCGCCGACCTGCCGCCTGACCAGGTCGCCCAGGCCGAACCTGGCCAGCAGCTCCGCCGTGCCCAGCCGCTCCGGGTAGTGCGCGGAGACGAAGTCGACGACCTCGCCGACCCGCAACGACTCCGGCACCCCGGTCTCTGCGGCGTCACGCCGATGCCGCGCCGCATGACCGGGTCCAGCGGCGAGCCGCCGAACAGCTCGCCCGACGTCGGCCGGCGCAACCCGACGAGGAGGTTGATGAGGGTGGACTTGCCCGCGCCGTTCGGGCCGAGCAGC
Organism: Nonomuraea composti; assembly: GCF_012034275.1. Classification (NCBI taxonomy): domain Bacteria; kingdom Bacillati; phylum Actinomycetota; class Actinomycetes; order Streptosporangiales; family Streptosporangiaceae; genus Nonomuraea; species Nonomuraea composti. Next base: position 40,710 of record NZ_JAATEP010000027.1, on the reverse strand, counting down.
CCGACCAGCAGGCTCGCCACCACGACCGCCACCGGCCCGACCGGCTGCGGGTCCGTGCCCGCGCCCATCCGCGCGGTCAGGTCCGCTCCCCCCACCGGGACCGCCAGGCCCCATCCGGCGAGGGCGGCCACGGACGCGCCGATCACGACGAGTAGCCGCCTGACACGGGTGCGGGCGGGCCTGGTGCCGGTGGGCGTCGCGCTGGCGGACGTCGTGCCGGCGGGCCTCTTGCCGGCGGGCGCGGCCTCGGCCTGGTGGGGCTCACCGAGCGGGCCCGCGCCGCGCTGGCGGCCCTCACGCCGCGCGAGCACGAGGTGGCGCTGGCGATCGCGCAGGGCCGGACGAACGCCGACATCGCCGCCGATCTCGTGATGGGCGTGACGACCGTGAAGGCCCACGTCTCCAGCATCCTGACCAAGCTCGACCTGGACAACCGCACCCAGATCGCCCTCCTCGCCCACGACGCGGGCCTCATCTGAGCACCCACCTCCGAGGCGGCCCAGCTCGGAAGCGGGTCCAGCTCTGAAGCGCCTACAGCTGAGGCGTTTCGGAGCCAGGCGTGTCCGGCTTCCACTCCTCGGCGAGCAGGCCGAGCAGCACCTCGTCCATGAAGCGGCCCAGCACCCAGGCCGACGAGCGCAGCACGCCCTCGCGGACGAAGCCGTTGCGCTCGGCGGCCCGCAGCATCGCGTAATTGTCGGACAGCGTCTCGATCTGCAGCCGCCGCAGCCCGCGCAGGACGAACCCGTAGTGGCACAGCGTCGCCACCACGTCGCTGCCGTAGCCCTTGCCGCGGCAGGACGGCAGGAGCCCCAGCCCGATGTGCGCGGACCGGTTGTGGGTGTCGATCCCCCACAGGTTGGCGGTGCCGACCAGGGTCCCGCCGTCGAGCTCCACGACCGAGAACGGGACCTTCGACTGGTCCTTGTCGTCCGGCACGAGCCGCGAGTCGTTCGTGCCGGGCGTGATCGGCCGCCAGGGCCCGCCTTCGGCGCGGGAGGAGTTGACGGGGTCGTCGTAGAGCTCGGTCAGCAGGATCGGAATGTCGTCCTCATGGCGGGCCCTGAGCCCGATTTTCTTGCCTTTCAGCACGCATGCTTCCTATCCGAGCGGATCGTCCCGGGACAAGCGGTCATCTCGGGGTGAGGACCCAGCGCCAGGAGCCGTCGGCGTCGCTGTCGCGGTTGGCGGCGAGCTGGGTCGTCTTCGAGCCGTCCACGCTGACCAGCACCAGACCGTTGTCGAACTCGTCCTTGCACGTGCCGGCACAGCCCAGGGCGAGGACGTTGTCGTTGTCGGCCCAGGCGTGCAGTTGCAGGACCTGCTGCCGCCCGACGACCTTCCCCGTCGAGACTTCGGTGATCTTCGTCGGCATGCCGTCCCTGCCCAGCAGCAGGCGACCGTCGGGTGAGATGGCCGACAGGCCGGTGCCGCGCCTGTACCGCTCCCCCGCGGGCGCGTCCGTAGGGGAGCCGTCCAGGGTGTAGAAGCGCCTGTCGGGCGAGGAAGAGGTGGGGCCCCAGATCAGCTCGCCGTCCAGACTCCAGCCGAGGTCCTGGCGGGCGTTGCCGTTGGTGTACTCGGCGTCGCTGTAGATGCCGTCGGGCAGCGGGGGCAGCTCGTGATAGACCGACTCGCCCGTGCCCGTGTCGATGACGTAGTAGCCGGTGCGCGGGCTGCCCATCTCGGCGCTCTCCTTCTGGAAGACATCGGGGTAGCTGGAGTAGGCGGTGGCGAGGATCCTGGTGCCGTCCGGGGACCAGGCGACGGATCCCACGGGGTGCTCCAGCTCGTACGTGGCCAGCATCTGCCCGGTGTTCAGGTTGAGCACGCCCACCCGATTGCCGATCAGGTCCCCCTGGATCACGGCCGCGACCTGCAGCCCCGGCGCGACGTCCACCCACGCGTACGGGGTCTCGCGGTAGCCGTCCGTGCCCGGATCGTAGACGGACCAGGTGCGCCGGACGCGCGTGCGATCGCCCTCGACCGGCTCCTGCCGGGTCACGTAGTACGCCGACACCGCCATCCGCCCGGCGGCGACGAGCTTGGCGGGCGGGCTGTGCTCGGTGTCCGTGCGGATGTCCGTCGGCGCCGGCGATGGCCGGGGCGGCAGCGTGATGCCGCTGAGCGGCCGCGCGACGGGCAGCACGGGGTCGCGTTGCACGGTGACGAACACGGCGACGGCCGCGATCATGGCCGCCACCAGCACGGCGGCCCCGTAAGGCTTCCAGGCGCGCCTCCGTAGCGCCCGGTCGGCCAGGCCGGGGGGCACCCTGGCCTCGCCCGCCCAGTCCTCCAGCGTGTCGCGCAGCAGTCGGGTCACGTGGTCACCTCCAGGTCGCGGGCCAGCTCCAGGGCCAGTTCGGGGGCCGTCTCGCGCAGCCGCGCCAGCGATCGGTGCGCGGTGCTCCTGACCGTGCCGACGGAGCAGCCCAGCACCTGGGCCACCTCCTGCTCGGGCAGATCCTCGTAGTAGCGCAGCACCACCACCGCGCGCTGGCGGGCGGTGAGCCGGGCGAGGGCGGAGCGCAGCACGAGGCGCAGCTCGCTCTGGTGGTGCGCGTCGCGCGCCTCCCGCTCGGGCGGGCCGGCCTGTAACACCTCGCCCCGCCGCACGCTCGCCCGCCACCAGCTGACCTGCTGCCGGTACATGATCTGCTTGGCGTACGCCTCGGGCGCCGTCACCCGCCGCCACTTGGCCGCCAGCCTCGCCAGCGCGGTCTGCACCAGGTCCTCGGCCGCGTGCTGGTCACCGCCGGTGAGCAGGTATCCGAGCCGCATGAGGGCGGGAGAACGCGCGTCGACGAACTCGCGGAACCGTTGCTCGTCCGCGGCGTCCACGGTCACCTCCAGGGAATCGACATCACCCTCTCAGACGCCCCGGTGGTGCTCCCGCTATGCCTGGATCGACAAGAGTTCTAGCGCATCAGATCGGGGCCCTCGTCCTCGTCGGGGACGGTCGGCGTGGGGTTGAGGTACTCCAGCGGGGCCGCGCCGGCCTGCTGGGGCACCTCCAGCAGGCCCAGCGTGTCCTGCTCGCCCCTGCGGGTGATCACCTCGTTGATCGCCTCGGTCAGCTCCCGCCGGTCGTAGGGGCCTTCGGGCAGCTCGTTGAGGTGGGTCAGCAGGTCGGCCGACAGGTTCACGTGCCGCGAGGCCTGGGCGTAGACGTCGCGCATCACCACCCGTTCGCGGCCGTGGAACACCTCGTCGATGGCCTGTCGCAGCTCGTCGAGCACGGCGTGTCCGCTCATCGGTCCCCCTTGGTCAGTAGGTCGTCCACCTGCTCCGCCACCATGTCCACGGTCACGTCGCGCACCCATGACTCGTCGTGCGGGCAGCGCTCGGCGGCCGGGTCCACGCCGGCGGCGCCGCAGCGCGGGCAGGCGGTGGTCCAGGAGATCAGGGGCCGGTGCGCGGTCCTGCTGAGCGGGCCGGCCTGGATCAGGTTGCCGCACCAGTAGACGGCGACCGTGGGGGTGCCGACGGCGGCGGCCAGGTGGCGGGGTCCGGTGTCGTTGGCGATCACAAGGTCGCAGCGCTCGTACAGGGCGGCGAGCCCGCCGAGGCCGAGCGCGCCCACGACGGGGATCGCGGGCCGGCGCATGGCCTCGACCACGCCCATCACGAGGTCCTGCTCCTCGCGCGTGCCGGTCACGACCACGGGGCGGCCCGTCTGGTCGGCCACCTCGGCGAAGCGCTCCACCGGCCAGCGCCGCCGCGGGTCGGTCGCGCCCGGGTGCACGGCCACCAGCCCGGCGGGCGGCTGACCGAGCGCGCGGGCCAGGTCGGCGCGGTCGGCGGCGGTGACCGCCACGCGCGGCTCCAGCCCGCCGTCCACGGCGCCCACCAGCGCCGCCACCTGGAGGAAGCGCAGGGTCTCGTGGTGATAGTCGGTGTACGGCACCCAGCGGTCCAGCCGCTCGGCCCCCGGCGCGCGCAGCCCCGCGGTCACCCTGGCGCCCAGCCGGCGCACGAACGGGTTGGAGAACCGGCCGCCCCCGTGGATCTGCACCGCCAGGTCGAACTCGCGCTGCCGCAGCCGCTCGCACAGCTCCTCCGGCGCCCGGTGGCCCGGCTCGCGGGTGGAGACGCCCGAGATCGGCGGCAGCGCCACCACGTCGTCCACGGGGCCGGGGCGGCCGGTGAGGAAGGCGGCGTGCCAGGCGGTGCCGAGCAGGGTCAGGCGGGCGCCGGGGTAGGCGCGTTTGAGCGCTTCCAGGGCCGGCACGGCCATGAGGTAGTCGCCGATGGCGTTGGCCCGCAGCACCGCGATGCGCCGCACGTCCCCGATGAGCGCCCTCGTGTCAGGTCCGGGTGCCTTCATGCTCGGTCCAGCACGTAGTCGTAGCATTCCGCGCCGCGGTCCACGACGGTGGTCGGCAGCTCCAGGTGGTAGGCGCGGCTGGGCAGCAGCCCCGCGCCGCCGTACCGCTCCATGACGCGCAGCTGCGCGACGACGTCCTCGCCGGCGTGCGCGGGCGGCACCGAGCGCCAGAACGCGAACCCGCCGCACTCCTCCAGCCGCTCCCGGTCGTAGAGCACGCAGCCGCCGATCCAGGCCACCTTGTACGCCCGCCACGCCAGCCGCGCCCCCACCCGTTCGGCCAGGTGCAGCGGGTTTGCCGCGTTGTGCAGCGTGTGCCGCCCCCAGGCGGGGCTGCCCCTGCGCACCCGCTCGGGCCACACCTCGCGGGCCCATTCCTCGTAAGGCTCCAGCTCGTGGGGCCGCCGGTCGTCGCGGTAGGAGAGCCCGTGCAGCCCGTACCCGACGAACCCGCACCGCAGCTGCGCCATCGCGGCGAGCAGCACGCCCACGGCGTCGGGCTCCAGCCACACGTCGTCGTCGAGGTACAGGCACAGCGGCCGGCCCGCCTGCTCCAGCAGGTACTGGCGTTGCTCGGCCAGCCCGCGCGCGGGGACGTGCCGCAGCAGCGCCACCTCGCTCCCGAGGTGCTCCAGGATCCGTACGGCGCTCGCGACCAGCGGGTCACCGGTGACCGGCACCTCCGACTGGTCGGAGACGACGACCCGGAACCCGCGGGCGCTCTGGGCCGCCAGCCCCGCCAGCGTGACGGCGAGCGCGGCCGGCCGGTCCCTGGTCGGGACGAGCACGTCGAGGTCTGAAGGGCGGTGCATAGCGGCCTGGCTACCCGGCCCTCAGCGTCCGTAACTTCCCTTATATAGGGTTTGAGCTGGTCTTTTGCAGGTACACGCTCCTCATGGGCACAGATGAGATCATCAACGCCGTGGTCGTCGGCGACGTCATGCTCGACTCGTGGCTGCACGGCTCGGCCAAGCGCCTCGCGCAGGAGGCGCCGGTGCCCGTGATGAGCCTGGAGGCGACCGAGGACGCCCCCGGCGGCGCCGCCAACACCGCCGCCAACCTGGTGGCGCTCGGGGCCCGTGTCCGGCTCGTCGGCGTGGTGGGCGACGACGAGTGCGGGGAGAAGCTGGAGAACGCGCTGCGGCTGCTCGGCGTCGGCACCGGCCTGCTGACCGTGCCGGGGCGGCGCACCGCGCACAAGCGCCGGCTGGTCACCAGCGGCCAGCTCACCGCCCGCTACGACGAGGAGGACCTGTCCGTCATCCCCGAGCCGGCCGAGCGCGACCTGCTCGCGCGGGTCGAGGAGGCCGTCGCGGGCGCCGACGTGGTGGTGGCCTGCGACTACGGCGGCGGCGTGTTCACCCCGGCCGTGCGGCGGGCGCTGGCGGGGCTGCCGCTGCTGGTCGTGGACGCGCACGCGGTCGCGCCGTGGCGGGAGTGCGCCCCGGCCGCCGTGCTGCCCAACTACGCCGAGGTCGTCCGGCTGCTCGGCGACGACGGCGGCGCCGTGGACCGGCCCGCCTACCTGATGGGCCGCTCCGAGCGGCTGCTGGAGCTGACCGGCGCCGGGATCGTGGTCACCACCCTGGACGGCGAGGGCACGCTGCTGCACCGGCGGGGCCGCCCGCCGTACCGGACCTACGCCCAGCCGGCGCCGCAGCACATGGCGACGGGGGCGGGCGACACGTACACGGCCGCGTTCGCGCTCTGGCTGGCGAGCGGGGCCTCGCCGGAGGAGGCGGCGGAGGCGGGGCAGGCGGCGGCCGGCGTCGTCGTGCGGCGCCAGGGCACCGCCGTCTGCACCCGCTACGACCTGGTACGCGCGCTGCGCCGCCAGGAGGGCACCGTGCAGACGGCCGAGCGGCTGGCCCAGCTCCTCGACGAGCACCGGCGCAGGGGCGAGCGGGTGGTGTTCACCAACGGCTGCTTCGACGTGCTGCACCGGGGGCACGTGACGTACCTGGAGCAGGCGGGGCAGCTCGGCGACGTGCTGGTGGTGGCGGTCAACAGCGACGCCAGCGTGGCCCGGCTGAAAGGCCCCGGCCGGCCGGTCAACTCGTGCGAGGACCGGATGTCGGTCCTCGCCGCGCTGAACGACGTGGACTACGTCACCGAGTTCGACGAGGACACGCCGGAGCGGCTGATCAGGATGATGCGGCCCGAGCTGTACGTGAAGGGCGGCGACTACACGGCGGAGATGCTGCCCGAGGCGCCGCTGGTGCGCGCGCTCGGCGGCGAGGTGCGGGTGCTCGGCTACCTGCCGGACCGCTCCACCACCGCCATCATCGGACGGATGCGCTCGCTGCCCGAGGAGGTTTAGCCCGCGCGCCGTTCGGTAGGCGGCACTCCATGACTCAGACCCTGCACAAGCCCGCCCACCTGCGCGAGGACGTTCAGCCCGAACGGGAGCGCAGGCCGATCGTGCGGGCGGCCGCCAGAGGCGTGATCGGCTCCATGGCGATGTCGGGCCTGCGGCAGCTCACCACCGCGCTGGGCATGGTGCCGAGCACGCCGCCCGAGTCCGTGCTCAAGCGGACCGCGCCCAAGGCCTTCCACAGCGTGCCGGACGAGCGGCGGCCGGCCGTCGTGGAGGCCGTGCACTGGACGTACGGGGCGGTCGGCGGGGCGTTCTTCGGCCTCCTGCCCAAGGCGGTGCGCCGGCGGCGCTGGGCGGGGCCCGTCTACGGGGTGCTGGCCTGGGCCGCCTTCGAGACGGCGATCGCGCCCGCGCTGGGCCTGACGCGCCGGCACGGCCGGGCCGAGCGGGTGGCGCTGCTGGCCGACCACGTGCTGTACGGCATCGTGGTGGGTGCCGCGCCGCGGCCGTCCAAGAAGCGGCACCACGAGGACGCCGAGCAGGCGCCGCCGTCCTGGCTCCAGGAGCGCCCCTGATCGATCAGGGTGCGAACAGCCGCAGCGGGTTCGGGATCGGCACCCACCGCATGGCCGCGCCGTCGGCGTCCAGCCAGCGCAGCAGCAGGTTGGCCTTGGCCGGGATGTGCGTGGCGGCCAGCAGGTCTCGCAGCTCCGGGGGGTCGCCGTACTCCTTGGCCGCCGCCGCGAACACGGCCCTGGCCCGCGTCCACAGCTCGCCCGCCAGGCGGGGATGCCGCTCCGCCACCGCGCCCGCGATCTCGCACAGGTTGTTGGTGAGCAGGCAGTAGACCAGCCGCTCCCACGCCCGCCCGCCGCCCAGCACGGGCGCGGTGAGGCCGGGATGGCGCTCGGCGACGAGCTTGACGCCCTCGTGGTCGCGGAACAGCGCCTGCCCTGGCAGGCCGTGCGCGTCCACCGCGACCAGCACGTTCTGCAGGTGGCATTCGAGCACGACCCCGTGCCGCAGGTACGCGTGCAGCACCGGCGGCACCACGTGCTCCAGGTACCGCTCCCACCACACGAGCGCCCCGTCCTCGTCCAGGCCGTCGAGCGGGTTGCCGGGGAAGCCCTCGCTGATGCCCGCCGCCAGCAGCGCGGTCAGGCCGGGGAGCAGGTGCTCGCCCAGCCCGTCGCGGACGATCACGGCCAGCCCCTCGCCCCCGTCGCCGCCCAGCCGGGCGCTGCGCCAGCCCCGGTCCCGCAGCACGGCCGGGCGGGGCAGGTGGCAGGGCAGGTCGTCGAAGGCCACGTCCACCAGGGCCGCGACGAGCGAGAGGCGGCGCAGGTCGTGCAGCCACAGGCGGCGGATGTCGTTCGTGATCCGCACGTCGAGGCTGAACTTGCAGAACAGGTCCGCCTCCGGCAGGTACACCGTGCGGATGGACGCGGTGGCCACCGCCGTGGCGGCGCTGACGCCCGCCTGCCGCAGGCCGGTCTCGCCGAGCAGTTCGAGCTGCCAGGGGTGGGCGGGCAGCAGGGCCAGGCCGTCGCCCGGGGCGGGGCCGAGGCGGTCCAGCGCGCTCGCGTCCCCGTCCACCACCAGGTCGTCCGCCGGTACGGCGAGCAGCGGCAGGGCGAAGCTCGCCCGCGCCTCGGGCGAGTACCGCAGCCACTCCCTGGGCCCGCCGCCGCCCCTGGCCTTGGGTGCGGGGTGGTAGCGGTGACCGGCGACGAGGGCCTGCTCGGAGCGCAGGTACGCGTCGGCGGGCGGCACCGTGGTACGCCTGGCCGCCAGCAGGACGGCCGTGACGTCCCGGCTGTCGAGGATCTCGCCGGGCAGCGCGTCGTTGGCGACCCCGGTGGCGGCGCGCAGCTCGGCGGCGGTCAGCTCGACGAGCTGCGGCAGCGGGAGCGGCCGCCAGCCGTCGGGGGTGCGCAGGGCGGGCTCGGCGGGAAACCGGGCACCGCCGACGCGCAGCAGGTGCCCGGTCGCGGGCAGCACAAAAACGCGCGGCTCAGCGGACGCGACGGGCTCAGCGGACGCGACGGGCTCAGCGGACGCGACGGGGCCGGCAGGAGCGGAGGGGTCGGCGGGCGTGGCGACTTCGCGGAGGAGACAGTTCAGCAGCGCCGTCACCGCAAGGGACTCGGCTTCGAGCCCCGGCCCTGCGGCGGGCAGGAGGCCGTCAGTGAATGCCATGGCGACCCTACTCCTACCCTTTGTCCCCATTGATGCCCACAGAGTAGCTATCAGGCGGGTTTCTGGGAAAGATGAGAGATATGAGGCGTTTAGAGGGCGAGTTCGCCGCCGAACTGGCCCTCGTCCGGCCCGACCTGTCGGACCGCTACACGGCGGCCCTGCCCGGCGCGCGAGCCGCCGTCCTGGGGCGGCTGTGGCGGGGGCTCCTGTACGAGCCATTGCCCGGCCTGACCGCCACCGGCCCGTCCCGCGTGTTGCTGGCCGACGGCCGGGAGCTGACGGGCCCGGAGCGGCGGCCGTACGACCTGCGGGAGGAGCCCGAGCTCCGGCTGGCCGGCCGCCCCTACCGCCATCCGGCCGAGCTGCTGGCCGCCCTCGGCCTGCCGGGCTCGGCCCACCTTGTGGACGACCTCGACCACAGCGTGGCCTCCATGGCGCTGTCGCGCGCCGGCGCCTCCCCGCGGCCCGGCGACACCGTGGAGGATCACGAGCAGAGCGTGGTGGACGGGCACCCGTACCATCCGGGCTGCCGCAACCGGCCCGGCGTATCGGTGGCCGAGCAGCTGGCGTACATGCCCGAGCACCGCCCCACCGTCGCCCTCGACCTCCTGGCGCTGCCGCTGCGCGAATGCCTGGTCACGGGGCCGTGGCCGGCCGCGCTCGTGGACGGCGACCGGCTGCTGCTGCCGGTGCACCCGTGGCAGACCCGGCACGTCCTGCCCGCCCTGGGCCTGCGCCCGCACGCGACGGGCGTCGTTCTGGCCCGCCCGCTAATGTCCGTACGGACGCTGGCCCCGCTCGACGGCGGCCCGCATCTCAAGACCGCCTTCACCACCCGCATGACCTCCGGCATCAGGGACATCTCGCCCGGCTCGGTCCGCGACTGCGTCCCGCTGTCGGACCTGCTCGGCACGCTGGCCGCCAAGTGCGGCGGCACCCTGCGCATCGCCCGCTACCTGGCCGGGGCCGCCGGCCAGGTGGCGGGCCGGCACAGCGCCGACCTGTCCTGCATGCTCCGCGAGCCCACGTCCGAGCCGGGCACGGTGCTGCCGGTCGCCGCCGTCACTCGCTCCATGGTGAGCGACCCGGCCGCCTGGCTGGCCGCGTTCGCCCGCCTGGCCCTGACGGACACGCTGGGGCTGCTGGCGCTCGGCGTGGCGCTGGAGGCGCACGGGCAGAACCTGCTGGTGGCGCTGGGCACGGACGGCCTGCCGTACCGGCTGGTCTACCGGGATCTGGCCGACGTGCGGATCAGCCCCGCCCGGCTGGCCCGGCACGGGATCGAGGTGCCGCCGGTCAGCCCCAGGCTGCTCAGCGACGATCCGGCGGTGCTGCACGCCAAGCTGTTCGGCTCGCTGGCCGGCACCACGTTCGGCAGCCTGATCGCGCTGTTCGGGCAGGGCGACCGGGACGCCGAGGACCGGCTGTGGGAGGTCGTGGCCGCCGCCGCCAGGCGGGCGTTCGCGGCGCTGCCGGACACCCCCGACGTGCGGGCGGCCAGGGGCGCGCTCTTCGGCGCGCGTCTCATGGTCAAGGCCCACCTGGTGGCCCGCCTGGACGGCGCTCCGCCGGGCGACAGCTGGACCGGTCTGCCGAATTATCTCGGCGCGCACAGCCACGTGTGAGCCCAATCTTCTGGCCCTTTGGGCGGTGGAGCGGGAAGATGGGGTTCGAGCCGCAATCTGCCGCGCGCGACCGTCCCCGAAGGCGCGCCGACCCAGAGGGAGGGGGCTCGCCATGATGCAACTGTCCGTACGCCTGGTGCCCGTCGACGACACCACACTGGTGATCGCGCTGACCGGAGAGCTCGACTCGACGACGAAACCCGTGCTGGCCGCCTTCCTCGACCCGCTGCCGCAGACCACGGTGAAGCACGTGCTGGTGGCCGGGGGCGATCTGTGGTTCTGCGACCTCAACGGCCTCGACCTGCTCGCGCGGACCCATCGCGCGCTGCAGGAGAAGGGCGGTCACCTGGCCCTGGCGGAGGTGCAGCCGCCGCTGCGCCGCCTCATCGCGCTGATGACCGAGCAGTCGGCGGCGACGATCCCGGTGTTCGCCACGATGCCCGAGGCGCTGGCGGCGGCGGGCGTGGAGGCGTACCAGCCGGCCGAGCCCGCGCTGCGGCGCCGCCACCTGCCCCGGCTGCGCACCGTGCCCCGCGCCCCGTCCGCCGCGCGGGCGCAGGCCAGGTCGCGGCGCGAGCCGGCGCCCGCCCAGGCCGCCCAGGCCGCCCGCCCGCGCGCGGCCGAGATCGAGCTCGACGTGAGCAGCCTGCCGTCGGTCATCTTCGAGGCGCGCTCGCTGCGCGACCAGGCGCTGCACCAGCAGCAGGCACTGAACAACCAGCTCACCGCCGCCGCCCAGGCCCGTGCCCAGCTCCTGACGACCCGGCGGCGCTGTGACGACAGCCTGATGGCCATGCGCAGCAGCCTGTCGGAAGCCCGCTCGATCCTGACGCTGGCCGAGGCGAGCCAGGAGCGGCCCCATCTGTCCTGAGCGCGCATGAGGCCTCTCATCCGGGATAGAGGGGGAGACATGGAGGCTCCAGGACGTGACGTGGTCGTGGTCGCCGCGTCGGCGGGCGGGGTCGAGTCACTGCGGGTCCTGCTGAGCGAGCTGCCGGCGGACCTGCCGGCGGCGGTGCTGGTCGTGCTGCACGTGCCGCCGCAGGGCAGCAGCAGGCTGGCCGGCATCCTCGACCGGGCCGGACCGCTCAAGGCGGCCCCCGCCGAGGACCAGGAGATCATCCGCCCTGGCCGCGTGTACGTCGCCCGCCCCGACTTCCACCTCCTCATGAGCGACGGCATGATCCGGCTGACGCGCGGCCCGCAGCACAACGGGCACCGCCCGGCGGCCGATCCGCTGTTCGTGAGCGCGGCCCTCGACCCGGGAGCGCGCGTGGCGGCCGTGGTGCTGAGCGGCACCCTGGACGACGGGGCGAGAGGGTGCGAGGCGATCTACAAGCACGGGGGTGCGGTCGCCGTACAGGATCTCGCGGAGTGCGCGTTTCCCGGCATGCCGCGAGCCGCCATGACGGCGGTGCCGGCCGCGCGGGCCCTGCCCGTGCGCGAGCTGGCCAGGTGGGTCCTGGAGCAGAGCCGTACCCCTGTGAGTACGGAGGTCCAGGTGTACGACAACGAGATGGAGCGCGAGATCGAGCAGTTCCTGCGCGAGGCGCCGTCCCTGGGCGAGCCGGAAGGGGAGCTGATCGCGTTCAGCTGCCCGGAGTGCAACGGGCCCATCTACGAGCAGAAGAGCGCCACATCCTCCCGGTACGTGTGCCGCGTCGGCCACGCCTGGTCGCGCGACAGCATGATCAACGCGCAGTCCGACGCCGTCGAGCGCGCCCTGTGGGTGGCCATCCAGCGGCTGGAGGAGCGGCTGCGGGTGCTGGAGCGCATGCGCCGCTCCGCCGAGGAGCGGGGCCAGGAGCTGTCGCTGCGTTACTTCCACGAGGAGGAGGAACGCACCAGCGAGGCACTGAACACCATTCGCATGCTGCAATCGCGCATCGGTCGCAATGGTGACACGCTGCTGGCGGACTGAGCAGGGTCGATCGGCGTAGGCTTCCGTTGTGACGACAGAGGAAGAGCGTGAGTTCGACGACCTCCTCCTTCTCCTCAAGGAGACGCGCGGTTTCGACTTCACGGGCTACAAGCGCAACACCTTGATCCGGCGGATCGCCCGCCGGCTCGAGGCGCTCAAGCTGCACGACTACGGCGAATACCGCGATCTACTGGAGTTGGAGCCTGAGGAGTTCACCCGACTCTTCGACAGTCTCTTGATCAACGTCACCAGTTTCTTCAGAGACGCGGCCGCGTGGCAGCGGCTGCGCGAGCTCGTCATCCCCGCCCTGCTCGACCAGAAGCCGGCGGGCCAGCCCATCCGCATCTGGAGCGCCGGGTGCGCCACCGGCGAGGAGGCCTACACCATCGCCATGGTGCTGGCCGAAGAGCTCGGCATGGACGGGTTCCGTGACCGGGTGAAGATCTACGGCACCGACCTCGACGAGAAGGCGCTGCACGTCGCCCGCACGGGCGTCTACAACGACCGGGCGCTCGCCGACGTGCCGATCGACCTGCGCGAGGCCTACTTCGAGCGGGTCGAGAACGGCTACACCTTCCGCCGCGACCTGCGCCGCCAGCTCATCTTCGGCCGCAACGACCTCACCCACGACGCGCCCATCTCCCGCGTCGACCTGCTGCTGGCCCGCAACACGCTGATGTACTTCAACACGGAGATGCAGCTCAACATCATCCGGCGCTTCCACTTCGCGCTGTCCGACCCCGGGTTCCTGTTCCTGGGCAAGGCGGAGATGCTGCTCAACCACAGCGACAAGTTCGAGCCCGTCGACCTGCGCATGCGCCTGTTCAGGAAGATCAGGCCGGCCAACCAGGGCAATCGCGCGCCGTGGTCGGTCACCGGCGCCGCCACCGACCTGGCCTCGCGGCTGCCGACGCTGGCGTCCGTGGCGCTGGCGTCCGGCCCGGTGGCGCAGCTCGTCATCGACGTCTCGGGCAACCTGGCGCTGGCCAACTCCAAGGCCGAGGCGCTGTTCAACCTCAACCCGCGCGACGTCGGCCGCCCCTTCCAGGACCTTGAGGTCTCCTACCGCCCCGTCGAGCTGCGCTCGGTCATCGAGCAGGCCCGCCACGACCTGCGTCCGGTGGAGCTGCAGGACGTCGTCTGGCACCGCGTCGGGTCGCCGGAGCCCAGCGTCTTCGACGTCTCGGTCGTCCCCCTGCTGGCCTCGGGCACTCTGGTCGGGATGGGCATCCACTTCTACGATGTCACGCGCTACCGCAAGCTGCGCGACGAGCTGGAGCAGGCCAACCGGCAGCTCGAGCAGGCCTACGAGGAGCTGCAGTCGCTCAACGAGGAGCTGGAGACCACCAATGAGGAGCTCCAGTCCACCAACGAAGAGCTGGAGACCACCAACGAAGAGCTCCAATCCACCAACGAAGAGCTGGAGACGATGAACGAGGAGCTCCAGTCCACCAACGACGAGCTCCAGCACATCAACGACGCCCTGACCGCCCGCACCATCGAGCTCGACGAGGTCAACCGGTTCGTCTCCTCGGTGGTGCGCAGCCTCGGCGACGCCGTGGTGGTGCTCGACGACGACCTGCGCGTGGTGGTCTGGAGCCCGGGCGCCGAGGAGCTGTGGGGGGTGCGCTCCGACGAGGCCGTGGGCGAGCCGCTGGCCGGGCTCGACATCGGCCTGCCCCTCGACCTGCTCCTGCCGCGCCTGCGCGCCGCGCTCGCCAACGGCACCAACCCGCTGGAGGAGGTGGAGGGGCTGGTTCTCGACGCGGTCAACCGCCGGGGCCGCCCCGCGCCGCTCACCGTGCAGCTCTCCCACCTGCGCACGGAGGACGACACCGTTCATGGCCTCATCATGGTGATGAACGTGGTCAACTCCGACGGCTAGGAGATGCGCATGCGTGTGAAACCCCGTCGTTCCTTATTCCTGAGGCTGCTCCTCGTGCCGGCCCTCGCGGTCGCCGCGTGGGCGCCCGCCGCCGCCGTGGCACAGGACAACGTGATCGTCCTGCCCGGCGCCACCTCCGCCGAGGGCATCGCCGCCGGGCCGGGCGGCACCTTCTACGCCGGCGACCTGTTCGGCGGCGACATCTTCCGCGGCGACGCCCGGCGCGGCACCGCCGAGCGCTTCATCGACGCGCCCGACGGGCGCATGGCGGTGGGCATGGTCGCCGATCACCGCCACGGCCTGCTGTTCGTCGCGGGCGGCTACACCGGCCAGGCATACGTCTACGACCTGCGTTCCGGAGTGGAGGTGGCCACGTACCAGCTCGCCGCGCCCAACGCGGGGCTCATCAACGACGCGGCCCTGGGCCGCGACGGCGTGTGGTTCACCAACTCCGGGCGGGCCGAGCTGTACTTCGTGCCGATCGGCCACAAGGGCCGGCTCGGCCCCGCCCGCACGCTCACGGTCACCGGCCCGGCCGCCGACACCAGCGGCCAGGTCAACCTCAACGGCATCCAGGTCGCCGGCCGCACCCCCATCGTCGCCCACACCGGCCTCGGCCGGCTCTACACGGTCGATCCCGCCACCGGCGCCAGCACGCCCATCGCCGGGGTGGACGTGCCGAGCCCCGACGGCCTCGTCCTGTCGGGCGACCGCCTGTGGGCGGTGAACTCGACCAGCCAGGTCTCCCGCTTCCGCCTGAGCCGGGACCTGTCCGGCGGCGTGCTGGAGAAGACGATCACCAGCCCGCTCTTCGACTTCCCCACCACGGCCGCGCTCATCGACCGCCACCGGCTCGCGGTGGTCAACGGCCACCTCAGCACGATCCCGCCGACGTCGCCGACGTACGAGGTGATCGTCGTCGAGCCCTAGCGCCGTGACGTGGCCCAGGACGGCACCCAGGCCGTCCTGGGCGCGCCCGCCAGGCTCCGGAAGTAGTCGATGATCGGCCGGAGCCTGGGGTGCGGGTTGGCCCGGGGCATGAGGAGCGCGTGCGGGTAGGCGAGCACGGGGTCCACGATCGGGATGCGGCGCAGGTCGTGGCCGGCCGGCCAGGCGAGCCGGTCGCGGGCGCCGACGAGCGTGGCCACGTCTCCCGACTCCGCGAGCGTGTCGAGCAGCGGCTCGATCCCGAAGTTGGGGCCTTCCCCGTCGATGCGCAGGCCGAAGGCGGTGGCGAGCTGGTCGTAGAAGTCGGCCCACTCGCTGCGCGGCGCGAGGCCCGCGATCCGGATCCGGTGCGGGCGCAGCTGCTCCGGCGTCACCGTACGGGCGGCGGCGAGCGGATGCGCCGGCCCCACGAGCAGCTCCAAGGGGACGTCGAGCACCCGGGCCATCTCGACGTCGCGGGGCAGCGCGGCCGGGTCGGTGACGGCGCGGAAGGAGGCGTCGACCTCGCCCGCCCGGACGGCCGCGACCGCCGTCCCGGGGTCACCGGCCTTCAACGCGACCACGTCGAGGTGGATCCCGGGGTTCGAGCGCCAGTAGTCGTGCAGGACGACGGCCTGCGCGCTGCGGAAGCCCAGCACGTCGATCCGCAGCAGCCGCGCGTCGGGCCGGACCGCGCCGATGGCGTGCTCGACGCCCGCGACGATGCCCCGCGCGTGCGGGAGGAACGCCTGGCCGCCGGGCGTCAGCTCGACCCCCCGGGCGGTGCGGGTGAACAGGCGCACCTCCAGCTCGCGCTCCAGCGCGGCGATCCGCTTCGAGACCGCCTGCTGGGTCACGCCCAGCTCGTCGGCCGCGTACTGGAACTGGCCGAGCTCCGCCGCCCGGACGAACGATCGCACCGCTTCCGTGTCCACCGCCGCAGCTTACGCGCGCCCGGCCGCCCGGCGGCTCCCCCAACGCCCGGCCGGCCAGTGGCTCCCGGCAGCGCCCGGCCGGCCGTTGGCTCCCTCAGCGGGCGGTCAGCTCCGCGACGGGGATGCGGCGGAAGGCGATGCTCTCGTACGGGCCGAAGTTCCCCGTCTCGAACAGCAGGCCCACCGTCTCGCCGTCCACCCGCACCAGGTCGGAGTAGGCGGCGGGCAGCCCCGACACCGTGTGCGCCACCCGCCAGGTGACGCCGTGGTCGTGGCTGGCGCGCACGGTCATCAGGGCCCGCGCGTCGGGCGCCGCGGGCCCCGAGAACAGCAGCACCTCCGGCTCGTCGCACCACAGCACGCTGCCCTCCACCACCGGCCCGGCGAGCCCGGCCTGCGGGCGGAACGGCAGCTCCAGCGTCTGCCCGCCGTCGGCCGAGCAGGCGTCGGCCCTGGTGCCGGGGGCGGTGGAGTCGGTGCGGGTGTTGAGGTAGAGCCGGCCGCCGGGCAGCTCGGTGGCGGTGGTCTCGTTCACGTTGACGTAGCCGTCGGGGTTGTCGTCGACGTACCCGATGCGCCAGGTCTGCCCGCCGTCGTCGCTCAGCAGCGCGTGGCCGCCGTTGTACTTGCCCTCGGTGCCGTTGTCCTGCCCGCTGGGCGGCAGCGAGTGGTTGGCGGGCACGACGACGCGCCCGGCGTGCTCGCCCTGCCGGAGCTGGACCGCGTGCCCGGGCGTGGTCGCGTACCACCGCCACTCGGGCTTCTTCACGCTCCCGGTGATCTCCCTGGGCGCCGACCAGGTGGCCCCGTCGTCCTCGCTGACCTGCACGAACACCCGCCGCCCTGCCGCCGCGGGGACCTGGCCACGCCGGATCTTCTCCTCGGTGGCCGACGGGCCCTGCCGCACGAAGACGAGCAGGATCCGGCCGTCGTCGAGCACCACCGGCGCCGGGTTCCCCGCCGTGCCCCGCTGCGGCTCCGTCGCCACCACCTGGAGCCCGCCCCACGTCCGGCCGCCGTCGGACGACCGCTTGAGCACCAGGTCGATGTGCCCGGAGTCGGACGCCGACCCGCGCCGCCCCTCCGCGAACGCCAGCACCGTGCCGGCCCGCGTCACCACGGCCGCCGGGATCCGGAACGTGTGGTAGCCGTCCGTCGCCTGCCGGAACGGCACCGAAGTCGGGTAGTCATCCGCCATGCGGGCACGCTAGGGCGCGCGGGTTAACGGACCTCGACGCCGCCCCTACGTGAGGGCGAATGGCGGGGGTGACACGCACTTCGGGGCCGGGTTCGCGGGGCGCCGATCGGCCGTGAAAGCATCTTCTCGATAGCCGAACGAGTCTTGTGGAGGCAGGGGTGGCTGACGAGTTCGATGTCATCGTCATCGGGGCGGGGCCGGCGGGCGAGAACGTCGTGGACCGCGCCGTGCGGGGCGGCCTGACCGCGGCCATCGTCGAGGAGCGGCTGGCCGGCGGCGAGTGCTCCTACTGGGCGTGCGTGCCGAGCAAGGCGCTGCTGCGGCCGATCGACCTGGCGGGCGAGGTGGCGCGGGTGCCCGGCCTGTCGCTCGGCCCGATCGATGTCGCCAAGGTGCTGGCCAGGCGCGACGAGGCCGTCTCCGGTTACGACGACGCCGGTCAGGTGCGCTGGGTCGAGGGTGTCCCGGCCGAGTTCGTCCGCGGCCGCGGCCGCCTCGACGGCCCCAAGCGCGTCGTCGTGACGGGGGAGAACGGCGCGGAGCGGGTGCTGACCGCCCGCCAGGCCGTCGTGCTGGCGACCGGCAGCACCGCCGCCATCCCGCCCACGCCCGGCCTGGCCGAGGCGGCCCCCTGGACCAGCCACGAGGTGACGGCCGCGACCGCGATCCCCGAGCGGCTGGTCGTGATCGGCGGCGGCGTGGTGGCTTGCGAGATGGCGCAGGCCATGCACGGGCTCGGCGCCCGCCAGACCACGGTGCTGGTGCGCGGCGGCCGGTTGCTCAACCGCATGGAGCCGTTCGCGGGCGAGCTGCTCGCCGAGTCGTTCGCCGAGGCGGGCATCGACGTGCGCACCCACACCGACGTCGTCCGGGTCGAGCGGCCCGAGCCCGGCGGGAAGGTCACCGTGCACCTGTCGGAGGGGCCACCGCTGGAGGCCGACGAGCTGCTGGTGGCGACCGGCCGCCACCCCGCGACCCGCAACCTGGGGCTCGCCTCGGTGGGCTTGCCGGAGGACCGGCCGGTCGAGGTGGACGACAGCCTGCGCGCCACCGGCGTCGAGGGCGGCTGGCTGTACGCCGTCGGCGACGTCAACGGGCGGGTGCTGCTGACGCACATGGGCAAGTACCAGGCCAGGATCTGCGGCGACGTGATCGCGGCGCGGGCGCGGGGCGACGAGCTGCCCGCGATGCGCGACCTGGCGGGCGGCTACGGCGCGCCCCAGGTCGTCTTCACCGACCCGCAGGTCTGCGCGGTGGGCCGCACCGAGGAGGCGGCCCGCGCCGACGGGTTCCGCGTGCGCGTGGTCGACTACGACATGGGGGCGGTCACCGGGGCGTACCTGCTGGGCGACGGCTACCGCGGCAAGGCCAGGGCCGTCGTCGACGAGGACAGGAAGGTGCTGCTCGGTGTCACCTTCGCCGGCCCCGGCGCGGCCGAGCTGCTGCACGCGGCGACGATCGCGGTGACGGCCGAGGTGCCGCTCGACCGGCTCTGGCACGCGGTGCCGTCGTTCCCGACGGTGAGCGAGATCTGGCTGCGCCTCCTGGAGACCTACGGCCTGTAGGAGGGCCGCCGGCCGCTCAGCCGCATTCCCGCCGCACGTCCAGGCGCGAGGTCAGCCGCGGCGGGATCCGGGCGGGCTCGGCGAGCCCGCCGCGCTCCTCCGGCTCCAGCATCAGCTCCGCCACCGTCTCCTCGACGCTGTCGCGCACCTCCACGCGCGACAGCAGGTCCGTCAGGCGCAGCACCGACAGCAGGTGGTCGGACGGCCGGACCACGAAGATCCGGCCGCTGCCCTCCTCGGCCATCCGCTGCATCGCCAGGCCCAGCACCCCGATGACCGACGAGTCGAAGAAGTCGAGGTCGGCCAGGTCGAACACGAGGGTCGGCCCGGGTGACCAGTCCCACACGTCGTTGATGCGGGCACTGAAGCGGACGCGCCCGTCGTGGTCGAGCACGCCGCTGGCGCGCAGGACCGTGCAAGGGAGATGCCGGGTCGTCTCGATTCGCAAACCGCTCGTGCCCACATGAATCCCCTGCCCGCTCAGCGGCGTTATCACAGGTGATCGCTACTTTTCCGGGTCAATCGGGCACCGTCGTTCCCGGGATTACCAAGAGGACCGTTGACCAGCTTGCGCATGAGCTCGGAAAGCGTCTCGACGTCCTCGGGGGTGAGCGGGGCGGCCAGGCGGGCGAGGTTGGCGGCGTGCTCGGTGAGCGCGTCGTCGATCAGCCGCAGCCCCTCCTCGGTCAGCCGGACGCGGAAGCTGCGCCGGTCGGCCGGGTCGAGGCTGCGCTCGACGAGGCCGGCGGCCTCCAGCCGGTCGAGCCGGTTGGTCATGCCGGCGCGCGACATCATCAGCACGTCGGACAGCTCGGAGGGGATCAGCGTGTACGGCGGCCCGGCCCGGCGCAGCGCGGCCAGCACGTCGAACTCGCCCTGCCGCAGCCCGCGCCTGGTGAAGACCTGGTCGACCTGCGGCATCATCAGCCGCATGACCTGGGCCAGCCGGCCGAAGACGCCCATGGCCGACAGGTCGAGGTCGGGCCGCTCGCGGCGCCACTGATCGAGGATCCTGTCAACGGCGTCGCCCATGACCTCGCATCTTAGCCGTCGGCGGGGTCGCGCCCCTGATCCTGGTGCGCGGTGCCGGACTCCAGGGTCGGCACGGAGTCGGGGCAGGGGGCGAGGAGCACCAGCAGGGGCGAGCCGGCCGGGCTGTCCAGGTGCAGCTCGGTGATGTTGCCGTGCACGGCCTGCTCGGGGGCGCCCAGGTCGCCGTCCCTGATGCTGATGATCCGCTCCACGGACGGCGCCGCCGCGTGCAGCATCTTCCTCGTGGCGTGCCGCAGCCAGCGCAGCTCGCTGTTGAGCCGCCGCCACGTCGCGGGGATCATACTGACCGCCTCGGCCCGGGTGCCCAGCCGGAGCGTGACGCGCCCGCTCGACCCGAACCGGTCCTTCAGCACCGGGTTGACCACGAACATGCCGGAGCGCAGCACCCGCACGCCCTGCCGGTTGACGTTGGCCAGCCCGCCGGCGCTGATCAGCGAGTACACCTCGCAGCGCGACCCGTCGAGCGTGTCGGGGTCGTAGTCCACCAGCGGCGGCTCCTCGAACACGACCTTGTCCAGCCGCACCCCGGCCACCCCGTCGGGGGCGACGCGCCCGGACACGGCCCGGCGCACCTCGTCGCAGACGCCGTCGCCCTCGGTGATGTCGAGCGCCTCGACGCAGATCAGGCCGTCGTCGGGGATCTCCTCCGGCGTCAGGTCGAACGCCACGCGGGCGTGCGCCCTCTTGCCGCGCAGCAGCACGCACTGGCGCAGCAGCCCCTGGGAGCGGATCTGGATCAGCCGGGGCAGCGTGGCCGGCTCGGTGTTGCCCTCGTGCCAGCCGCTCACCGACCGCTCGTCGGCCGACAGCGACACCAGCACCCGCAGCGGCCGGCCCTGCGCCGAGACCTTGAACCCGGCCAGCCCGGAGGTCTCGAACCTGCCCACGATCTGGCTGCCGCGCCGCAGCCGGTCGGTGACCTGGAGCGGCGCGATCCGGCCATTGGTCAGGTGCACGGGCGGGATGGCGGGAAGGATCACCTGGTCCAGGTCGGTGGCGGATCCTGAGCTGGTCATCGGATGCTCCTGGAGGGAAGGGGCCGCACCGGGCGGCCGCTCATCGGACTCGGCGGGCGTCCCGCGGAAGGACGCGACGGGTGTTCTCGAAGGGGACGCTCCCCGGGAAGGCTCATCGGGCGTTCCCCAGGCAGGCGAGCGCGCCCTGGTCGTGGAAGTCGAAGCGGGTGAGCAGGGGCTCGCGCCGCTCCCACATCCGCCGCACCGCCCCCTGGAGGGGGTCGGCGCCCGGCTCCACGTGCCGCAGGTTCACGGCGAGCGTGCGGGCGTAGTCGGTGCCCTGCTCCCAGTGCGCCAGGAGCTGGGTGGGCACGTCGGCGCCGCAGCGGCGCAGCCACATCCACAGCCGGGCCCGCTCGCGCTGCTCGGGCCCGAGCAGGGACTCGCCCTTGGCGTGCCGGGCGACGGCCTCTTCGAGCAGCCGCCGGTGCTCCTCCGGCGAGCCCGGCACGTGCGTGGCCCCGCAGGCCCCGCCCGCCGACCAGCCGGCCTGGATGACGGGGATGCCGAAGGCGGGCAGGTCGCTGTCGCCGAACGCGACGCCCGCGTCCGCCATGCTCCACAACATGGTGGTGGACAGCGTGCCGCCCACGCACCGGATGCGGGGATGGCCGCCGGCGGGCACGGGGTCGGTGAAGAGCCAGTTGGCGCGCTCGTCGGCGGCGGCGAGCGCGGCCGTCACGCCGAACAGCTCGGCGTCCCGCTCCGGCGCGTGGCCGAGCACCGCGATCGTGGGCCGGTCGGCGTCGAGGCCGAGCCGGGCGCAGCCCTGGTGGCGAAGCTGGCGGCGCTCGGTGTCCGTACGGACCTGGTAGCCGCTCCTCGCCCGCCAGGCGACCCGCTCGGCGCCGGGCCTGATCAGCTCCCGGTGCGGCCAGACGTGCCGCTCGAAGAAGGCGCCGATCCTGGCGGGCAGCTCGTCCTGGAGCGAGCACGGCCCCTGGTCGGGGAAGAGCGCGTACGCCTGCAGCGTCCCGGTGCCGTGCACGTGCACGACGGGGATCTCGCGCGGCACGGCCGGCTCGGCCCTGCTGGTGACCAGCGCGACGGGCGGCGCCTCGGGCCGCGGCTCCTGGGCGGCGCCGAACGCGCGGGCCAGCGGCATCCACTCCGGCCTGGTCAGGACGGCCAGCCGGGCCTGCAGCAGCCCGCAGACGACCCTGGCGACGGTGAGCGTGCGCGCCACGACCCGCAGGTCCTCGTCGTACGCCTCCGCCACGACGCAGCCGGCACCGCCCGGACCGTTTCCCCAGCAGGCCCGGGCGGCGGCGAGCAGCCGATCAGCGTGCTCGCCGTCGCCGGCGACGCGACGACGCATGAAGCCCCTCCACCAAGACGGCGAAAAACAGGTAGTGAGAAAAATGCCCTGGTAGACGTTGCCAGACGGGCTTCCTGGAGCCGCGCGGGCGACACGCTTCTTTGCCTCAGCCTGGCGGAATCTCGAACAGTCCCACAGGTCTCACGTGCCCCACGCTGCACGAACCCGTCGATGGCCGTGATTCCGGCGAAAAGCCCCGAACAATCCGGGGCAACGGGGCGTCCAAGTCTTTACACGGAGCAGGTCATGCCCGGGTTTAGGATGCACCATATTGCCAGGATGGGGAGGTTTTACCAGCATGGGTTCCCGTTTGTCGAGTGTCGCGCGCCTGACGGCGGCGGCGGCTGCGGCCGGTGTGGTGGCCGCGGCCATCGCGCTGCCCGCGGTCGGGGGTACAGGAGCGATGTTCGTCTCGGCATCGGAGGATCTCGGCATCAAACCCGAGGACCTCAAGGAGCCCCCGCTCGCGGAGAAGACCACCGTCCTGGACGCCAAGGGCAACCCGATCGCGCAGTTCTACGAGGAGTACCGCGAGACGATCACCCTTGACCAGGTCGCCCCCATCATGAAGACGGCGATCATCTCGATCGAGGACTTCCGCTTCTACGAGCACGGCGCGATCGACATCGAGGGCACCATCCGGGCCCTGGCGAAGAACTTCACCTCCGGCGGCATCGCCCAGGGCGGCTCGTCCATCACGCAGCAGTACGTCAAGCAGGTGCTGCTCAACTCGGCGACCACCAAGGAGGAGCAGGCGGCGGCGCTGGAGGCCAGCTACGCGCGCAAGCTCAGGGAGCTGCGGTACGCCATGGCGGTCGAGGAGAAGTACACCAAGGACCAGATCCTGGAGAAGTACCTCAACATCGCCTACTTCGGCGCCCACGCCAACGGCATCGAGGCCGCGGCCAAGCGCTTCTTCGGCGTGAAGGCGTCGGAGCTGAACCTCGTGCAGGCCGCGACGCTGGCCGGCGCCGTCCAGGACCCGAACGCCACCGACCCCAACCTGGGCAAGAAGCAGCGGGCGAAGCTGCTCTCCCGCCGCAACGTGGTGCTCGACCGGATGGCCGAGCTGAAGAAGATCACGCCGGAGGAGGCGGCCGAGGCCAAGAAGAAGCCGCTCGGCTACAAGGGCACTCCCCTGCCGGGCGGCTGCGAGGCCAGCCCGTACCCGTACTTCTGCATGTACGTCCGCAACGAGATCCTCAGCAACTCCGACTTCGGCAAGACGGCCAAGGCGCGCAGCCAGTACCTGAACCGGGGCGGGCTGACGATCCAGACCACGCTCGACCCGAAGATGCAGAAGGCCGCCGAGAAGGCGATCAAGAAGCACGTGTTCGCCTCGGACAACCCGGTCGCCTCCGAGGCGCTGGTGCAGCCGGGCACGGGCCAGATCAAGGCCATGGCCGCCAGCCGCAAATACGGCAACAGCAAGCGCAAGAAGGAGATGTCGTACAACGTCGTGGCGGACGCCGTGCACGGCGGCGGCGTCGGCTTCCAGGCGGGCTCGACGTTCAAGACGTTCACGCTGCTCACGGCCCTCGAGGAGGGCATGAAGATCAACGACGGGTTCAGCGTCGGCAGCGGCTACCGTGCCCCGTACTACTCGACCTTCAAGAACTGCAAGGGCCAGCCCATCGGCGACCCGAGCCACACCGTCACCAACGACGAGGGCGGCGGCGGCTTCAAGTCGCTGCAGACCGGCACGTGGGGGTCGGTGAACACGTTCTTCATGAAGCTGGAGGAGCACGTCGGCCTGTGTGACACGATCAAGACCGCCAAGTCGCTGGGCATCAAGCGCTCCGACGGGTTGCCGCTGACCGAGTTCGAGACGTTCACGTTGGGCACCAACGAGATGGACCCGGTGACGGTGGCCAACGCGTACGCGGCGATCGGCGCGCGCGGCAAGTACTGCGCGCCCATGGCGATCACCAAGATCACCGACCGCAACGGCAAGGTGACGAACTTCAAGCCGAAGTGCAAGCAGGCGCTCGACCCGGAGGTCGCCGACGCGGCGGCGAACATCCTGTCCGGCGTGTTCACCAAGGGCACGATGCGGGGCGTGGGCGGCATCGGCCGGCCCGCGGCGGGCAAGACCGGCACCACCGACGCGCAGGCCACGGCCTGGTTCGCCGGGTTCACGCCCGACCTGGCGGGGGCGGTGAGCATCGGCGACCCGCGCGGCGCGCAGGACTACAAGCTGAACAACGTGACCATCGGCGGCCGGTACTACGCCTCGGTCTTCGGCGCCTCGATCCCCGGGCCGATCTGGAAGGACACCATGATCGCCGCCCTGAAGGGCATTCCGGCGACGGACTTCACGCCGATCAACAGCTCCCGCTTCGGCGGCTGCGGCACGGGGTGCCAGCCGGTGGAGCGCTCGTCGGAGCCGGAGGGCGACGACGACACGGACGGGCGGCTGGAGGACGCGGATGTCGCCGATTTCGGGTGATCTTGATTTCCATGGATCTCGGGTAGGAAGGTTTTCCTGATCGCCGGATAAGACAAATCGGGCGCAACAATATGCCGTGATCCACATCCGGCACAGAAACCTCTGACGGTTACCAGTGCCCCTAGCTGAGCAAATTCGGAGTGCGTCCGGACTGCCGGACGCACTCCGCGCAAAGACCCTATTAACAGCGGCGAAACATTGGTAACGTGGGAGCGCTCCCAGGATCTTTCCGCGAGGTGCTCCATGACCGAGCAGCCCACACTGGCACAGGTGGCGGCCGCTGCAGGGGTTTCCCCCGCGACCGCATCTCGAGTCCTCACAGGCTCGGTGCGGGTCAGTACCTCGACCCGCCGCCAAGTCTACGACGCCGTGTCCCGTATGGGATACGTCCGACAACGCGCTCCCCGGGGAACGGCCGCCAAGACCATGGCCGACGGGGTCACAGCAGTCGTCTGTGATCACTTACCCCGGCTCTTCTCCGAGCCCTACTACGCCAGGCTCCTGTCCGCAGCGGGCGCCGTGATAGCCGAGCACGGCACCCACCTCATGGTGACGACCGTCACCCCCACCTCCTCCACGCTGCCCGCCCTATCCGGCGCGGTGCTGATCGTGGGCGCACGAGAGCGTCACCCCCTGGCGATCAAGTTATCCACCTCGGGCGTCCCCGTCCGCAACATCGGACGCCCGCCCCACGACCTCAAGCTTCCGTTCGCCGACGTCGACAACCTCGACGGCGGCCGTCAAGCGGCCGAACATTTCCTCCTGACGGGCCGCCGTAATGTGGCCGCCATCGGCGGCCCGCCGTCCTTACCCGGCGCCCGCGACCGGCTGGAGGGCCTCGTCCGCACCCTCCAGGCGGCCGGAGCGCCCGACGTGCCCGTCGCGTACGGTGACTTCACCGCCGCCTCCGGCACCCACGCCATGCAATGGCTGTTACGCCACGCCCCCGGCCTGGACGCCGTCTTCGTCGCCTCCGACCTCATGGCGGCGGGCGCCATCCAGGCCCTGCGCAGAGCCGGACGCAAGGTGCCGGCGGACGTGGCGGTGATCGGGTTCGATGACGCCCCGGTCGCCCGGCACACCGTCCCGGCCCTGACCACCATCCGCCAGCCCGTCGAGGAGCTCGCCACGGTCGCCACCCGGCTGCTCCTGACGGGGGCCGCGGGGATCGACCCCGTACTCCCGACGGAACTGGTCATCCGTGAGTCGGCTTGAGCCTGGGGACGTCCTGGCCCGCAGGTATCTGTTGCTGGACCCGCTGGCCCGCGGAGGCATGTCGGTCATCTGGCGTGCCTTCGACCAGTCACTGCACCGGATGATCGCGGTCAAGGTGCTCACGGCCTCGCTGCACACCGACCCGGAGGAACGGGTCAGCGTGCGCAGCGAGGCCCGCGCCGCCGCCAGGTTCATCCACCCCGACTCCATCGACATCTACGACTACGGCGAGACGGTCACCACGAGCGGCGGCGTCGCGGCGTACGTCGTGATGCCGCTGC
Source organism: Nonomuraea composti (assembly GCF_012034275.1). Lineage (NCBI taxonomy): Bacteria > Bacillati > Actinomycetota > Actinomycetes > Streptosporangiales > Streptosporangiaceae > Nonomuraea > Nonomuraea composti. The sequence continues at coordinate 14,479 of NZ_JAATEP010000027.1, read as the reverse complement.
TCGACGGCACGCCGCTGGCCGAGCGCATCGAGAAGGGGCCGCTGCCGTGGCCCGAGGCGTCGGCCATCGCGCTGCGGCTGGCCCGCGTGCTGATGGCCGGGCACGCCCGCGGCCTCGTGCACCGGGACGTCACGGCGGAGAACGTGCTGCTCACCGCCGACGGCCCCAAGCTGCTGGACTTCGGCATCGCGGCGTGGGCCGGCGACCCCGACGACGACCGCGGCACCCCTCCCTACGTCGCCCCCGAGCGGCTGCTCGGCGCGCCGACCCATCCGGCCGTCGACGTGTACGCCCTCGGCGTGCTGCTGCACACCATGCTCACCGGGCGCACGCCGTACCCGGGGACGACGTGGGAGGAGATCGAGGCGGCGCACCGGACCGAGCCGCCGCCGCGCGTGGCGGGCGTGCCGTACGCGCTGGCCTCGCTCTGCCAGCGCTGCCTGGCGCACGAGCCGGAGGACCGGCCGACGGCGGCGCAGATCGTCTCGGGGCTGACGAACGTGCTCGGCACCGCGTCGCTGGGCCGCCACGTGCGGCGCGGCCTCACGGTGGCGGGCTCGGCGGCCGTGGCGCTGTCGGCGCTGCTGTGGTTCCAGCAGGCGCCGCCTCCGGAGCCGCCGCCCAGGCTCGTCCAGCCGGCCCCGTCATCGCTGTCACCGTCGATGCTGCCCTCACCGTCCCCGACGGCCAGGCTGATCGAGAGCTCCCCGAACGCGGTGATCACGGTCGAGCAGGCCGCGGCCGGCTTCACGACCGTGCTCAGGGCGCGCACCCCGTGCGGCGCGACCGACGACGACGTCGTGCTCGACCTCACGCAGGTGCTCCAGAACGCCGTGACGCCGCGGCACGGCCCGTCGGCGCAGTCGGCGGGCACCAGGAGCCTGCGGCAGAAGCTCTCCGACCGCCTCAGGGAGGGCCGGCTCAGCCCCGCCTGCCTGAGCGAGCTGGAAGCCCGGCTCGACGACCTGGACACGGCGCTGCGGCACGATTGATGAGGGGTACGGCAGCACCAGCCGTACCCCTCTGTCGCGCGGGCCGGGCCCCTCGCAAAGCGTGCCCGCGCGAGTCCTCACGCGCAGGTGTATCCGCTGGGCACCTGCGTGTTCCCGTCCGGCCGGGTGGCCTGGTAGCCGAACGACGTGCTGGCGCCGGCCGCCAGGGCGCCGTTGTGGGCGAGGCCCTTGACCGTCACCGTGCCGCCGCTGACGGTGTAGGTGGCGTTCCAGATGCCGGTGATCGTGTGCCCGGACGGCAGCGCGAACGTGACGGTCCAGCCGTTCATCGCGGACGTGCCGCGGTTGGTGACGGTGACCGGCTGGATGACGTACCCGTTGTTCCAGGTGTTCTGGGTGGTGGCCGTGACGGCGCAGCTCCCGCCGCTCCCGCCGCCCGCCTGGGTGGTCACGGTGACCGTGGCCGAGTCGGGCGAGACGTTGCCGGCGCCGTCCCTGGCCCTGATCCGGTAGCGGTAGGTGGTGGACGGGCTCAGGCCGGTGTCGGTGTAGGAGGTGGTGGTGCTGGAGCCGACCCGGGCGAAGGTGTCGCCGGTGGCGCGCATGATGTCGTAGCCGGCCACGCCGGTGCCGCCGGAGTCGGTGGAGGCGCCCCACGTCAGGGTGGTGCTGGTCGAGGTGGTGCCGGAGGCGGTGGGGGTGCCAGGAGTGCTCGGCGCGGTGACGTCGGTGCCGCCGCCGCCCGAGCTGAAGGAGAACGCGTTGACGGCGAGCCCGGCGCCGCCGACCCACGGCTCGAAGCCGGCCTGCACGCTGGTCAGGTACCACGACCGCTGGGCGTAGCCGCGGCTGATCGCGTCGGCGTAGAAGGTGTTGATCGTGAAGTCGAGCGACGAGGCGGGCGAGGTGCGCACGTACGAGATCACGTTCCAGCCGATGTTGCCGAACCAGACCTGCCAGGTGCCGCCGGCCAGGTTGACGGTGCCGACCTGGGAGCCGACCGGCTGGATCGAGCCCTGCTTGTTGAGCCAGATCATGATCTCCGCGCCGGTGTTCTGGCCGTCGGTGCGCGGGGTGGGGTCGAACCAGATGTCGTAGGCGGCGTCCCAGGTGCCGCTGCTCGGGTAGCTCATGCTCACGCTGCTGCGCAGCGAGCCGAACGAGGAGGAGCTGGCCTGCATCGGCAGCCCGCTGCCGGTGCTGCAGTTGGCGTAGTGGCAGCCGGCGTAGATCGCCGGGTACGACGCGGGGGCGCCGTTGGTCGGCTTGTTGTGCGCCGCCTGGGTGATGGTGAAGCCGCCGCTCTGGTTGACGTCGATGCACTGGGCCGTGTCGGCGCCCCAGACGTTGTTGATGACGACGTAGCGGCCGTTCTGGACGGTGGTGGAGCCGTACTTCTCACAGATCACCGGGGCGGCCTGCGCCGGGACGGCGAACAGGCCCAGGGCGAGCAGGGCCCCGATGATCAGGTGGATGTGCGCGTGCCTCATGGCGTGTTGCTCCCGCCTCTCTGACAGGGGAGTGTAGTGGGAGCGCTCCCAGCCTTCAGCCTCCTTGGGGGTCACGAACGCGGCAAGCACGTACGCATTCGCCGATCAAGAGCGGGCCTGGCCACCAGCGGAAACCATGACCAAGATCGGCTGAAAGTTTCACCAGACGTTGTCGGATCCGGGTAGAACGTGATTCAATGCGCCTGCCGGGCGGGCAGGTCATGGGCAGGTTCTCCTTTGTCGTCAGCACTGTCGTCAGCACAAGGGAATGCCCACATGAAGTTATTCAAGTCGGCGGCGATCACCGCCGTCCTGGTCCTGATCACCTCTGTTCTGATGGCGCCCACACAGGCACAGGCGCACGGGGTCTCGATGTTCCCCGGCAGCCGCACGTTCCTGTGCTGGCAGGACGGCCTGCGTGAGAACGGCCAGATCCAGCCCTACAACCCGGCATGTGCCGCCGCGGTCAACCAGAGCGGCGCCACCCCCCTGTACAACTGGTTCGCGGTGCTGCGCTCCGACGGCGCCGGCCGGACCTCCGGGTTCATCCCCGACGGGCAGATCTGCAGCGGCGGCACCGGCGGGCCCTACGACTTCACCGCCTACAACGCCGTCCGCTCCGACTGGCCGCTGACCCACCTCACCTCCGGCGCCAGCATCCAGATGCGGCACAGCAACTGGGCGCAGCACCCCGGCAAGTTCGACTACTACGTCACCAAGAACGGCTGGAACCCGAACGCGCCGCTCAAGTGGTCCGACCTGGAGCTGTTCGGCAGCGTCACCAACCCGCCCGCCAGCGGCGGCCCCGGCGGGCTCAACTACTACTACTGGAACGCCCAGCTCCCCTCCGGCAAGAGCGGCCGGCACATCATCTTCACGCACTGGATCCGCTCCGACAGCAGCGAGAACTTCTACAGCTGCTCCGACGTCACCTTCGACGGCGGCAACGGCCAGGTCACCGGCGTCGGCCCCGGCGGCAGCACCCCTGACCCCGGCCAGACCGGCACGCCCACGCCTCCTCCCCCGGGCGACTGCACGGCCACGTGGAAGGCCACCAGCACCGGCTGGGCCGGCCACTTCCAGGGCGAGGTGACCGTGAAGAACACCGGCTCCAGCGCCATCAACGGCTGGACGGTCAAATGGACCTACGCCAACGGTGAGGGCTTCGACGGCTCGCCGTGGAACGGCGTACTGACCGGGCAGCCGCCCAACGTGAGCGTCAAGAACGCCACCTACAACGGCCAGCTCGCGCCGAACGCGTCCACCACGTTCGGGTTCAACGCGACCGGCTCCGTCCCGACCACCGCACCCACCCTGACCTGCACCAGCCCGTGATCAAAACCCGTCGCGGGCGCATCGCGGCGATCGTCACCCTGGCCGGCGTCGTGCTGGCCGGGGTGACGTTTCTCGTTGCGAGGCAGCCGTCATCCAAGCTCGACGAGGAGCTCGCCGCCCAGGTGACCCTGATCCTCGAGCAGGCGTCACCCGGCGAGCACCACGCCCACGGCCACAGCTTCGACTCCCGCGTCGTGTGCGCCGTGGAGCCCTTCGGCACCGAGCCCCCGGACGCGACCTCGCTGGTGCAGGTGCGCTGGGTCTACGCCCGCCACATGTGCGCGGTCACCGGCGAGAGCCCCGACTGGGCCGAGTCCGTCCGCGCCTCCGGGCCGATCGCCGTCAAGATCGACATCCCGCCCGACGTCCGCGTGCCCAAGGCCGGGCCCGGCTACCCGGACCGGGTCAGGCAGCTCATCCCGGCCCGCTACCACAAGCTGGCGTTCGAGGACTTCCAGGACGACTCGGCGATCGAGGCGGCCCGCGAACGCTTCGCGCTGGTCTCCTCGACCGCGAAGTAGGCGCCCCGTACAAACCGGCCCGTACACCGGTGCCGGCCCGCTCCGCCCATCCGCTCCCGCTCCGCGGGGCGGTTGGGTGGGCAGGTGGGTGGAAAAGCGGACGTGCTCGGGTGGAGTGGGTGGGCGGGCAGAAAAACGGACGCGACCGGGTGGAGTGGGTGGGTGGGCAGAAAACGGACGCGGCCGGGTGGAGGTTCCGGCCGCGTCCGTCCCATCCGGGCGGGGATGGTTCTTTGGGGCAGGGATCAGATGGGTTAGCGCCTCACCTCCTCATACGCACCTGTTGATCGGGCGGTTCAGTTGGAGCCGCCCCGCCGCTGTTGCGGCGGGGCGGAGTTTCGGGTCAGGACGGGGTGCAGGTGATCGGGTCGGGGGTGGTGGACGTGCCGTTGGCGATGAAGCCGAACGTGGTGCTCGCGCCGGGGGCGAGAGCCCCGTTCCATGTCTCGTTCTTCACGGTCACGGTCCCGCCCGACACGGTGTGCTTGCCGCCCCAGAGCTGCGTGATCGAGTTCTGGGAGCTCCAGCTGACCGTCCAGCCGCCGGTGGCCGACGTGCCGGTGTTCTTCACCGTCACCTCCGCCTGGTACGCGCCGCCCCACGAGCTGGTCACCTTGTAGGTGGCCGTGCACCCGCCGGCCTGCGCGTCGGTGGTGGTGAACGCGGTGCCGTCGGAGGCGGCCGAGGTGTTGCCCGCCGCGTCCCTGGCCACCACGGTCACCGTGTACGCGGTGCCGGGCGTCAGCCCGCTCAGGTCGAGCGACGTCGTCGTGGCCGTGCCCGCCTTGGCGGACCCGAGGTAGACGTCGTAGCCGGTGACGCCGACGTCGTCCGTGGACGCCGCCCAGCTCACCCGCGCGCCCGTGGCGGTGATCCCGGACACCGAGGGCTTTCCGGGCTTGCTGGGCGGCGTCCCGTCCACGGTGCCCGTGGTGGTGAACGCCGTGCCGTCGGACTGCGCCGAGGTGTTGCCCGCCGCGTCCCTGGCCACCACGTGGGCGGTGTAGTCCGTGGCGGGGGTGAGTCCGCTCAGGTCGAACGTCGTCGTCGTGGCCGTGCCTACCTTCGTGGACCCCAGGTAGACGTCGTAGCCGGTGACGCCGACGTTGTCGGTGGAGGCGGTCCAGCTCAGCCGCGCCGAGGAGCCCGTGATCGCCGAGACGGCGGGCTTGCCCGGCTTGCTGGGCGCGGTCGTGTCCTCTTCCACCGGACCTGGCGGCTCACCCCAGATCTTGGTGGCGCCGCTGTAGAGGGTGATGTTCGCCGTCCGCACCGGCGTCGTGCCCGGCGTGGTCGGGATGTTCTTGTAGGACCAGTCGTTGGCCGGGTCCCACGTCCCCGAGCTGCTGATCCTGAACTGCACCTCCCTGCGGTGCTGCGACTGCCCGGCGGGCGCGATGACCTGCCCGGAGCAGTCGATCTCCACGTAGTACGTGCTGCCGCTCGCCTGGTGCAGCGTCGGCGCCTTGCACTGTGTGTAGGCCGACGACACGCTGATCTGCGAGGCGGTCGTCGAGCCGTCGAGGGTGAAGTAGTAGCGGAAGGAGCCGTCGGACAGGACCCGCGCGGGCCAGGCCGACTGGTTGCGGACCAGCGCCTTGATCTCGGTGAAGTTCGTGCCGGAGGCGTTCACTCCGGCCTCGACGAAGATCTCGGGGCCGTCCGGCGTCTCCGCCACCGGGAAGTTCGCCGCCGGCGCCCCGCCGTACTCCTTGTAGAGGCGGGCGAGCGCGCTGGTGAAGCCGGCGTTGTAGTCGGTGGCGACCTCGTTCATGACGTAGTCGTCGCGCTTGTCGGTGTAGGCGTCGTTCGGGTCGGGCGGGCCGCCGACGAGCGCGCCGTACAGGGTGTGGCGGGTCTGCTCGGGGTTGGTGATCTGGTCGGTCCACGAGCCGTGCGCCGTGCGGTGGTGCGGGTTCTTCGGCGGGTTGGCGCCGAAACCGATCAGGTACGACGAGTTGCGCGGGTTGTCACCGAGCGCGTAGTTGATCTGCCGCACCGCGAAGTCGTGGTAGCGGGCCTTGCGCGTGGCGTCGGTGATCGTGTCGCTGTGCACGAGCGCCGCGAACGCCGTGTTGGCCGCGTACCGCAGCGAGCCCCAGCGGTCGAGCACCGCCTGGCCGCCCGGCGAGTACGCCACCTTGGAGCCGTTCACGCCGACGGTCCACCAGTCGAGCCAGCGGTTGGCGTCGTCGAGGTACTGCTGCTTGCCGGTCAGCTTGTGCAGCAGCACGTACGCCCCGTACGACTTGTCGTCCCAGGCGATCGTCCACTTGTACGACTTGGTCGTGGTCTGCGGTTCGGTGCCCAGGTTGGCGTAGCCGCTCTCGGCCTTGGCCAGGTATGAGGCGTCGTTCGTGGCCCGGTAGAGCCAGATCGCGCCCCACACCAGCTCGTCGTTGTAGCCGCTCCAGGAGTTGTAGTAGCCCTGGGCGTCGCTGATGCAGTCGCTGTACTTCTTCCTGACGGTGTCGGCGAAGGAGTAGAGCTGCTTGGCGTGCGTCACCAGCGTGTCGGCATATGACGGATTTGTCGGGCGGAAGACGATCGAGGAGGCCGCCATCGCCGCCGCCGTCTCGCCCGCCAGGTCCGACCCGCCGCACGACGCGTCGATCTTGTACGCCGGCCGGTTCATCGCCATCGCCTCGGCCGGGCCCCACCAGGCGTGGTCCGTGCCGCCGTTGCCGACCTGGCCGTAGAGCACGTTCGCCGACGGGTGGGCCTTGATGAAGTAGTCGTTGACGAACTTGAGGTTGTTGAGCAGGTGGGTGAGCTGGCCGGAGCCCGCGTACGCGTCGCGGTACTCGACCGCGCCCCAGGCCAGCATGGTGGCGGAGAACGCCATCGGGAAGCCGAACTTGACGTGGTCGCCCGCGTCGTACCAGCCGCCCGTGAGGTCCACGCCGACGTCCTTGCCGTCGTTCATGCCCGAGTTCCCGCGCCAGGAGACGCGGTTCCAGCCGGGCAGCGCGCCCGACTGCTGGGCCTCGTAGAACCACAGCGACTTCTGCAGGGCCTCGCCGTAGGCGAAGGCGGGCGCCGCCGCGTGGGCCGCCGGCCCCGCCCCTACGGAGAGGGGCAGGACCAGCGACGCCGCAGCGATCAGTGCTGCTTTACGGATCACGGGAAGAGCCGCCCGTACTCGGCCAGGGCGACGGCGACGTCCACCTGCGCCCAGAACCGGTGGTAGTTGAAGACCGGCGCCGGGCCGGTGCCCTTGAGGAAGGCGTCCACCTTCGCCCAGTCCGGGTCGTTCTTGTAGAAGGACCGGATCGAGATGAAGGTCGAGCTGGAGTTGATGGCGTCGCCGTTCGGCATCTTGCCGCTCCAGCCCGGCGGCACGTAGACCGGGTCGTCGATGCGGTTGTAGTCGGTCTTGGTCTCCGGCACCGAGACGCCCTTGGCGTCGCGGTTCTTCCAGATGCCGTCGAGCAGCGCCTTGGCCGTGTCACGCGCCTCGGCGTGGTTCGCCTTGGCCGCGTAGTACATGAGCACCTTGGCGTACGCGCCGGCGACGCCCACGTCCGTGGTGTAGTCGGCGATCGTCACGTGCAGGCCGGGGTTGGCCGGCGGCATGCCGGTCGTGGCGCTGAAGTTGCCGGCGGGCGCGCCCGACCACCGCAGGGTGGAGGGGATCTGGTAGCTGCCGTCGGCGTTGATCGTGGTGTTGTCCAGCGCCCACGCCACCCACTTGTCGAGCAGCGCCTTGGCGTCGGTGTTGCCGGTGGCGTAGTAGAGCTGCGCCACCCGGTCCATGGTCCACGCCTGGAAGCCGAACCACTGGTTCGATGGCGGGTCGTGGTAGACCGGCTGCCAGTCGTAGGTCATGCCGTGGAACTTCGGCAGGTTCGACGGCGGCGTGCCGTAGTGGCCCTCCCAGCTGTTGGTCGCGCCACCGGCGATGGCGCCCTCGGCCGACTGCAGCCAGGTGTAGAACTGCAGCTGCCGGGTGAGGCTGGTGCTCCAGTCGGTCGCGCCGGTGGAGCTCTTCGGCTTCAGCTCGGTCACGTTCGACAGCGCCCAGGCCGCCAGCGGGTTCTGGTAGCCGGAGTGGTTGTGGCTGGAGCCGATGCGCCACGCCCAGCCGGCGCTGGTGTCGGTCGCGCCGCCCCAGGCGTAGTACCAGCTCAGCAGGTAGTTGGAGGCGTTCTTGCCGGTGCCGGCCGGGCACGACGGGCTGGTGCAGCCGGGCTGCTTGAAGTACTTGTCGTACATCGAGTAGCGCAGGTAATCGCCCATCTTGGCGGCCTTGGCCACGGTGGCGGAGATGTCCCCGGCCTTGTTCTGCTCCTTGGCCCAGGTCAGCGCCCAGTAGGCGGCCTGGACGGCGCGGGCGTCGGCGTCGGGGGCGTTGGTGTACTTCCACTGCTTGGCGTACGAGGCGTCCTTGGTGAACAGGTCCAGGTAGCCGTTGGGGCCGCCGTGCTTAAAGGTGTCGCAGGACGGCTGCGGGATCGTCTCGAAGACCGACTCCTCCGCGCCGCGCTGGTAGGTGTTGATGTAGGCGGGCTTGGTGGTGCCGTCGCCGCAGCGGCCGAAGCCGTAGGTGTTGTCGACGTCCAGCAGCCAGTGCATGCCGTAGATGTCGCGGGTGCCGTACGCGCTCTGCAGCTCGCTCGCGATCGGGTCGGTGCCGACGCTGACGCTCGAGTCGAGCTGCGACGGGTAGTCGCTGATCGAGTTGGACTCGGGCGCGTACGTCGCCGGCTTCGAGGCGTTGTAGAACGAGTTCGTCGGCTGGTCGGCGGTGGCCGGGATGATGTACTTCTCCATCGAGGCCCACGCGGTGTTGAACTTCGACCAGTCGCCGGTCACCCGCCCGTAGGCCGCCTCCAGCCACAGGTAGTAGCTGTAGGCCTCGGACGTGGTCTCGTGCCCGTGGTCCGGCGCCTCGACCATGAAGGTCTCGACCGAGTGGTACGGCACGCCCTCGGGCGAGAAGTACCCGTTGGCCGGGTCGTGGATCTCGTTGTAGAGCTCGACGAAGCGCTTGACGTACTCGTTGTCGCCGCCGACGTCGTCGTCCGCCTCGTTGGCGGTGACGTCCACGGCGGTGTAGCCGCTCGCGCTGACGCGGAAGACGGCCGAGCCGGAGGTCGTGTCACTGTCGTCGGCGGCGTTGATCGTGAAGGTCTGCTCGCTGTTCCAGTTGGACGTGGTGAACGTCCTGGAGGACGGCGTGACCGTCAGGTCCGTGTCACCGCTGGCGCGGGCGACGGAGACGGTGACGCTGGCCGAGGGCGCCTGCGACAGCTTCACGCCGAAGCTCGCGTTGCCCGTCTCGGGCACGGACACGGTCGTCGGGCTGACGACGAGCGCGGGGCCCGTGTCCGGCGAGACCGTGATTCCGACCGGCGAGGAGGTGGTGACCAGGCCGGTGTTGTCGGTGGCCTTGGCGGTGATCGAGTAGCTGCCGGCCGCGACGTTCGTCCAGCTGTAGCTGTACGGCGAGGAGGTGTCGGTGCCCAGCAGCGTGGAGCCCTGGTAGAAGTCGACCTTGCTGACGGTGCCGTCGGCGTCGGAGGCGTTGGCCGCGATCGGCACGGTGGCCGGGGCGGTGAACGTCTGGCCGGCGGTCGGCGAGGTGAGCGCCACGGTGGGCGCGGTGCCGGTGCCGCCGCAGGTGACGCCGTTCACGCTGAACGAGGTGGGGCTGGGGTTGCTGCCCGTCCAGGTGCCGTTGAAGCCGATGTTGGTGGAGGCGCCGGTGGCCAGGTTGCCGTTCCACGGCATGTTGGTGGCGGTGACGCGGGTGCCGGACTGGCTCCAGTTCGCGCCCCAGCCGGACGGGGTGTACTTCTGGCCCGTGGTCGGGAAGTCGAAAGCCAGGTTCCACGACGTGACGGGGTCGCCGGTGTTCTTCAGCGTGATGTTGGCGGTGAAGCCGCCCTGGCCCTGGCCGCTCGTCCACTGGTTGGCCGCGTACGTCACGTCGCACGCCACGGCCGCCTGGGCGGGGGCGGCCGCGACGGCCGAGGTCACGCCCGCGACGAGGACAAGGGTCGTGGCCACGGCGAGGCGTTTCGATAAGCGGGACAAAAGGAGAGGAGGTCTGTACTTCACGAGGTCTCCATGGGAGTAGGGGTGTGGGAGCGCTCCCAAAGTGGATTGTGGGTGCCCTCCGGCGTATGTCAACGGAATGGCATCCCGGTAACCCTCGTGTTTCCTCTCACCAGGCTGGCCAGGATGAAAGTTTCATCCCCGTTGCGGGGCATTCAACGAGCATGCGGGGCGGTGGACACCTTCTCGACACGTGGCCGATTTACACAGCCCCGGCCGCGGCACACCATGGGAGCGCTCCCAGCCATCTAGCACTGGAGATGATCGCTCGTGAGACTCCACCGCGGCCTCCGCAAATGGGCCGTGACCATGACCGCCGCGAGTGTCGCGGCCTTAGGCCTCGTCGTCGGACAGACCTCAGCCGCCAACGCCGCCGTCGCCTGCGACGTGACCTACACAGCCAACTCGTGGACGAGCAGCCCTGGTCAGGGCGGATTCACCGCGAACATCACGCTGAAGAACACCGGCGACCCCCTCACCTCGTGGTCTCTGGCCTTCGACTACCCGACCACAGGACAGAAGTACACCCCGTCCGGCTGGGGCGCGAACTGGAGCCAGTCCGGCACCACCGTGACCGGGACCAACATGTCCTACAACGGCAGCCTGGCCACCGGCGCGTCGGTCTCCATCGGCTTCAACGGCACCTGGACCGGCACCAACCCGAACCCGACCTCCTTCAAGGTCAACAACACCACCTGCGGCGGCACCGGCCCGACCACCCCCACCGTGATCACCTCCTCCAGCGCGGTGGCCGTCAACGAGGGCGGCACGGCCACGTTCACGGCCCGGCTCTCCTCCGCGCCGAGCTCGAACGTCACCGTCACCACCGCCCGGACCAGCGGTGACACGGACCTGACCGTCAGCTCCGGCGACTCGCTCACCTTCACCCCGAGCAACTGGAGCACCCCGCAGACCGTCACCCTGGCCGCCGCCCAGGACTCCGACACCACCGCGGGCACCGCCGCCTTCAGCGTCGGCGGCACCGGCGTCACGGGCGTCACCGTCAACGCCACCGAGGTGGACGACGACGCCACCGTCGAGCAGTCGATCATCGTCTCGCCGACCTCCGTGACCGTCCCCGAGGGCTCGACCGGCACGTTCACCGCGCGCCTGGCCGCCCAGCCCACCTCCAGCGTGACCGTCACCACGACGGCCGGCACCGGCGACAGCAGCATCACCGTCAGCTCCGGCGCCTCGCTGACCTTCAGCACGTCGAACTGGAACACCCCGCAGACGGTCACCCTGGCCGCCGCGCAGGACTCCGACACGACCAACGGCAGCCGCACCTTCACCGTCGCCGCGACCGGCCTGACCTCCCGCACGGTCACCGCCACCGAGGCCGACGACGACGGCGGCACCAACCCCACCCACGTGGAGAACCCGTACGCCGGCGCCACCGGCTACGTCAACCCGAACTGGAGCGCCAAGGCCGCGGCCGAGCCCGGCGGCTCCGCGGTGGCCAACACCTCCACCGCCGTGTGGATGGACCGCATCGCCGCCATCGCCGGCTCCTCCTCCTCGATGGGCCTGCGCGCCCACCTCGACGAGGCCGTCCGGCAGGACGCCGCCAACGGCTCCGCGCCGCTGACCATCCAGATCGTCATCTACGACCTGCCCAACCGCGACTGCTCGGCCCTGGCCTCCAACGGTGAGCTGCTCATCTCGCAGGACGGCTTCAACCGCTACAAGACCGAGTACATCGACCCGATCGCGGCCATCATGCGCGACTCCGCGTACGCGAACCTGCGCATCGTCACGATCATCGAGCCGGACTCGCTGCCGAACCTCGTCACCAACATCAACAGCTTCGAGAAGTGCCGCGAGGCCAACGGCACCGGCGGCTACCGCGACGGCGTTCGCTACGCCCTCAACCAGCTGCACGCCATCCCGAACGTCTACACCTACATCGACGCCGGCCACCACGCCTGGCTCGGCTGGGACTCGAACTTCCAGCCCGTCGTGAACCTGTTCTACGAGACCGTCGCCGGCACCACCGCGGGCGTCGACAGCGTGGACGGCTTCATCGTCAACACCGCCAACTACGGCGCCACGACCGAGCCGTACTTCACCATCAACACCACGGTCCCGCCGAACAACACCTCGGTCCGGCAGTCCAAGTGGGTGGACTGGAACTGGTACGTGGACGAGCAGAGCTTCGCCGTCGCCCTGCGCAACGCCCTGGTCGCCAAGGGCTTCCGCTCCGGGCTCGGCATGCTGATCGACACCTCCCGCAACGGCTGGGGCGGCAGCGCCCGCCCGTCCGGCCCGAGCACGGCGACCAACGTGGACGACTTCGTCAACCAGTCGCGCATCGACCGCCGCATCCACGCCGGCAACTGGTGCAACCAGGCCGGTGCCGGCATGGGCGCCCGTCCCACCGCCGCTCCCGCCAGCGGCCTGGACGCCTACGTCTGGATCAAGCCGCCGGGCGAGTCCGACGGCGCCAGCACCGACATCCCGAACGACGAGGGCAAGAAGTTCGACCGGATGTGCGACCCGACGTACACCGGCAACAGCCTCAACGGCAACAACATGTCGGGTGCCAAGGGCGGCGCACCGCTGTCGGGCCAGTGGTTCTCCGCCCAGTTCAGGGAGCTCCTGGCCAACGCGTACCCGCCGATCAACTGAAGGGACCCGGCCGGTCGGGGACCCGCCTGACCCGGGCCCCCGACCGGCCAGAGGGACCCTCCTGACCGGGGTCCCTCAGCTACCGGAAGGGGCCTGGGCCATGTGCCCGGGCCCCTTTCCCGTGCTCAGGGGCGGCGCGCCCGCCGCCATTCGGAGACGATCCGGTCGGCGTCGAAGGGCATGAGGTTGAGCGGCGGCCCCGACAGCCCCGTGCGGATCGCCTTGCGGATCTTGCCGTTGATCTCCTCGACGATGCGCCGCGCCTCGGCCTCGGAGCGGGCGCCGCGCGCCTGCGCGAGCGCCTCCTCGGCCTCCTTGCGCAGCGCGAGGGTGGGCGGGAGCGGCATCGACAGCCCCTCGCTCTCGATCTTCTGCTTGATCCACCACATCTCGTCGAGGTGCTTGCCCTCACCGGGCAGCGGCTTGCCCTTGCCGGGCAGGTCCTCGAACTCCCCCCGCTCCTCCGCCTCCCTGATCTGCCGGTCGATCCAGCTCTCGAAGGGCATGCCGAGGGGCTTGCGCTCGGTCACGTACGGAACCTCCTCACGCCAGGTTGTGGCTGGGTGCGACGGGACCGCGCCACCCCAGCACGGCCTCCGTCATGCGGACGGACGCGACGGTGGCCGCCACGTCGTGCACGCGCAGGATGCGGGCCCCCTTGAGGATGGAGATCACGTTGGCGGCGATCGTGCCCTCCTTCCGCTCCCCCTGGGGGCGGTCGAGCGTCTCCCCGATGAAGTCCTTGTTGGACAGCGCGACCAGCGTCGGGTGGCCGATGGCGGTGATCTCCTCCAGCCGCCGGGTCAGCTCCAGGGAGTGGAAGGTGTTCTTGTTCAGGTCGTGCCCGGGGTCGATGATGATCCGGTCGGGAGCGATGCCGGCGGCGAGGACGGCCGCGACCCGCTCCCGCAGGAAGCCCGCCACCTCGGCGACCACGTCGGTGTAGCTCGGCCGGAAGACCCGCCGGCCCGGCCCGCCGAGGCTGTGGGTGACGACCACGCAGGCGCCGGTCGAGGCGGCGACCTCGGCCATGCCGGGCTCGCGCAGCCCGTTGGTGTCGTTGATGACGTCGGCCCCTGCTTCGAGCGCCGCGGCCGCCACCTCGGGCCGGTGCGTGTCGACCGAGATCACGGCGTCGGTGGCGCCCCTGACCTTGGAGATGACCGGGACCACGCGGTCGATCTCCTCCTGCACGCCGATGCTCGCCTGCGCGGCGCTGAAGGCGAAGCCGCCGATGTCGACCCAGTCGGCGCCCTCGTCCACGGCCTTGGTGGCGGCGGCGACGGCGTGGTCGAGCTCGAACGTGCGGCCCTGGTCGTGGAAGGAGTTGGGGGTGCGGTTGACGATGGCCATGACGGCGACCTGCCGGTCGAAATCGAACTCGCGCCGCCCGATGCGCCGGACGGGAGAGATGATCTCGGGGGAACGCTGCTCGCCAGTCACACCCCGAGCCTACCCGCCGGCACAGGCGCAGGTCAGGGGTGAAGCGGCC
>NZ_JAATEP010000026.1:0-158869 GCF_012034275.1 Nonomuraea composti | reverse complement strand
TTGGGTCAGGCTGCCGCACCGCTTCCGGTGCTCGGGCCTGGCGGCCCTGCGCTCCGGGTCGGCTTGCCATCGAGCACGAGGGCTGATGCCCGATGTTGCTAACGGAGGTGCTAACAACGGTCGTGGACGATCATGAACGTTGGTGGACAGAACAAGATCATCTGGCAGTCGTGGGCCGGCGCCTTCGACGTCACAGGGGCAGCTGAGTTCATTAGGCTTGCCATGACACCAGGCTGCGATGGCCCATGCACCATGTACACCGCCCCGTTGCCGCCGACGGAACTCCCGGTAGACCCCTCGCAGGACGAGTGGCTCGCCGTCCAATTCGAAGGCAACGCCACCGGTCTCTCTGGGGTCCCTGCCGGAACTGTCCAGGACGGCATCTCCCCGTTCATCGACATCGCCATGGCTGCACCCGCCGCGGCACACGATCCGGAAGAAGATCAGATGTGGCTCGATCCGGAGGAGTGGGACATCCGCTGTGACTACCTCGCCGCAGGTGGAGATGCTCCATACTACGGGTGCGTTTTCCAGAATGTCTGGCCCGAACACGTCGTCGTGTGGGTAGAGCTCCCTGGGCATGCCGAGGTCATCACGGCCGGCCAGAACGGTGGGGCGCCAGGCGCACCAGGCGACGCCCCTCTCACGCGGCTTATGGACGAGACGCTGAAGAGAAAGAACGGCACAGAGGCGTGCAAAATGTGGCCGTCACCGCGTCCCCCCGGCGAAGAGTGTGACGAATACCCCTTCCGCTCAACGTGGCAAGGTGCCCACACTGGCGACCCCGATCTCACCTTCTCGGATCTCATCCCGACCACTGAAAACCAAGACGGCGGAGAACAGTTGGCCTGGTTCTATCGATATCACCGGGTCATTGAAAAGGACCCGTTCTTCGTCGACGTCGAAGCATAGCCTTTCCCACGTCAACTCCCCGTCCGACACCGACCTTCACATCCTCGCCTAGGATTCCCCACATGAGCGACAACGCATCGGTGGCGGCCACCGCCAAGGTGTTCGTCTCCTACAACAAGATTCTCATCAAGGCCCTCGGCGAGGTCGACTACACCGATCCTCCCAGTTATGCCCCTAACGGACTGGTGGCTGCTCACCTGGACGCCGCTGCCATTTTCACCGGGGTGCATACCGGCTATGTGACCGTCACAGTACAGACCACCACTTCCGCACCCCGTCTAGAGGGGGTGCGGAAGTGGGCCGACGTGGAGGAAGTGGTGTTCCCCACCTCAATCGCGGACATGCGCCTGTTCGGCTTCATGGGCGATACCCCTCCACCAGATCTTCCTTCGCTTACCCCGCAGGGGCCGGGGGTCTACACGCTGCGGGTGCATGCTTCGACTCGCCCCCGTATCGGTACCCCCGAAACTGACGACCCAGTCGAGGAATACCTCGTCTGCGCGTGGCCACTCGCGCTCGGTCGCGATGCGGCCATCGATGCGGCAGAAGACCTGCCCAACTTGACGAGTGCGAATGTTCACGCTTACAGGGAACGGCTCCGCTCTGCCAGTCCCGGCCGCACCCACCGTTCCCCAAGTCGCTGATTAGATGGAGCGCCTGAGGATGTGCGTCCACAGGATTGGTGACCCAGCTTGACCTGTTCCCCACGCCGTCGTACAGCAGCGGGATACAGCAACGCCGACGCACCAGAGCAGGTGCACCAGTCCTCATCTTCTGTTTGACCAGGATGGGGACCGCTCGACGGTGTGACTGGCTCCCGTTTGCAAGCAGGAAGTCAGGAGTTCGAATCTCCTAGGCTCCACCATCGACGGGATCGGGTAGGTGGCCCAAGCTCACCCACCCGTTGCCCGTCTGAGTGGTTGCCTGTCGTGACCCGCCCCGAGCGGTCCTCGCTCCGCTCGGGCTGCCTCCCTGGGGCGCGCCTCCGGCGCGCAAAAGGCCTTCGCACTGGGCGCTTCGCGCACGGGGGCCTCAGCCGTTCTCTTCCAGTCGAGCAAGCCTCGACCCCTGCATGCCTTCGCTTCGCTCAGCCGTTCTTACCTGGGAGCGCAGGCTACGCCTGCGCCTGCGCCCGTCAACCGCACCGCCGTCTGGCTTCTACCAACGACGTCGCCTTGAGCAGGGCCTTCGGCGGCCGGGCATGCGGCCTGGGGGCCGGTCCCGGCCGCCGGCGGTCGGGGCTGCGCACTCGTACCCGGCGCGGAAGCTCCAGCGCAATTTTCAAGGAACCCAGCAGCGAGCCGGAAGGGCCTTCTCTCTGTACCCGCCATCGCCGTCATCTTCGACGAACCATGCGTTCCGGTCGGGAAGGACGCTCACGACCTCGTGCAGCTCGGTGCCCACATAGTGGAGGGCAACACCGTCTTCAGTGGCGTATCCGGCTGGCAGCGTCCCGTTTCCCACGAACTCCCGGAACCGAGTCCGCCGGGGCTGATCGCTCAAGTCGTCATGGACGCCATTTGGTGAACGGCAGGAATCCCAAGCCGTCATTGAGGGCATCGAGGTCGTCACTGAAGGAGTCGGTCACGCCGCCCACGTGCCAGCACAGGCTGCCCGCGCTCTGGCCGGCCAGCACAACACCCTTCTCCCAGCACTCTCGTAAGATCTCATCGAGGCGGTGCGCACGCCAGACCGCCAACAGATTCACCACGCTCCCCCCGGACACGAAGATCACATCCTGGGCAAGGAGATGCGCCCGCACATCGCGCACGTTCGGCTGTGTGAACAACTGGAGATAGGACAAGTCCGTGTCACCGAAGGACGCGGCCCGGGCGCACCAGCCGTCGATGAATTCTCGCGAGTCACCAACCGCCGTCGCGATGAGGCACATCCGCGGCTTACGCACACCAGCTAGCTGCCTCGCCTGCCATATCTGAACGCCGACATGCCTGAACCCCTCAGGCGGATACAGCACCCCGGAACAGGCCAGGATCTGTGACTCTCTGATCATGAACACGCATCTTCCACCTGGGGCGGGGTACACGCAATGAACCTTCGCTGCCCTCACCGGTTTCATGCCCCCGGAGGGGGGCCTCGGCTTCGGGATGAGCACGAGCAGGGGGTTCGTAGCTGGTTGAGGTGGAAGCTTGTGACCGGCTGATGCCCGCCCAGACGGATTGTCCCATCGAAGTGACCATTTCGGTGGGAAAGCTCTTGGTGGTCGGCTGGGGCGGGCTCGCCGCTCGAGAGATTGGTGGCCTGTGCGATGGTGCCGCCGCAGAAGTATGCGGGGTCAGGTGCGGCCCAGCATCCAGGTGCCGGGGTCGGAGGGGTTTTCGCTGGTGAGGATGGCGTGGACGCCCTCAAGGAACTCCTGGCGGTTGAGCCGGCCGTCGCCGTCGTTGTCGAGGCGGGTGAAGGCCAGTTCGCCGATCTTTCCGTCGAGGTCCATGGCGGTGTAGAAGCGGACGTACTCCTGGAGGGAGATGGCACCGTCGGCGTCGGTGTCGGTGGCGTCGAACAGGGGAGCGGCCAGGCGGAGGACCACCTCGGCGTGCCCGTCCGCCGATCGCCCCGCCCCGTTGGTTGCGGCGGTCAGGTATTCCGCGGAGCTCACGGAGTCGTCGTGGTCGATGTCGGCCACGGTGCGCAGGTGCTCCCACCAGTCCGCGAAGCCCTGCCTGATGGCCTGGTGGTGGGGGGAGCCGGGGTCGGGGGCGAGGGCGGCGCAGAACTGGTCGGCCCTCAGGGTGAAGTCGGCGGCGGTCAGGCGGTTGTCACCGTTGGTGTCGAGGGCGGCGAAGATGAGGGCGAGGTTGGACGCGGTGAGCGATGAGGACATTGCAAGCCTCCGGATCAGGGGGAAGGAACGTTGTTCCCTCGAATCTCGCTCAACGTAGCAGCATGATTACCGACGGTAAACGTATGGTCGCGCTCCCATGCCATTCGCGTTGCTTGACACGCCGGCGTTGACGTCGACCGGGCGCTGGCCGCTCTGCCTGGGGTTGGCCGACGCACTGAGGCAATGTGGACGGACCTGGAGGAAGGGGGTCCGCCCTCCGTGGTCGTTCCGGATTTCCCAAGCGGCCGAGGGTGGAGGTCAAGGCGGTGGAGTGGTGCGGCGGAGTCGTACCGCCACGAAGGCGAGCAGTCCGAGGGCGGCCAGGGAGAAGATCGCGTTGCCGATGAGGTCCACATGGGCAGGCGCGGGGAAGCTCGGCGGCTGAGGGAAGCTGTGCCAGGCGTAGGTGAGCAGGCCGGCGGCGCTCAGGGCGAGCCGGTGCCAGGGGCCCCAGCCCTTGCGCTGGGACCAGCGCAGGATGAGCAGGGTCATGGTGGCGTAGAGCGCCAGGTAGAAGCCGACCGTGATCCATGCGGGCACGACGAACTCCAGCTTGATGCCCGCCAGGGCGAGCAGAGTGGGGAGCCAGAACGCCAGCCCGGCCGCGATGGTGATCGTGAAGACGGTCCATGGGGCGGGTGAGGTGGTTGCGAGGACGGTCCATGGGGTGGGTGATGCGGTCGAGAGGACGGGGCGGCGGAATCGGGCGGACAGGAATGCGGCGGTGATCAGGGCACTGGCTGTGATCAGTGTCCAGGTGATCTGAGCGGCCGACAATGGGTAGATGGTCGGGCCGGCGAAGGCGATGGGGACCGCGCCGCCCAGCAGGAACAGGAGGGCTGACACCGTGAGGCCGACCTTGCCGAGCCAGGGCGTGTCCGGTCGGCGTGAGGCCGTCTCTACCATCGAGATCGGCACCGCGATGCTCCACACCCCATGGATGGCCAGCACGAACACGGTCCAGTAGGCGCCGATGCCCAGCGCCGGGATGAACCCGTAGTCGAGCAACCGCAAACCCACATAATTGGGGTCGAACAGCGACCGGGTGAGCAGGCCCTCCTCGATCACGGCATAAGCGAGCCCGAGCAGGATGATCCCCGGCCACCCCAACCGCCACCGGCGGGCAACCTCACGGATCAGCAGCGCGCCGCCGCCGTAGAGGGGGATCAGCCCGATGATCATCGGTAGGGCGTTGATGGCGATGTTGCCCAGCAGGTACTCGCCGACCAGCGGCGCGAGAATCAGCAGGCCCAGTGCTGGAAGAGTGCGTTTGAACACGTCTGTGCTCACCAGGTGGGGAGCTCTGGGAGCAGGGCCGTCCGCGATGGGGCGGGATTGGAGGGGCCGGTGGGTTCGCGGTCGGGGGATGGAGATGCCGAATCGCCGCGATAGTACGTGTTCATCACAATCGAAAGCTACGTTGCCTTCAGAAATTGTGTCAATGCGAGAATATGTATTGCTGCAGGTAGGGCGCGTTATATTGGTGCGTTGGCGCTGGAGCTTAATGCAATGAAACGTTGCGTTGGATGATCGCGAATGCAATAGTTCGTCATGTCGGAAGGAAGGAAGGAAGGGTTACCTCATGGGAGTGCCGGCGCGTCGAGGCCGGCCTCGCCGAAGGGCATCTTCGTCCTCGACGGCATCGCGGGTGCCATATGCGCGATCGTGCCGGTCGTAGAGATCGTCGTTCCAGGAAAGGCGCAGGTGAAACCCGCGCCTTTCCGGTTCGCGCCAAGAGTTTCTGACGGCTCGGTCAGTTGTACGGGTTGTCGTAGGTCACGGACTTGGTGCGGCTGTTGTACGTCTGGCCGGGATAGAACCAGCCGCCCGTCACGTACACGGTGATGTTCGTGACCGTGGTGTAGTGGGTGTACTCACCGTCGTGGAGGTACAGGTACAGCTGGCATCCGGGGGGAGCCGTCGCAGTGCCTGTCTGGGACGGGTAGATGACGGTGCTGCCGTTCACTGAGACGTAGAAGTTCGGCTTGGGGTAGGAGCCGCTGCCCCAGCACAGCTGGAGCGAGTACTTGAACTTCGTGTTGCCGTCGTCGAACGCGACGGTGCCGGTCAGTTGGGCGAGCAGGAGCGGAGGGCCGGCGTTCGACGTCACGGCGATGTAGACGGGCTGGTCGGGGCCGTAGGCGGCGTGGGCGGGGGTGACGGGGGACAGCATGGCCGCGAGCGTCGCGAAGACGATGGTGACGGAGGCGGCGATGCGACGCACTGTGGAGCGCTTGGAACGTGTCAATTCCAACCTCATCTCGGTGTGGATGTCGGCGGGGCGCGCACGGAGAGTATGGGCGGGGGCTGCGGGCGTCCAGGGAGGCGATGGGCGGCGCTGATTCGGGCCGGATCTAACCCGTTCCCTGGTTGATCTCGTGAGGAGGGGTGGGCGGATGTGCCCGCAGGTCAGGGAGTGGTTCTGTGGGGCCGTAATGTCGGCGTCAGTCGTGAAATTTTCATCTTCCGGATGAGACTTCCGGTGAGACGTCGTTCGGCTGTCTCATGCCTGAAGGGAGGGCACGCGTGCGGTAGCGGCCGGGCGACATGCCGTACGCGCGAGTGAAGGCGCGGCTGAAGGCCGGCACGGAGCCGTAACCGACGGTGGCGGCGATGGTCTCGACGGAGTCGTGCGTGTCGCGGAGGCGTACGGCCGCCAGGTCCATGCGCCACTGCGTCAGGTAGGCGGCGGGGCTCTGGCCGATGGCCGCCGGGAAGCGGCGCGAGAGCGTCGCGCGGGAGACCGCGATCGCGGACGCGAGCGTGGCAGTTGTCCACTGCTCGGCAGGGTTCTGGTGGATGAGCTCCAGGGCCTGGCGGACGATCGGGTCGTCGAGCATGCCCAGCCAGGTGCCGCGCTGCTCCGGCGGGCGGGTGGCGAGCCAGGCGCGCAGGAGCTGGATCAGCATGATGTCGACCAGGCTGTTGAGTACGGCCGTCGTCGCGATCTGCGGGTTGGCCAGCTCGCGGCCGAGCATGCGGACGGCGTCGTCGAAGCAGGCCGCACCCACCTCGGCGCCGACGTGCACGAGGTCGGGGAGCCTGGTCAGGACCTGGGTGCGGACGGCGGGGTCGCAGACGTAGTGGATGGTGACGAGCCGCGTTCGGACGGGTGGGGTGCCGAGCTGGAGCGTCCTGCTCTCTCCATGTGCGAGTGGTGTGCCGAGCCTGGCTGGCCCGCCGCGTTCGTGCAGGGGTGGTGTGCCGGGCCCGGCCGGCCCGTCGCCGTTCGCGTGGGTGCGTGCCACATCCTGGGCGGCACCGGGTGCGTCGCCCAGCGTGTGCGGGGTGCCGGGCGGCAGGAGGACGACGTCACCTGCGGTCAGCTGCAGCGGCTCGCGGTCCGGGACGGTGAGCCAGGCGCTGCCCGAGGTGACGGCGTGCATGGCCGATCCGGGGCGGCCGTCCAGTTCGAGGGTCCAGTTGCCGCCCGCCTCGATGCGGGTGCCCAGCGTGCCTCGGACACCGGATACCGAGAGCACGTCGGCGAGCAGGTCCATGCGGCGATCTTACCGTTCACGCCAGAAGGAATGAGGCAGACGGTCAATTCTTCGAGCCAGAGGAGCATCGACTGTCGCAGGGCGGGCTTCGTACGGTTCTCGTGCGGGCTCGGACGCGCCGGGCACGCACGCACGTACCAGGACCTCTGAGGAGAGAAGAACATGCGACTGCACGGAGCCACCGCCCTCGTCACGGGCGCCGGGCGCGACCTCGGCCGCGACTTCGCCGAGCAACTGCTGGAGCGGGGTGCGGCGAAGGTGTACGCGACCGCGCGCCGTCCGGAGCTCATCGACCTTCCCGGAGTCGTGCCGCTGCGGCTCGACGTCACCGACCCGGAGTCGGTGGCCGCCGCGGCGGAGGTGGCGGGCGATGTCGACCTGCTGGTCAACAACGCCGGCGTCTCCTTGGGCGTGGATCTGATCCACGGCGACCTCGACCGGATCCGGCTGACCCTCGACACCCACCTCTACGGCACCCTCGCCATGATCCGCGCCTTCGCCCCCATCCTCGCCGCCAATGGCGGTGGCGCCATTCTCAACGTCCTGTCGGTCCTGTCGTTCCAGAGCTTTCTCGGCAACAACGCCTATGCCGTCGCCAAAGCCGCGCAGTGGAGCCTGACCAATGGTGTTCGCATCGAGCTCGCCGGCCAGGGCACCCTTGTCGCCGGGCTGGTGTTCGGGCCGACGGCGACCGAGACGATGCGGGCTTTCGCCGAAAAGAACTTGGGAGGCGGTTTGCTTCCGGACGGCGTGATGAACGACCCTGTGGACATCGTCCGTGCCGCGCTCGACGGGATCGAAGCCGGGAAGGTCGAGATTCTCGCCGATGGTTATGGGGTGGCGGCGAAGGCGTCGCTCGCCGGCGATCCGAGTCCTTTCGTCTTGGATGCCGTGTCGGCCGGATAAGCGGTACGAGGCCGTGGCCGTCCCTCGAGATGCGGGTATCCGCGCAGCCAGCGGGGGACGTGATCGGTGGTCTTTTGTTTCGGCGTCCGCGCCTCGGAGGTGCTGCGGTTCTGTGGCCTTATCTCGCGGTACTGCGGACGAGCGGCATGGGTGCGCCTTGCGAGAGGGGCGGCCGGCTTGTGCCGCACGTGCTTCTTCCTGGGCGGGGAGACGGTCGTCGTGATGATTGTCGGTGGCTGGAGGAGCGGGAAGAACGCGGTGGGGAGGTGGTCCGGCCGCTGGGCTCGGCCGGCGGAGTAGCCGAAGCCGGCGCTGATTCCCACGGCCACGGCGAATGCCAGGATGATGCCGAGCGGCCTGTGCTCACGGCGAGGGGTGGAGGGTGCACTGCGGATGAACGCGGACGGTGGACAATCGCACATCTTCGCCCCCGAGATCTCAGCTCCCTTGATGGAGTGATCACAGTGTGCTGATGGTTGCGTCCATTACCGTCACAACGACAATCCAACCCACGTTTGGGGAAGTCCCATACGCGTGCGCGGGGTCCCTTACTCGTCCGCGACCTGAATGATCGTCCGGCCGTGCGTACGGTGGCGGCGGGCGAAGGCGGCGGCCGTTTCGGAGAGCGGTCTCACGGCGCCGACGATGGGCTTGAGCCGGCCGTCCCGGACGCGCTGGGTGAGGTCGGACAGCCGTGCCCGGTCGGGTTCGACGACGAAGAAGACGGCTCGCCCGTCCTTGGGTCGCACGGTGGGCGGCGCGGCGATGGTGACGAGGGTGCCGCCCGCGCGGACCAGCTCGGCCGAGCGCCGCAGGACGTCCCCGCCGATGACGTCGAACACCACGTCCACCTCCCCCACCTGCCCCAGCTCGTCTGCGTCCAGGTCGAGGAACGCCCGCGCGCCGAGGTCCAGCACCACGTCATGGTCGGCGGCCCGGCCGGTGCCGATGACGACGGCGCCGGCCTCCCGGGCGAGCTGCACGGCGATCGAGCCGACGCCGCCCGCCGCACCGTGGACGAGGACGGTCTGGCCGGTCGTGAGGCGGCCGTGGTCGAACAGCCCCTGCCACGCGGTCAGCCCCGAGATCGGCAGCGCGGCGGCCACGGTGTGATCGAGGTCGGCGGCGAGCGGAGCGAGGTTGCGGGCCTCCACCGCCGTGTACTCGGCCAGGGAGCCGTTGCGGGCCCAGTCGGTCAGCCCGAACACCCGCTGGCCCACGGTCAGCCCGGTGGTGCCGTAGCCGAGCTCGACCACCGTCCCGGACACCTCGTGCCCGGGAACGGTCGGCGTCCGGTCGCGGCCGGCGCGGTCGGTCCACGTCGCGGGCCAGTCGAGCTCCCCAGGGGTGAAGCCGGCGGCGTGCACGCGGACGATGACGTCGTTCTCGGCGGCATGCGGGTACGGCAGGTCCGCGAGGGTGAGACCGTCGACCCCCGCGTCACGGTCTTGCGCGATGATCGCTCGCATACACGGATCCTTTCACCAGGGACGCCGGCACGGTCAGCTCGGCCACGCTGAGCCGACGACGCGCTCGACCATCGTCGTACGACGGAAGCCGGGAATGAAGTGCTCGATCACGTCGGAGTTCACGGTGCCGTTCGTGGTCTCCGGACGGTCCTTCTGCCCGTCGAAGTAGGCGCGCAGGAACTCGTTCTTGAAGTCGCCCCTCGGATGGGCGGCGACGATCTCGTCCAGCTGCTCCTGTTCCAGCTCGCCCAGGCCGAAGCCGAGGATGTCCGTCAGGACGCCGAGGTGCGTGGTGGCGATCAGCGGAGCCATCCGCTCGGGGATGCCGGGCGTGGTGTGCAGCGCGATCGCGGTCCAGACGCTCTCGGCGGCGTCCTGCGGGAAGCCCCGGTCGAGGAGGAACGCGCGGGCGTGGTCGGCGCCGTCGACCTCGAAACGCTGCTCCACGTCGGAGAAGCGGTTCGTGAGGCCGGTGTCGTGGAACATGGCCGCCAGGTAGAGCAGCTCCGGGTCCGGCTCCACGCCGAGCCGGTGGGCGTGCATCAGGCTGAACAGGAAGACCCGCCGGGAGTGGTGGTAGATGAGCGGGCTGGTCATCTCGCGCATGAGGGTGGTGGCTTCGGTGGCCGCCGCCGTCCCGGGGATCTCCAGCCCTGCGATGACCTCTGACATGATCTTCGGGCTCTCTGTGAGGCAGGTGCGTCCGCCTTCCATGCTGCCTACCCCTCGGGGCACGGCACCGCCTCGCCACGGCAAAAAGCTCGCATATCCGGACGGACCGCGCCGTCGAGGGCGGGCGCTGTCATGTCAGCGGCCGCGTCACGCTCCCGTCGTCATGTCAGTGGCCGCGTCAGGACGGTGACGCTCCCGTATCAGGACGGTCGGCGAAGGTTGAGCCCATGAACGGCACGGCGCCCACGGCCCGAAGGCTCACACGGAACCGTACCGAACCGGACACGACACAGGAGCACACCACCATGACCATCACCCTCGCCCTCACCGACCAGGACAAGGCCACCCTCCGCACCGCCGCGTACGGCGCCGTCGCCCTGCTCTCCGCCGCCGACGCCACCGGCAAGCCCCACAAGATCGCCACCACCGGCTCCATCGCCCTGTCCTCGGCCATCGGCGCCACGGGGCACGTGCTCGCCACCAAGACCAGGGACATCGACCTGTACGGCAAGTCCGTGGCCGAGCTCGCCGACCGCGTCCTGCCCGCCCTGACGGAGTCCATGACCCTGCTCAAGCGGCAGGACCCGGTGGAGGCCGGCAACTTCCGCGGCATCGTCCTCACCGCCATCGAGGCGGCCACCCAGGTCCACCAGGGCCGCCCCGGCCCCGTCCTGACGGACATGATCACCAAGATCACCGGAGCTCTGGACGCGGCCTGACGACGATGCCGGCCTGCCACAGCCCGTCACGGGGTCCCGCCCGGACCCCGTGACGCCGGCACTGATCCCGACAGGTCCGAGGGACGAGCGCCGGCGTACAGCCCGCCCCAGGGTCACGGTCTCATCGCGAGGGCGTGGACGGCCTCCTCCAGCTTCTCCAGCCCCTGCCTGAGAACCTCCGCCTGATGTAAGGTCGCCCACACCTGTGCCGCGCCCACATCCCCCTGGTGCAGCGCCTGCCGGGCGGCGTTCTCGTAGTCGGTCTTCTCCGTGGGCTCCACGTGCTCCTCCTCGCCTCAGACTTCCTGGGGCCTTCGACGTACGATCACTCACTCTTCCCAGGAATCCGGCTGTCAGCGTGAAGACGGATCGGTGGTTCGCCGAAGTACGGATGTTCCGAGGTAACCGCCTGAAAGGCCCAGCGTGCATGACAGCTCCCCCCAAGGATCACCCCAGGGACTCGGCGCCTCCCAGTGAGGCCACCGACGCCCAGGTGATCGAGGCGTCCTGACGTGACCCTGATCGGTTCGCCGGGCAGGGCGTTGACGCGCTCGACGTACGGACGCACGAGCGTCATCAGCGGTGGGAGCCCCGAGCACGTGCAGGCCCCCGGGACGGTGGAGTACCGGCGGGCGGGCCAGTGCCACGACGGCCCTTCCGGCCTGCCGACGCTGGGCATCGACCTTCCCGCCGATCCCGACCGGGTGCTGGCGAAGGTCCGGCAGGACGCGGAGGCGTTCGTGCGGTCGGACCAGCGCCGGCGCGGGGAGACGAGCCTGAGCGAGACCGAGTTCGGCATGCGCGTCCAGAAGGTCATGGGGAACGTGTTGCTGCGGGCGGCGCAGCACCCGCTCACCGGAGCTGGATCGGGCTGCGGGAGGGCGGCCGGGTCAGGGAGCTTCCCGGGGCCGGCTCGGCGGTGATCACCGTGAAGGTGGTGGACTCCATGCCGAAGGTCCCGGAGGACGCCGGCAAGCCGCTGTTCTGCTGATCCGGGCGGCGTCGCGGGGCCCGATCGGGCCCCGCGGCCCGCTGAGGTCAGGCGGCGTCGAGCGCTTCGACGATCTTGCGGCTCATGTCGGTCAGCGTGGGGCTGGGGTCGCCCTGACCGCTCCGGATGGCCGCCTCGACGGCGACGAGGACGGTGCCGCGGAAGTTCGCGGCCTCGGCGGGGGACTGCTGCTTGAGCAGGGCCATGGAGGCGGTCAGCGCCGGAAGCACCTGGTCGGCGAGGGCGGCGACGGTCTTGCCGTACGTCACGCCCTTGGGCGCCTTGGCCAGCACGTGCCCGACCGGGCCGGTCGCGGAGGTCAGGGCGATGGAGCCGTGCGTGGCGACCTTGTGGGCCGACCCGGCGGCGCCGGCGGCCGACATCAGCGAGACGGCGCCCCAGGCGGCGATCCGGAGGGTGAGCTGGTCCTGGTCGGTGAGGGCGAGGGTGACGGACATGGCGGGTGCTCCTTCGGCTGGTCGGGCTGTGGTGGAACGGACAGGCGCCGCACCGTTCATGCCGCTACGATCGCGGACCGCCCTGACGCGGGGCCGACACCGCACTGACGCGCCCGCTGACACGGCATGCGGCGCCGCGCCCGTTCTGTCGGTCCCGTACGGCAGGCTGCCACCTGACCGACGACGACCCGAGAAGGACACCCGTGGCCCGCCTGCTCCGCCATCTCGACGAAGTGCTCTACGCCCAGTACGGCCGGCTCTGCCTCTACGGCGCCACCGACTGCCCGGAGTTCTGCGACGAGGAGGAGGAGATGTACCACGCGAACGTGGACGTCCGCCTGGAGGCGTGGGACGCCGAGCCGCCCGGCCCGGGCCCCGGCTGGAGGCCGATCGGGCGGCGGAGCTTCACGGCCGTGACGGGCGTGATCGAGATGGGTGTGCTGGACGACAGCGGCACCCCGTTCCTGATCGGCCCGCCCTGGTTCGAGTACGGCCTGACGGTGCACGTTCATGCCGTCAACTGCCTGCGGTGGTCGTTGCGGTTCTGGCCGGTTCGCGATGTGTTCGACCCGCTCGTGCACGCGAGACCGAAGGGCCCGGTCGAGGCCGTGTCCCGCCGGGTGCCCGTGCCGGTGACCACGGCAGGGCAGTGGGCGGCCATGCGGCCGGACGGGTCCGGCCGCTCCGGAAGTGGTCAGTGGTGGCTGGCCGGCCGCAGGTTCCACCCGTTCGAGGAGAGTCCGCTTGCCCGCGCTCTGAACCCCGGCCGCATGCCCACCTTCCTGCTCCCGTCGCGCCCGCTCCACGAGGAGCTCGACCTGCGCGACAAGGAGCCGGGCAGCGCCTACCGGGCGTGGCGCTGGGAGCGGCGCACCGCCGACGGCCGGCCTGAGGACGGCAACCTCCTGGCGGGCAGGATCGTGCACGTGCGTGACGTCCAGGGTGGTCGCGTTCTGGCCTCGGGGATCGTGACGTTACTCGGCGTGGAGGAGGACGGCCGTCACTACGTCCGCGACGCGGAGCCGCACGAGGCGGCGCGGGTGCTGTGCGCCGAGGAGACCTGGGCCGAAGGGACGGGTGGCGGTCAGAAGGGGCCGACGTCCGGGTAGCCGGCCTTGATGACGGCCTTGCGGGTCTTCGCGTCGAGTTTCTTCTCGCTGATGACCTTGCCGGGAGCCGGCGGATTGATCTTCACCGTGGCGCCCCAGCCGGAAAACCGGGTGTCGGTGTGGAAGGCCATCTTGTCATATGAGGTGCTGTCGCCGTCCGGATAGGTCGTGGTGTCGACAATCGCGCGGGTGAGCAGGTTGTTCTTGTCGAAGTACAGCTGGAATTCGACGTCGCCCTCGCCGGCCGACTTGTCGTGGCGGAAGTCGGCGAGTTTCGCGGTGCCCGCATATTCGCCGGTCGTCACTTCCGCGGAGTTGTCCAGCATGAACTGCAGGTCCGCCGGTGTGACGCCCATGTCGAGGAGGCTGTTCTCGCGCTCGCTGGTGCGCGCCTGGATCCAGGAACGGCCGGCGGGCAGTGCCTTGGCGATGCCGGGGTTGGTCACGTAGGCGTTCTTGCCCTCGGCGACGACCCGGTAGGGCGGGCTGGCCGCCTTCTGGCGGGAGGACATGCTGACGCGCAGGTCGGCGCCGCGTACGGTGCCCTTGCCGAAGGCGAGGGTGCCGGTGGAGCGGGTGTTCACCTGCACCTGCATCGCCTGCTCGTCGACGCTGAAATCGACGGTGATGCTGCTGGATTCGACGATTTTCACGCCCTTGCCGGGGGCCAGTTGGGCCTTGAGTGCTTTCACCGGGTTCGCCGCCTGCGCGGTCGCGGCGGAGGCCGTCTGGGCGGGTAAGGCCAGCGCGCACAAGGTCACGGCCGCTGCGGCGAGGAAGGTTTTCATCAGCGTCCTTACAAGGGGAGAGACAGGGCAGGGAAAACAGTAAAGGCATGGTGCCGGTGAGATAAGCGATGCCGCGTAACAATCGAGCGCAGCTCGATGCTTGCCAAGACCGGCAATCGCCATCAGGATGAAAAGCCGATGAGATCGGCCAACGGGCGCCCGCGCGCCTTCCCCTTCTACATCGTCTGCGACGTGTCGCACTCGATGCACACGGCCCGCGACGACGGACGCCCCACCCCCTTCGAGATTCTCTCCAACTGCGTCGGGGAGCTGCTTTTCGAGCTGGAGGCGGGCGATCCGGGCGTCAGCGAGGCCGCGCACGTCGCCGTGGTGTCCTTCTCCGACAAGGTCGAGCTGGTGCTCCCGCTGACCAGGCCGTGCGATGCGATCAGGGTGCCGGCGCTGCGGCCGGGCCGGCAGACCGACTATCTCGGGGTCTTCAGCGAGCTGGTGAAGATCCTGCAGAAGGATCACCGGAAGCTGTCCAGGCAGTTCGACGTGCGGGCGCCGGTCGTCTTCTTCATCACCGACGGCGAGCCGTACGTCGGCGAATCCCACCAGGGCGTCGAGGTCTGGGGGCCGGCGCGCGACCGGCTGGCGGCGCTGCAGCCGGCCCCGTACATCGTGGCGCTCGGGTTCGGGACGGTGCGGGAGGAGACCTTACTGCGGGTCGCGTCCACGCTCAGGGGCGAGGTGCTGGCGTTCGCGGGCGAGGTCGCGACGGGGGCGGCCACGGTGCTGCACGGCATCGCGCAGGCCGTCTCCGACAGCATCAGCGCCTCGGTCAACCGGAACACGGCCGTGCTGCGCGGGCCCGACGGGATGCGGCAACTGCGATGATCGCGGCGGCACTGGCGGGGTTGCTCCTGGCCCGGGGATGGGTGGGCTGGGGGTCGGCGTTGTGGATGGTGACCGGGGCCGTCGGGGGTGGCGGGGCCGTCCTGGCCGGGCAGTTGCTGCTCAGGCGCCGTACCCGTACCACGACCGACGGCAGGACGCCGCTCGGCCCGCTGCCGCAGCCCCAGCCCGTGCTGCTGGCGGGCGGCGCGGACTCGCGCGCGCCGGGCGTCGCGCTCGACGCCGGCATGCTGGCGCAGACCACGGTACGGGCGGCGAGCCTGCGCGGCCGGCGCCACCGCTATCGGGGCGAGCCGCTGCAGGACGCCTACGCCGTGCGGCTGAGCGCGGACGGCCGCTGGGTGATCGCGGCCGTGGCCGACGGCCTCGGCAGCACGTCGCACGCCGAGCACGCCGCCGCCGTGGCCGTTCGCGCCGCGACGAACCTCTCCCTGACCCCCGACCTCGGCTGGCACGCGGCCTTCGCGACCGTCGCGGGGGAGGTCATGCGCGCCACCGCCCGGCTCCAGGGCGGCGGACGGAGAGCGTCGGGCCCGCCCGCCACGACATTGACGATCGGCGTGGTGCCCGCGGACGGCCGGCGCGGCATCGCGGCGTGCGCGGCCATCGGCGACTCCCCGGCGCTGTGGCTCCATGACGGCATGTGGACCGAGCTGTTCCCGCCGGAGGGCCGGCGGCCGGGCAACGTCACCTCGTCCCTGCCGGACGACCTCGGTGAGCTGCGCGAACGGCAGATCGATTGGGGGCCGGGCGATGTGCTCGTCCTGTGCAGCGACGGGTTCGGAACGGCGATGGGCGGCGGCGGCAGCCTGCTCGCCCAGCGGCTCGTCACCTCGTGGCGCTCCCCGCCGGCGCTGCGCAGCTTCCTGTGCGACGTGGACTTCCAGCTCTCGACCTACGACGACGACCGGACCGTGCTGGCGTTGTGGGCGGGTCGCCACGACACGGCCGTCCTGTGACAGGAGTGCGGCGGCCCGAGCATGAACCCCCCAGATGTGGTCGACGAAGCCGACCTGAAGCCCGCCGCGGACGCGGCGGCGTACCAGCTGCGCCCCGGTGGCCAGGCGCGCAGCCTGACGCCGTGCGAGGTCGCCGGCGTCCCCGGGCGGTTGCTGTTCAAGCGGTACGACGAGGAGACGCTGGCGGGCCTCGACGAGGACGCCCTGCTCGCCATGGTCCGCTGGCGCCGCGAGCTCCCCCGCCAGGACCGCGCCGCCCTCGACCGCCGCTGCGCGTGGCCGGTCGCGGCAGTGCGTTCGTCCACAGGCTCGGATGCGGCGCCGCATGGGGACGGCCGGATCGTCGGCATCCTGATCAGGCCCGCGCCGGAGCAGATGTTCGTCGGGCTGCGCGACCGGATGGTGCCGCGGCACCTCGACGAGCTCACCCGCTCCCCCGACCGGGTCGAGGCCCTGCGCGAGCAGTACGGCACGCGTTACTACGAGCCGCCGTACAAGCTGGCCGTCCTCGGCCGGCTGCTCTCGACCGTGCAGTGGCTGCACGAGCGCGGGTACGTGGTGGGCGACCTGCAGCTGCGCAACGCCGTCTTCACCATCGACCCGGCACCGGCGGTGTACCTGCTCGACTGCGACTCGTGCGTGCCGGCCGGCGGGCGCGGCGCCCTGCCGGAGGCCGACCCGGAGCAGTGGAAGCTGCCCCGCGAGGGCGCGTTCACGCCGGAGTCGGACTACTACAAGCTCGCCTGGGCGCTCGTGCGGTGCCTCCAGGAGAGCGCCGAGACGTGGACGCTGGACGAGGCCGCGCTGGCCAGGGTCCTGCCGTCGCGCCACATCACCCTGATCAAGCAGTGCCTGGACGGCCCGCCGGAGTCGGTGGACACCGCGCGCTGGCGGGCGGCGGGCGAGTCGTGGCGCTGGCTCGTCACCCCCGGGCGCATCTACGTCGAGACCGACGCGAACCTGCGCGAGGCGTGGCGCCGGGGCAGGTCTGCGGTGGGCAACGGCTCGGCCGCCCGGCGCGGGGGAGTCGTGGTGCTGATCGTCGTCCTGGCGGCGATCGCCGTCGTCGCCCTGGTCACGTTAGGAGTCTGAATGAGCACCGGCGAGCCGCGGCGCATCGGGCCCTACGAGGTGCTCGGCCGCCTGGGGGCCGGCGGCCAGGGGACGGTCTACCTCGCGCGGGGCGAGATGGGCCGGGTCGCGATCAAGGTGATCCACGCGCAGGGGGCGGCGGATCCGCGGGCGCGCAGGTGGTTCGCGGACGAGGTGGCGATCGCGTCGCGGGTGCCCAGGGCGTACACGGCGATGATCATCGACGCGGCCGTCGACGGGGACCAGCCGTACATCGTGAGCGAGTACGTGGAGGGCCCGTCCCTCCAGGAGCTCGTCGACACGCACGGGCCACTGTCGGGGTCCGCGCTCGAACGCCTGGCGACGTACACGGCCACGGCCCTGGCGGCCATCCACGGCGCGGGCGTCGTCCACCGGGACCTCAAGCCCGCGAACGTGATCATCGGCCCGGACGGGCCCAGAGTCGTGGACTTCGGCATCGCGCGGGCGCTGGAGGCGACCGCCGCGATCACCACTCCCGTGGGGACACCCGCCTACCTCGCGCCCGAGCAGGTCGGCGGGGCCGAGACCGAGGTCGGCCCCGCGGCGGACGTGCACGCGTGGGCGGCCACGGTGTACTTCGCCGCCACCGGCAAGGCGCTGTTCTCGGGGAGCAACGTGGCGTTCATCATCAACCGCGTCCTGAACGAGACGCCCGACCTGGGGATGATCGCCGAGCCGCTGCGCTCGCTGATCGCCGGCTGCCTCGACAAGGACCCGTCGCGGCGGCCGACCGCCATGCAGCTGCTCGGCCGCCTCGTCGGCTACCAGGCGGAGAGCGAGCGCGCGACGATGCCGCGCACCGTGGTCCTGCCGGCCGCGCTCGGGACGCTGAAGGAGACGACCACGCTGGGCAGCGGGCCCGCCGCCGACATCGTCGTCCCCGGGGCGGGGATCGCGCCCGCGCACGCCACCGTCCGCAGGGTGAGCGCCGGCTACCGGCTGCACGATCACAGCGGCGGGCTCGGGACGTTCATCGACGGCCGGCCCGTCCTCTACGCGACGCTGCGGCCCGGCGACCGGTTCAGGATCGGCACGGCGGTGCTGCGGCTCGGGGAGGAGGGGGAGCTGGAGCACGTACGGCTCGTGCGCGCGCCGGCCGTGCGCCGGTGGCTCCCGCTGCTCCTCCTCGCCGCGCTCCTCGCGGTCACGGTGATCGCCGTGGTGAGGGGATCGTGACGGAGCGCGGGCCAGGAGATCGTGACCGGGTTCAGGGGATCGTGACGGGGGTGGGCGTGGTGACGTTCACCCGCTCCCCCGTCTTGGAGTCGAGGGTGAACGCGCCGCTCGCGCCGCGGATCACGTTCGTGCCGGTGAACAGGTAGAGCTGCCCGCGCACCGCCGCCGCGGACGGCAGGCTGAGCTGCGACGGGTCCACGCCGATCGCGGCCTTCTGCACCGCCGTGGCCGCCGCCGTCACCGCGTCGTACGAAAGGATCGCCAGCCCGCTGCCCAGATGCCCCGCAGGGAACGTCACCCCGTGGTGCGGCGCCACGAACTCGGCGCGGAAGTCACGGTAGAGCTGATGGTGCGGGTTGTCTTCGCGGTCGAGCCGCACCGGGTCGGCGAGCGGCACGAACATCACCTTGATCGGCGCCTCCGGGTCGTGCAGCGACGGGTCGTTCGGGTCCTGGTCCTGGGCGTCGTCGCCGGTCACGACCGTGATGGGCGTGGAGCGGCAGGGGCGGCTGCGCAGCAGCTTGAGGAAGGTGGGCATGAACGCCTGGCGGCCCGCGTAGAAGATCATGTCGGTCTTCGTCCCGCAGATCGTGTCGCTGATCGTCCGCAGGAGTGACGGGCCGCCGCGCGGGTCGAAGGGGAAGCTGAGCCCGGACCTGTCGACGTACGGCTTCAGCCCCAGCTTCGGGTCGAGGAAGGCGTCCTTGAGCGAACGGGCGTACAGGTCCTTGGTGCCCTGCGGGGTCACGTCCGCCCACATGAGGGCCGCGTTCCCGCCGACCTTCTTCTTCTTGAACTCCTCGGCGATGGCGGCGAGCTGGGCCGACGTGCTGACCGCGGTGCGGGTGAGCCCCGGGATGGGCCCCGCGCCGTCGATCTCGCCCGTGGTGTTGAACCCGGCCGCCGTGATGAAGTCGGCCACCATCGGAATCCCCGGATCCTTCGCCAGCGCCCGCGCGGCGTCGATGCTCTCCTGCTGGCTCGGGCCCATCCCGGTGACCGCGACGATCTGGCCCGGGCTGCCCGTCGCGCCCGTCGCGGCGTTGCGCCGCACCGCCTGCACGGTCGTCCGCCACTTCGAGCCGTCGTGGCCGGTGTTGGCGAGCAGGAGCCGGATCTTCGGGAACGTCTCCGACCGGTTGGCCCGGTACTGCCCGATGAACGCCCCTTCGAGCTGGTGCAGCGCCCGCTCCCCGACCAGCCCCCGCGGCCCCGCGCCCATCGGGGCCATGAGCGCGATCGTGCTGTAGTCCTTGCCCTGGGCGACCTGACGGTTCTCCGCCGCGATGGCCTCCAGCACCTGCTGGTACTGCTTGCCGAGCACCATCGTGCCGTCGGCCGGGTCCATCAGCCCGACACATTCGTCGTCGACGGCCACGACGTCGCCGCTCTTCGTCTCGCAGCCGCCGAACGGCCACCACCCCTGGGTGTAGTTCACGAGCACGACGGTGGAGATCAGGACGGCGACCACCACGACGATCACCACCAGGCGGCGCTGGAAGAGCATGCCGGCCTGCCTCAACAGGCGTAAGGCGCGCGCGGCCGGGGAGGGTGCCGGTGCCGGTTCGTCATACATGGGGGACTCCAAGCCGTCACTGATCCCAGGACCGTGCAGCGCTCTCGCACGCTTCTCTCCCTGGGGCGGCGGGAGCCTAAACTCATCGTCATTAAAACGTGATCAACGGCGGGCGGACAACCACCGTCAGGGGACCCCGGGATAGATGGGGCAGAAGGGGACGTACTACAGCACAATCGAGGCATGGGAAACCCTCGGCACCCCGATCCGCGGGACTACCCCGGCGTGGCCGCCACCCTGGTCGTGATCCTGGTGGTGCTCCTGCCGGGCGGCCTGGCCTTCAGCGTCCACAAGTACCTGAAAGGCCCCGCCCCGGCCGTGGCCCTGCACGAACCGGCGCCGAGCCCCACCCCCAAGAGCCAGGACCGGCAGATCGACGCCGCCGAGTTCGGCGACTGGAACTTCCGGATGGACGGCGTCGCGTTCCAGGCCGAGCGGGTGGGCGGCTGGACGTACGACTCCTGCGCCCCCGTCGACAGGGACGGGCTGCTGGCCGAGTACCGGTGCGCCCGCGCCGTCCAGCTCGCCTACTCCGCCTACAAGGGCCACCTCAAGGCCGTACAGGTCATCCTCGCCTTCCCCACCGAGAAGGCCGCCGCCGCCACCGCCGAACGCCTCGCCAAGTCCTCGCGTGGCGTGAAGTGGCGGCGGGACAAGGTGCTCGGCACGTACGTCTACGGGCGCATCCGGTCGGGCGCGAGCAAACGGTACGTCGTCTACACGGCCGTCACCGCCGACAAGACCGCCCAGGCCAAGGCCGCCCGCTTCCACCAGTACCTGCACGCGGACCACCTGAACTACTTCCTCTTCCGCGAGCCGGCCGTCACGAGCTGAGCCCGGGGTCCTCCTGTGCCCTTCCGCCGCGGTGGGGGCGGGGCCGGTTCCTAGGGCTACGATCGCGGATCGTGGAGAATTGGGGGCTTCGTCCGGCTTTGGCGTCGGATGTGGAGAAGATGGCCGAGCTGCGGGCCGTCGTGCTGCGGCCGGACCTCGAACGGCTCGGACGGTACGACGAGCACCGCGTCCGGCAGCGGTTCAGGGACGCGTACGAGCCGGCCCACGCCTGGATCATCGAGGTGGACGGCGCCTTCGCCGGCTGCGTCGCCCTGCGGCGCGAGCCGGACGAGTACTGGCTGGAGCACTTCTTCCTGGACCCCAGGCTGCAGGGCCGGGGCATCGGGTCGGCCGTGCTGGGCCGGCTGCTGGAGCGGTGCGACCGCGAGGGCGCCGCGGTGCGGCTGAACGTGTTGCGGGGCAGCCAGGCCCGGCGGCTGTACGAGCGGCACGGGTTCACGGTCGAGTCGCAGGACGAGGTGGACGTCTGGATGGTCCGCACCCCGGCGCAGGCCAGCCCGTAGTTCGGAGCTGGTGTGCGGTCCTGCGCGCGTCAGCTCGTAGTCCAGGGGCGGAGCTTGTCCGGGTTGAGCACCGCCCAGATGTGCTGGATCCGGTCGCCCGCCACGTCGAACGCCAGCACCGACACGGTCACGCCGCCGAGCTGGGCCACGAGCCCGGGCCGGCCGTTGA
Organism: Nonomuraea composti; assembly: GCF_012034275.1. Lineage (NCBI taxonomy): Bacteria > Bacillati > Actinomycetota > Actinomycetes > Streptosporangiales > Streptosporangiaceae > Nonomuraea > Nonomuraea composti. The sequence continues at coordinate 137,294 of NZ_JAATEP010000026.1, read as the reverse complement.
CCATGCGCTCCACGAGCCGCAGGCCGGACACCGCGTCCATCCGCCCGGCGAGGAAGCGCGCGATCTCCTCGGCCCCCTGCACCGGGCGGGGAGCCGCCGTGACCAGGCCGCCGCCGTCGCCCGTCGCCGTGGCCTCCGGGTCGAGCAGGGCGATGAGGGCGCCGATGTCCTTGCCCTCCCAGGCCCGCTTGAAGGCCCGGACGACGCCGGCCTGCTGGGCGGCCGGCGTCGCGGGGGCCTGCGCGGCGCGGGAGTCGCGGATGCGGCGGCGGGCCGAGGTGGCGAGCTGCCGGCAGGCCGCCGGGCTGCGCCCGACGATCTCCGCGACCTCGGCGAACGGGTAGCGGAAGACGTCGTGCAGGATGAACGCGACCCGCTCGGCCGGCGTCATCGACTCGAGGACGACGAGGAAGGCCATGTTGACCGACTCGTCGAGGGTGATCCGGTCGGCCGGATCCCCCTCGGGCAGGTCGGGCAGCGGCTCCGGCACCCACTCGCCCACGTAACGCTCGCGCCGGACCCGGGCCGAGCCGAGCAGGTCGAGGCAGATGCGGCCGGCGACCTTCGTCAGCCAGGCCGCCGGCGACTCGATCGCCTCCTGCTGCTGTCGCGACATGGCGTACCAGCGGGCGTACGTCTCCTGCACGACGTCCTCGGCGTCGGCGAGCGAGCCCAGCAGCCGGTAGGCGAGGTTGATCAGGTGGCGGCGCTCGCTCATGATCGCGGTCAGGCTCGGGTCCTGCCCTGGTGAGGTGGTCATGACGGCGCCGGCTCCCTCGGTCGTTCTGCCTTCTCCCCGGTACGACGAAACGCGGGGCCGGAATGTGAGGCCGGGGGCCGCCTCACATCACGCGCGGCTACGTCGTCGTACCGGCGAACAGAACCCCCGAGAAGGGACCCGATCATGGAAACCGTCAACGTGGCCATCGTCTATTACAGCGCCACGGGCACCGTGCACGCCCTGGCGCGGGCCGCCGCCGAGGGCGCGGAGAAGGCCGGCGCCGACGTGCGGCTGCGCAAGGTCGCCGAGCCCGCGCCGCCGGAGGTGATCGACACCAGACCGGAGTGGGCCGAGCATGTCCGCGACACCGCCGACGTCCCCGTGGCCACGGTGGACGACCTGGCCTGGGCCGACGCCGTGCTGTTCGGGACGCCGACCCGCTTCGGCAACCCGGCCAGCCCGCTGCGCGCCTTCATCGAGGCCGCCGGGCCGCTCTGGTTCCAGGGCAAGCTGGCGGACAAGGTGTACTCGGCGTTCACCGCCTCCAACACCGCGCACGGCGGGCAGGAGTCCACGATCCTGGCGCTGGCGAACACGTTCTACCACTGGGGCGGCATCATCGTCCCGCCCGGCTACACCGACCCGATCCAGTTCCAGTCCGGCAACCCGTACGGCGCCTCGCACGTGGCCGGCGAGGGGCCGGTGAGCGAGGTGGCCCTGCAGTCGGCCCGCCACCAGGCCCGCCGCGTCACCGAGACCGCCGCCGCCTTCAAGACGGGCCGCGCCGCCTGAGCCGGCCACCCGCTCGGTCGCGCCCCCTGAGCCGGGTTCGGTCGTGCTGCCTGAGCCGGGCTCGGTCGTGCTGCCTGAGCCGGGCTCGGTCGCGTCGTGAGCCGGCGCCATGCTCGGCCGTGCCGCCCGGCGTTCGTCCGTATCATCGCGGCATGGTGCGCGACCCCGAGCCACGGCCACGCCTCAGCCGGCGGGCGGTGCTGCTGGGCGCCGGCGGGCTGGTCGCCGGGTGCTCCCGGCGGCGCGAGGCCGGCGAGGTGCGGCTGCGGCTGGCGACCGGCCCGGCCGGGGCGGTCTACCGGCGCATCGGCGGGTCGCTGGCCGCGCACATCTCCGAGCAGGTGCCGGGCGCGACGGTGACGACCGTGCCGAGCCGGGCGTCCACCGACAACATCCGGATGTTACGGGCCGGCGCGGTGCACCTGGGCCTGACCAGCCTGGACGCGCTGATCAGCACGGACGGCCGGGCGCCCGGCGGCCTCTCGGCGGTCTGCCGGTTGTACGACAGCCACCTGCACCTGGTGGTCCTGGCCGGCTCGGCGATCGACGCGTTCGGCGACCTCAAGGGGCGGCGCGTGTCGCTGGGCGCCCGCGACTCCGGCACCGAGTTCATCTCGCTGCGGGTGCTGGGGCTCGGGCCGGTCCGCGCCGACGTCCGTTACCTCAGCCAGGCCGAGTCGGCGGCGGCACTGCGCGACGGCGAGATCGACGCGATGTTCTCGCTGACCGGCGTCCCGACGCCGGCGATCACGGAGCTGGCGCAGCGGCGGCCGATCCGGCTCATCCCGCTGGACGCGCAGGCGGACGCGCTCTTCACCGCCTTCCCCGGCCCCTACGCCCCGGCCACGATCCCCGCCACCGCGTACGCGGGCGTCCCGGCCACCCGCACGGTCGCCGTCCCGAACGTGCTGCTCGCCCGCGACGACCTGCCCGCCGACCTGGTGTACGCCATCACCGACACGATCTTCACCCACACCGGCACGATCACCTCGGCGAGCCGCGACGAGGACGGCGCGGCCGTGCCCGACGCGGTGCCCGAGGCGTGGCAGATCAACGTGCGGACGGGGATCGCCACCGCGTCGGTCCCGCTGCACCCGGGAGCGGCGGCCTGGTTCCGCGACCACAAACGCTGACCTGGCCGCGACCACAAACGCTGACCTGGTCGCGACCACAAACGCTAATCCGGTGGTGCGACGGGCAACGTGATCACGGCGGCGAACCCGTGCCCCGACCCGTCCGGCCGCGGCAGCCCGTCCTCCAGCCGCAGCTCACCCCCGGCCGCCCCCACGAGGTCGGCGCAGATGGCCAGCCCGAGCCCGGTCCCCGGCACGTTCTGGTGCCGGGGTGACCGCCAGAACCGCCGCAACGCCTGTGCCCGTTCTGCCACGTCGATGCCCTGCCCGTCGTCCCGCACGGAGATGATCACCACCCCGCCGGGGCCGGTGCGCGCGCTCACCTCCACCACCCGCGCCTCCGACAGCCGCAACGCGTTGCTGACCAGCTCGTCCAGAATGCTCCCCAACCCTCCGGTGGGCTCCAGCAGCCGCAGCCCGCCCGGCACGTCCACGGTGAGCGTCTGCCCCGCCGTCCCGGTCAGGGCCCGCCACCGATCCACGCGGGTCGCGAGCACCGCGTCGAGCTCCACCGGCGAGGCCGTCCTGATGCTCTCCATCCGCGCGCTGGCCTGCAACGAGTTCAGCAGCCGCTGCATGGCCTTCACCTCGTCCACGGCCACCTCGTACACCGGCCGCCCGTCTCCGGCCAGGTGCGGCTCCAGGCTCTCGACGGCGAGCCGCAGGCTGGTCAGCGGGTTGCGCAGCTGGTGGGAGGCGTCGGAGACGAACGCGCGCTGCCGCTGCACGGCGTTCTCCACGGCGTCCATCATGGTGTTGAACGAGCCGGCGAGCCGCCGCAGCTCGACGGGCCCGGCCTCGGCGTCGGCGCGGATGGTGAGGTCGCCCTGGGAGATGCGCGAGCTGGCGGCGTCCAGCTCGCGCACCGGACGCAGCACCCATGCCGACACCGGCCAGGCGACGGCGACCAGCGCGATGAGCGGCAGCAGCCCGAGGCCGGCGAGGCGGGCCCATTGCAGCAGGACGCGGGAGCGGGTCCGGGTCAGGTCGGAGATGGTGACGACGGCGCCGACGACCTCGCTGTCCCGGCCGACGGGCTCGGCGACGACGAGGGCGGAGCCGTCCCAGGGCGCCCATGCGCCGGACGGCTCCGAGCGGGTGCCCGCCAGTGCCGCGGTCACGATCCTGGGCAGCGCGGGCTCGGCCCCGGCCGCCTCCCGGTAGGCGCGGGCGGGCCCGAGCAGCACGGTGCCGGAGGTGTCGATCACGGCGGCGGGGATGCCGTACAGCTCGTGGTAGCGCTCCAGCTCCCGCTGCAGGGCCTCGGTGCGCCCGGTCGACAGCGCCGTCTCGGCCAGCGACGCGAACCGGCCGACGTCGCCGAGCCGGTCCACGTACGTCTCCTGCATCTCGCGCTCGGCCAGGGTGACGCTGTGCGGCACGCCGAGCGCCGCGACGAGCAGCACCGCGAGCGGCACCAGGACGACGAGCAGGCGACGGCGCACGGCCGCGTCAGCCGGTCGGCTCCGGCCGGCCGGTCGGCCCGGGGCCGGGGGCCGGATCCGAGAGGGGGCCGGCCTGGAGCCGGTAGCCGACCCCGTGAAGGGTGCGGATGGGCACGGAAGGCCCGAGCTTGTGCCGCAGCGCGGCGATGTGCGTGTCGAGGGTGCGGCTGGAGGACTCCCAGGTCGCGCCCCAGATCTGGTCGAGGATGACGTCGCGGCTGACCACGTTCGGGGCGCGGCGGGCCAGCAGCAGGAGCAGCTCGAACTCCTTGCGCGTCAGCGTCACGGGCGTGCCTCCGACGGTGACCTCGCGGGTGCCGACGCCGATGCGCATCGGGCCGAGCGTGAGCGGCTCGCCGGGCTCGCTCATGGCCCGCGCCACGCGGGTGCGCCGCAGGACGGCGTCGATGCGGGCGAGCAGCTCGGGGACGCCGAACGGTTTGACGATGTAGTCGTCGGCGCCGGCGCGCAGGCCGCGTACCCGCTCATGTTCCTCGGAGCGCGCGGTCACGGCGATGACGGCCGTCTCGGGACGGTCGCGCAGCTTGCGGATCACGTCGAGGCCGTCGCCGTCGGGCAGGCCCAGGTCGACGAGGACCACGTCGGAGGGGGCGGCGCGCACGGCCTCTGCGGCGGTGGCGAGGCGGTGCACCTCGAAGCCCGCCTGGGCCAGGACGGTCACCAGGCCCCGCGCCACGCGGTCGTCATCCTCGATGATCGTGATCCGCATACCGGCGGATTGTACGGCGAGGATCAACGCTTGTGTTAGCCCTTCACTTCTTGGGATTCTTCTGACATCCAGCGCATTCCTTGGGATTTCTCTGACACCATCCGCGTCCCTGCCAGCCGAGACTGAGGCAGCCGCGCACTCACCGACACACGGGCATGCGCTGACGAGGAGGTCGCGAGATGAGAACGACCAGCAGACACCGGGGCATCACCCGGATGATCACCGCGATCGGCGTCCTGTCGCTCGTCGCCGCCTGCTCCGGAGGAAACGGGGGCAACGGCACCGCGCCCGCCGGCGGCGGTTACCCGGACAAGAACATCACGTTCGTCGTGCCGTTCAGCGCCGGCGGCCCCACCGACACCGTCACCCGCATGATCGCCGAGCCGATGGCCGCCAAGCTCGGCGGCAAGATCGTCGTACAGAACGTGGAAGGAGCGGGCGGCACCGTCGGCGCGGGAGAGGTCGCGCGGGCCCAGCCCGACGGCTACACCGTGCTCATGCACCACATCGGCATGTCCACCGCGCCCGCCCTCTACCAGAACCTCGGCTACAAGCCCCTAGAGGACTTCCAGACGGTCGGGCTCGTCACCGAGGTGCCGATGACGATCGTCGCCCGCAAGGACTTCGAGCCCAAGACGCTCCAGGAGCTCGTCACCTACGTCAAGGCGAACGCCTCCAAGGTCACCCTCGCCAACGCCGGCATCGGCGCCGCCTCCCACCTGTGCGGCCTGCTGTTCCAGACCGCCGCCGGCGTCAAGCTCCAGGAGGTCCCGTACGAGGGCACCGGGCCCGCCCTCACCGACCTCGTCGGCGGCCAGGTCGACTTCATGTGCGACCAGACGACCAACACCAGCGGCCAGATCTCCGCGGGCGAGGTCAAGGCGTACGCGGTCACCACGCCCGAGCGCGTCAAGAGCCTGCCCGACCTGCCCACCACCACCGAGGCCGGGCTGCCGCAGCTCAAGGTCAGCGTCTGGCACGGCCTGTACGTTCCGAAGGGCACGCCCCAGGACGTCGTCCAGAAGCTGTCGGAGGCGCTGAAGGTGGCGCTGGCCGACCAGAAGGTCATCGACCAGATGGCCAAGCTCGGCACCGCCCCCGTCAAGGCCGCGGACGCCACCCCCGAGGCGCACCGGGCCCGCCTCCAGGAGCAGATCACCACGTGGGGCAAGGTGATCGCCGACGCCGGGGTCAAGGCCGGGTGAAGCGCCGCCGCTCCCTCCCCGACGTCCTCGCGGGAGCCGTCTTCGTCCTGATCGGCGGCGCGTTCGCGCTGGGGTCGCTCGGCTACGAGCTGGGCACCCCGCTGCGGATGGGCCCCGGCGCCTTCCCCCTGCTGGTCGGCGCGATCGTCGCCGCGCTCGGCCTGGCGATCGTCGTCAAGGGCCTCGTCGCGGGCGAGCTGATCGCGTTCGGGACGATCCCGTGGCGGGCCGTCGCCGTCATCGTGCTCGCCCTGCTGTTCTTCGGGTTCACCGTACGAGGGCTCGGGTTCGTCCCCGCGTCGGCCGTGACGGCCCTGCTCACGACGCTGGCCAGCACGCGCGTCCGCCCGCTCATGGCCGTGGCCGTGGCGGCCGGGCTCACCGTGGCCGGCACGCTCATCTTCGTCGTCGGACTCCAGCTGCGGATCCCGCTCGTCGGCCCGTGGCTGGGGGCCTGACACGGCCTTTCGGATCGAGAGGGCATGGAACTCCTCGACAACCTCGCACTGGGCTTCTCGACCGCCCTCCTCGTCCAGAACGTCCTCTACTGCTTCGTCGGCGTGCTCCTCGGCACCGCCGTCGGCGTGCTGCCCGGCATCGGGCCGACCGCGACGGTGGCGATGCTGCTGCCGATCACGTTCAGCTTCGAGCCCGTCACCGCGTTGATCATGCTGGCCGGCATCTACTACGGCGCCCAGTACGGCGGCTCCACCACCGCCATCCTCATCAACCTGCCTGGCGAGTCGTCGGCCGCGGTCACCGCACTTGACGGGCACGAGATGGCCCGCCAGGGCCGCGCCGGCTCCGCGCTGGCCACCGCCGCGGTCGGCTCGTTCGTCGCGGGCACCATCGCCACCGTCGTCCTCGCCGTCGCCGCCCCACCCCTGGCCCGCGTCGCCCTGCGGTTCGGCCCCGCCGAATACTTCTCGCTGGTGCTGCTCGGCCTCATCGTCTCGGTCGCGCTGGCGCGCGGCACCACGCTCAAAGCCCTCGCCATGATCGCGCTCGGCGTCCTGCTCGGCACCATCGGCCAGGACATCTACACCGGAACCCCCCGATTCGTCTTCGAGCAGCGCGAGCTGTACGGCGGCATCGACTTCGTCTCCGTCGCCGTCGGCATGTTCGGCGTCGCCGAGATCCTGCGCAACCTGGAGAACGAGCACACCCGCACCCTGCTCGTCTCCAAAGTGCGCGACCTCTGGCCCACCCGCGAGGATCGGCGCAGGATCGTCGGCCCCATCCTGCGCGGCACCGGCCTCGGCGCCGCGCTCGGTGTCCTGCCCGGCGGCGGGCACGTGCTGGCCTCCTTCACCTCGTACGCCGTGGAGAAACGCATCTCCAAACGGCGCGCGGAGTTCGGCCACGGAGCCATCGAAGGCGTCGCCGGCCCCGAGTCCGCCAACAACGCCGCCGCGCAGACCTCGTTCATCCCCCTGCTCACCCTCGGCCTGCCCGCTCACCCCGTCATGGCGCTCATGGTCGGCGCGTTCATCGTCCACGGCATCACCCCCGGCCCGAACGTCATCACCGAGGAACCCGCGCTGTTCTGGGGCCTGATCGCGTCGATGTGGATCGGCAACGTGCTCCTGGTGCTGCTGAACCTGCCGCTCATCGGCATCTGGGTCCGCATGCTGCACATCCCGTACCAGGTGCTCTTCCCGATGATCATCCTGTTCGCGGCCATCGGAACGTACTCGCTGTCGTTCAACGCCTTCGACGTCTACGCCATCGTCTTCTTCGGCCTGCTCGGCTACGTCCTCATCAAGTGCGGCTGCGAACCCGCCCCGCTGTTGCTCGGCTTCGTCCTGGGCCCGCTGCTGGAGGAGAACCTGCGCCGCGCCCTCATCATCTCCCGCGGCGACGCCACCGTCTTCGTCACCCGCCCCATCTCCGGCATTCTCCTGCTCCTGGCGGGGGCCGCTCTCGCGATCACCGTCCTGCCGGCGATCCGCAAACGCCGCGAGGTCGTCTTCGCCGAGGACGACTGACGCCCACCGGCCGCGCTTTGCTACTTCGAGTAGTAAAGTGGGCCCATGAAGATGCCGGAGCAGGAGTTCGCCCCAGGAGACGGGCCCGCGGCGAAGGTCAGCGTGTCCCTGAGGGCGGGCAACATCCGCGCCGTCCGCGAACGGGTCGGCGCCCGTGGATTCTCCGCCTACGTCGATGCGGCTGTCGAGCGGCAGATCGAGCGGGACCTCCTGGAGGAGGCGCTTCAGGCGAACGAGGCCGCCGCCGGGCCGATCCCGCAGTCCGTGCGTGACGAGGCGGCGGAGCTGTTCCGGCACGTCAGGTCGGCGCCCGAACTCCAGGAGGAGGACGGATGGCGCGGGCGCGAAGCAGGCTGAGCGCGGGCACCGTGGTGCTCGACTGCGAAGGGCTCGTGAAGTGGTGCGAGGCCGACCAGCGGGTGACCGCGCTCGTCCGGGAGGCGCAGGACAACGACTTCCGGGTCGTGGTGAGTGCCATGACGCCGATCGAGGCCCACGACGTCCGCCTGAAGAGCGATCGCCTCAGGTGGCACCTGTCCCGGCTGAAGGTCGAGCCCGTGACGGAGGAGATCTCGTCGCGGGCGATCGAGCTGCTTCGCGAGGCCCGTCTGCACGGCCACAAGTACGCCATCGACGCCGTCGTGGCCGTCACCGCGCGGCGATCGGTACGTCCTGTCATCGTGCTCACCTCCGACGAGGACGACATGAGCAAGCTGTGCGGCAAGACCGTGCAAGTGGTGGCGGTGTGAGCAGCGGCTAGGGCCGCGGGCCGAGCCAGCCGGTCCGGGCGAGGATGGCGTCGACCACCTGGCCGGACGTGCGGCCGTCGGTCGGGATGTGGACCTCGCCGATGCCGGCCCGCTCCAGGGCGGTGGCGGTGGCCACCGCCTCGTCGGCGAGCTGGAGGAGCCGCGCCGTGGGCTGACCGCGCAGCGGGTCGCCCGGTTGTGACCAGTCGCTGCCCTGGCCGCGTCGTACGATGCGGCGCGTCAGCTCCTCGCGGCCCGCGTGCAGGCGGCACAGCGTGAGACGGGCTCCGGGAAGGGCCTCGGCGTACGTCTTGATCGTGGTCTCGTCGCGTACGGGGCCGGTCACCACCAGGACCTGCGCCCCGGCGGCCCGGTAGGTGCGCCACAGGGATGCCAGGTTGCGGGCCCTGAGCTGGTGGTCGTCGGGGTCGTCCGAAGGGACGGGGGCGCGGAAGCCGATCTGGCCGAGGTCGACGTACGCGGCGGTGCGGCCGGCGCGCAGGGCGCGCATGAAGAGCTCGAAGCCGGCCGTCGACTTGCCGACGGCCGTCGTGCCGCACAGCCACATCACCGGGTCGCCGTCGAACGTCACCTGCGGGAGCTCGGGCACCGGTTCCTCGCTCGGGCCGGGCCAGGTGCCGATGCGTTCCGAGACCAGCCGGGCCACCTCGGCCGGCGCCAGGCCGTCGGTGTCCACGGTCACGTCGGCGAAGTCGCTCGCGTCGAGCGCGTCGGCCTCCCGCAGGACGTCCTCGATCTGATCGGCGCTGCCGCCGCGGCCGGTGAAGCGCCGCCGCAGCTCCTCGCGGCCGGCTCGCAGCCGGCAGACGGTCAGGGCGGTGCGCGGCACCTGGCCTGGGCGGACGCCATGAGCGGGGTCGAGGACGCCCGAGACGATGAGGCACCGGGCGCCGGCCGCCTGGAAGCCGGCGGCCACCGCGTCGAGGTTGCGGGCCTTCATGCGGTGCCGGCCGGGGTCGTCGGAGGGCTCCGGGTAGCAGATGCCGAGCTGGTCGATGTCGACGTAGGCGGCCGCGACGCCGTCGCGCTTGAGACGGGAGTAGATCTCCCAGGCGACCGTGGTCTTGCCGACTCCCGGCGGGCCGCACAGCCACAGAACAGGGATCACGACATTCCCGGCACGGAGATGGAGGCCATGGTGAGCATTGTCGCCATCCGGTTCTCCCGTGTCGACGCATTTTTCATGAGCCGGGCCGGCCCCCCAACGAGGGACCGGCCCGGCGAAATGCCTGGGAGGATCAGACGAGGTCGAACCGGTCGGCGTTCATGACCTTGGTCCACGCCGCGACGAAGTCGTTCACGAACTTCTCCTTCGCGTCGTCGCTGGCGTACACCTCGGCCAGCGCCCGCAGCTCCGAGTTGGACCCGAACACCAGGTCGGCGCGGGTGCCGGTCCACTTGACCTGGCCGGTCTCGGCGTCGCGGCCCTCGAACGTGGTCTGGTCCTCGGAGGTCGCCTGCCACCTCGTGCCCAGGTCGAGCAGGTTGACGAAGAAGTCGTTCGTCAGCGTGCCGGGGTTGGTGGTGAAGACGCCGTGCTGCGACTGCTGGTGGTTCGCGCCGAGCACGCGCAGGCCGCCGACGAGGACGGTCATCTCGGGCGCGGACAGGTTCAGCAGGTTCGCCTTGTCGAGCAGCAGGTACTCGGCGGGCAGGCGGTTGCCCTTGCCGAGGTAGTTGCGGAAGCCGTCGGCGGTGGGCTCGAGAGCGGCGAACGACTCGACGTCCGTCTGCTCCTGCGTGGCGTCGACGCGGCCGGGCGTGAACGGCACGACGACGTCGAAGCCGGCCTCCTTGGCCGCCTTCTCCACGCCGACGCCGCCGGCGAGGACGATCACGTCGGCGAGCGAGACCTGCTTGCCGCCGGCCTGGGCGCCGTTGAAGGCCTTCTGGATGCCCTCAAGGGTGCCGAGCACGGTGGCGAGGCGGTCGGGGTCGTTGACCTCCCAGCCGATCTGCGGCTGCAGGCGGACGCGGGCGCCGTTGGCGCCGCCCCGCTTGTCGCTGTTGCGGTAGGACGAGGCGGAGGCCCACGCGGTGGACACGAGCTCCGACACCGACAGGCCCGAGGCCAGGATCTGGCTCTTGAGCGTGGCGACGTCGGCCTCGTCGATGAGGTCGTAGGTGCGCTCGGGCAGCGGGTCCTGCCAGAGCAGCACCTCCGACGGCACCTCCGGGCCGAGGTAACGCACGATCGGGCCCATGTCGCGGTGCGTCAGCTTGTACCAGGCCTTGGCGAACGCGTCCGCGAACTCCTGCGGGTTGTCGCGGAAGCGGCGCGAGATCTGGTCGTAGATCGGGTCGACGCGCAGCGCGAGGTCGGTGGTGAGCATCGTCGGCGCGTGCCGCTTGGCCGGGTCGTGGGCGTCGGGGACGGTGCCCTCCCCGGCACCGTCCTTCGGCCGCCACTGGTGGGCGCCGGCGGGGCTCTTGAACAGCTCCCACTCGTAGCCGTACAGGATCTCGAAGAAGCTGTTGTCCCACTGGGTCGGCGTGTTGGTCCAGATGCCTTCGAGGCCGCTGGTGATGGCGTCGCCGCCCTTGCCGCTGCCGTACGTGCTGCGCCAGCCGAGCCCCTGCTCCTCGATCGAGGCGGCCTCGGGGTCGGCGCCGACGTGGTCGGCGGGGCCGGCGCCGTGGGTCTTGCCGAAGGTGTGGCCGCCGGCGATGAGGGCGACGGTCTCCTCGTCGTTCATGGCCATCCGGCGGAACGTCTCACGGATGTCCCTGGCCGCGGCGAGCGGGTCGGGGTTGCCGTTCGGGCCCTCCGGGTTGACGTAGATGAGGCCCATCTGGACGGCGCCGAGCGGGTTCTCCAGCTCGCGGTCGCCGGTGTAGCGCTCGTCGCCGAGCCACGTGGTCTCGGGGCCCCAGTAGACGTCCTCCTCGGCCTCCCAGACGTCCTCGCGGCCACCCGCGAACCCGAACGTCTCGAAGCCCATCGTCTCCAGCGCCACGTTGCCGGCGAGGATCATGAGGTCGGCCCAGGACAGGTTGCGGCCGTACTTCTTCTTGACCGGCCACAGCAGGCGGCGCGCCTTGTCGAGGTTGGCGTTGTCGGGCCAGCTGTTCAGCGGCGCGAAGCGCTGCTGGCCGGCGCCGGCGCCGCCGCGGCCGTCGCTGATCCGGTACGTGCCGGCGCTGTGCCAGGCCATCCGGATGATGAGCGGGCCGTAGTGCCCGAAGTCGGCCGGCCACCAGTCCTGCGAGGTGGTCAGCACCTCGGCGATGTCCCGCTTGACGGCCGGGAGGTCGAGGCTGAGGAACGCCTGCCGGTAGTCGAAGTCGTCGCCGTAGGGGCGGCCGACGGCGGGGTTCTTGGCGAGGATCCTCAGGTTGAGCCGCTCGGGCCACCACTGACGGTTGCCGCCGCCCTGGGTGGGGTGCAGAGCGCGGGTGTGGGCCACCGGGCAGCCGGCGGCTTCGCCTTCTACCTTCGGGTCTGTGACGATGGCGTCATGGTTCTCAGTCATGGGAATCCTTCCAGGACATGGCGATGAGCGTGCTCACGAAGTGCGGTTGGTGGAGCAATCGGGGCACCGGCCCCAGTAGATGACCTCGGCCTCGTCGATGGTGAAGCCGTGGTCGTCGGCTGCATGAAGGCACGGGGCATGACCGACCGCGCAGTCGACGTCGGCGACCGCGCCGCACGACCGGCACACGATGTGGTGGTGGTTGTCCCCCACACGCCCCTCAAAACGAGCCGGGCTTCCCGCCGGTTCGATCCGGCGGACCAGTCCTGCCGCGGTGAGCGCGTGGAGGGCTTCGTACACGGCTTGGAGGGAGACGTGACCCACCCGATCGCGCACCCCGGAGGCGATCGCCTCGACGTCGAGGTGGTCGCCGTGCCGGACGGTCTCGAGCAACGCGACGCGAGCGGCGGTGACCCGCAGGCCGGCGCCGCGCAGCTCCTCGGCGGTGGTCGGAGTCCTGGGTGCGGTCATGGCGCCACAACATACCGCCATAAACACGAGAGATACAAGATAACGAACCGTCCCAGTTATATGCCGTGCCGAGTCTTTGCCGACCGGATGATCGCACTTTGACCTGGGTTCATCCGGCCGGTCCTGCCACAGCGGGCCGGACCGCTCAGCCGGCGTGCCAGAACGTCGACAGCAGCACGTGCAGGGCGGTCGCGCCCAGGACGCTGATCACCGCGTTGCGGGTCTTCAGGTGCAGGCCGACGGCGGCGGCCAGGGCCACGACCGTGGGCACCATGGCGGTCCAGGGAGTGGGGCGCAGGTCGCGCAGGGTGTAGAGGGCCAGGATCAGCATGATCCCGGTGGGCATCTGGAGGGCCAGGAAGCGGGTGACGGACGAGCGGCGCAGCGGGCCGAGCACGGCGAACGGCAGGGCGCGCAGGCCCCAGGTGATCGCGGTGCTGACGGCGACGGCGGCGGCCAGGTAGAGCGGGGTGGGCACGGGGTTCTACTTCTCCAGACCTGAGCCGCAGGCGACGGGCTCGGGCGCCCGCCGGGGGACGGCCGGTGCGGGGCGGCGGTGGCGCAGGGCGTACCGGATGAGGAGGGTTGCCGTGAACAGGCCCATCGCGACCGGCAGGAGCGAGCCGGGCGTCAGGAGTGCGGCGGCGGCGAAGCTGCCGCCGGCCAGCAGCGGTGTCGGCAGGTCGCGCAGGTCGCGCCAGGCGTCGATCGTGAGCACCACGAACAGGGCGGTCAGCGCGAACTCCAGGCCGTGCAGCGTGACCGGCACCAGTGAGCCGGCGAGGGCGCCGGCGGTGGCGCCGCCGACCCAGTACGCCTGGCACAGCACCTGCATCCACAGGATGCGCGCGCCGCTCCAGTCGCGGGCGCGCCCGCCGGCGGTCAGCGCGTACGCCTCGTCGGTGAGCGCGAAGGTGGCGTAGACGCGGCCGGCGGGGCGGACCTGGCGCAGCGGGAACGACAGGGCGTAGAAGACGTGCCGCAGGTTCACCAGGAGCGCCGTCGCCGCGATCTGCCCGAGCGGCGTGACGGCGGCGACCAGCCCCACCAGCAGGAACTCCAGCGACCCCGCGTAGATCACGGCGGTGAACACCGTCGCCCACCACCAGTCGAGCCCGGCGTGCACCATGAGCACGCCGAAGCTGACCCCGAGGGGGAACAGGCTCAGCCCCACCGAGGCGGTGTCGGCCGCAGCCGCCGTGAAGTCCCGCGTTCGCATGAAAAGCAATTTTAGTGCTTTTAGCGCATAATATGGTTTCCTGCGTTAGGAGAAATCGGGCATATGCGTAACACAATTGTCCTGGACGAGGTTGATCGGGAAATTTTGTTCCAACTGGCCCAGGACGGCCGGATGTCGAACGTGGAGCTGGCCCGCCGGGTGGGGCTGACGCCGCCGCCCTGCCTGCGCCGGGTCAAGCGCCTGGAGGAGGCCGGGGTGATCGCCGGGTATCGGGCACAGATCTCGCCCGAGGCGCTCGGCCGTTCGCTGGAGGTGGTCGTGTCGGTGGAGATCGCGGTCAACGACCTGCAGACGGTGGAGGAGTTCGAGTCGCGGGTGGCGGCGCTGGAGGAGGTGCTGGAGTTCCGGCGGATGTTCGGGCGGCCCGACTACTACATGCGGGTGGCGGTGGCCGACCAGTTCGCGTACGAGAAGTTCCTCAGTCAGCAGATCCTGCCGCTGCCCGCGGTGTCCCGCGTGGACTCCCACCTCACGATGAAGCGCATCAAGGATTAGCCGCGCGGTCCCGCCGCTCGATGAGTAGGCTGCCTATATGTAGGGTGCCTACACGAGCGAGAAGGGACTCCTTGATGGATGAGGAACAGGCCGGAGGAACCATCTGGCCGGCGGTGCGGCTCGTCATCCTCGTCATCGCGGGGATGGTGCTGGGGAACGTCCTGCTCACGCTGGTGATGACCCGCGACCCCGCCCTCGGGCCGGACGAGCTCATCGCCTTCGGAGGAGGTGGCATCCTGGGACTGCTGGTCGAGTTCGGGGTGTTCCGGCGGCGCTGAGCCACGACCTCGGGAAAGGGGCGGCGGGCGGCATGTCGCGATGTCCGGAATGCGGTGGGGCCAGTGCCCCGAGGCCCTGCGCGGAGCTGTTCGGGGAGCTGCTGACGCTCGACTACTCGATGCGGCCGCCGTGGGCGCCGGTGCACGCCGTCTCGGTCTCCTGCTTCCACCTCCAGCACCCCTCCCGCGCGCCCTCCGCCGCCCCCGGGCAGTGGGCGCTGCTGCACGTCTACCTGGAGGGCGGGCTCGACGCCCTGCTCCCCATGGCGCGGCGCCTGCGCCGGCTCAACTCCCACCGCCGCGGCGGCCACACGCCCGGCGCGGCCGACTTCCCGGGCGTGCCGCCCTTCCCCGCGCACGCCGCGCCGCCGTCCGGGTTCGCCACGACGATCGCCGACGTGGCCCTCGACGGCGGCTTTCCCGCCGACGGCCACGAGGAGCGGGTCAGGCGCTGGGCTCGTGACACGGTGGCGGCGTGGGGGTGAGGGTTTCGAGCAGTGTCCGTACGAACGAGGCCGCCGCCTCCTCGTCGTCCGCGAAGCCCGCCAGCGACATGTGACCCAGGAACGCGTACTGGAAGCAGGCCCCGAGCAGCAGCCCCGCCGCCGCCCGGACGTCCGCCCCCGCCCGCACCCGGCCCGCCTCCTGCTCGGCGCGCAGGTAGGCGGCCAGGGCCTCGTTCGCTTTGTGCGGCCCGGCGCCCTCCTGGCGCAGCTCCTCCTTGTGCGCGGCCAGGGTCGCCGGATCGGCGAACACGGAGGCGAACATCGGGAACCCGGCCCGGTAAAGGTCGATGGCCGCCCTGGCGACGGCGGTGAGGCCGCCCACCAGGTCACTCCCGCCACGTAGCGCCTCGGCGAGGGGGGAGAAGCCGGGCGAACGCTCCCGCATCACCGCCACCATGAGGTCGGCCTTGCTCGCGAAGTGCTTGTAGAGCGCCGCCTCGGTGAGCCCGGCGGCCTTCGCGATCTGCCGCGTGGTCACGTTGGCCAGGCCCTGCTCGGCCATGACCTCGGCCGCCGCGTCGAGGATCACGTCTCTGGTGCCCATGTGTGCCCTTCCGCTCACGTTGACATGGTTAGTAAACACTCACTAGCCTCCCGAATGTAGGTTAGTGAGCGTTTACCAACCGAGGATACCGACCATGAAACGACCCATCACCATCGCCCTCAGCCTCGTACTCGCCACCGCGCTCTGCGCCGCCGGCACCGTCGCCTACCTGACGTTCCTGCGCCCCGCCGACCACTCGCCCGCCGCCGCCTGCGCGACCACGCCCACCCGCCCGCGCGTCGTCGCCGCCGGGGCCAGCATGACCCAGGGCTCGCTCGGCGCCGACTGGGTCGCCGCGCTGCGGGCCGCCTATCCGGCGTACGAGCTGGTCAACGCCGGCAGCAACGGCAACACCACCGCCGACCTGCTCCAGCGCGTCGACACCGACATCCTCGCCTGCCGCCCCGCCGCCGTGACGCTCCTGATCGGCACCAACGACGTCCGCAACGGCGTCCCCCTGGACGAGTACCGCGCCAACCTGCGCGCCATCGTCGAACGCGTCAGGACCGGCACCGGCGCCCGCATCGCCCTCATGTCCCTGCCCCCGCTCGGCGAGAACCTGAACACCCCCGTCAACCGCACCCTCACCGGCTACAACGCCGCCATCAAGAGCCTCGCCACCGAGATGGGGACGGACTACCTGCCCGTGCACGAGCGCATGGCCGACATCCTCCGCCACGGCCCCCGCACCTCGTACGCCTTCAGCTTCCCCCTCGCCTTCACCGCCGCCGCCCAGCACTACCTGCTCCGCCGCACCTGGGACGACATCGCCCGCTCGGGCGGCCGCGAACTCCTCGTGGACCACATCCACCTGACCGACCGCGCCGGCGCCCTCGTCGCGAAGCTGGCCGGCGACTGGCTGAAGGGCATCATGGCCTCATGACGGAGGAACTTTCGCCAGGAGCGCAGGGGGTCAGCCGAAAGCGGAAGATCGGGCCCGGCCTGGTCGGGGTGGTTACGCTCGGCTACATGACCGAGACCTGGGACCCTGCCGCGCCCGGTGTGCTGCGGCTGCCGTCGGGCCGACTCGTTCGTGGCCGGGGTCTGCGTTATCCGGTGCCCGCCGGGGCGCGGCCCGCGTTCGCGCTCTACCTGCTGGGCAAGGAGCCGCCGCGGGTCGAGTGGGAGCATCTCTGGGTGCGGTGGCCCGACTTCTGGCTGCCGTCCGATCGCGCCGCCGCTGCCGAGGCGTTGCGGGAGGCGTGGGAGAGGGCCGTCTCCGAGCGGGTCGAGGTCGCGTGCGGTGGCGGCAAGGGGCGCACCGGGACGGCGCTGGCGTGCCTGGCCGTGCTCGACGGCGTGCCCGCCGAGCAGGCGGTGGCGTACGTGCGTGAGCACTACGACAAGCGTGCGGTGGAGACCCCGTGGCAGCGGCGTTTCGTCGCCCGCTTCTCCGCGGCTCCGTAAGTCGCCGGCTTCCAGCCGGCTCCACAAGCCGCCCGCTTCCCCGAAACCCGATAAGACCGGCTACTCCACCGTCCGCAGGATCTGCTCGATCGACGCCGTACGATTGCGCAGCTCCGCCAGGTCGGCGGCCATGCGTTCCTGGGTCTCCGCCGTGCTGCGGGCCAGCTCCTCGTACCGCCGGGCCAGCTCCCGCAGCTCCTCGGCGGCGTCGGCCTGCCGTTTGGAGCGGCGGGATTCGAAGATGCCCACGGTGAAGATGCTGATCAGGAAGGTGACCAGGATCAGCACCCCGAGGAAGAAGATCACCTCGGGCCAGGTGTACGACATCAGGAGCCCTCCTCGGGTTCTGGCCTCGTGAGTGTCTTGGCCGCCTCGGCGAGCGCCGACGCGGTGAGGTGCAGGCTGAAGTCCGTGACCTCGTAGTACTTCATGGCCTTGCCGTCGTCCGACAGCTCCAGGCTCCCGGCGATGAGCCCGGCGGCCTCCAGCCGGCGCAGGTGCATGTGCAGCAGGGGGCGGCTGACGCCGATGACGCGGGCCAGGTGGCTGACGTAGTCGCGCCCGGTGGCGAGCTGGGCGATGATGCGCAGCCGTAGCGGGTTGGCCAGGGCGGCGAGCATTTCGACCAGGTCGTCACCGGTCGGCTGCCCGGCCTCTGTCATGGTTTCCCGTCACCTGGATGCGTTACCTTGCGGCACCGTAACACAGCGCTACGCCACCTTGATCGCTTCCCGTGGCTCGGCCGGCGCCGTGCGGTCGGTACGGGTCAGGGTGAGGCCGGCGGCCAGGCAGATCAGCGGGATCGCGGGGATGACGTACCGGACGTCGAAGGCGGCGAGGAAGGGCGGGGAGGCGATCAGCGCGAGCGCGGCCAGGCCGGGCAGCAGGGCGTCCCAGCGGCGTCTGAGCAGGGCGGCCGCGAGGGTCGCGACGAGGGCGAGGGTGAGCAGCGGGAACGGCACGTAGCCGAAGCGCTGGTAGGCGCGCAGCCAGCCGGCGAACGGCTCGACGACCCTGGTGGCCGCCGGGCCGCCCTCGTACGCCTCGGCCACGCCGCGTACGGACGCGCTGATGGGCCGTTCGGCGGCGGGCAGCTTGTACGGCGTCTTCTCGTCGGCGGCCGTGCGCTCCCAGCGCAGGAGCTGTTTGAGGTCGGTCGCGACCGCCCCCAGGTAGGCGCCGGGCTGGGCGAGGATGGCCTGCCGGGCGAACTCGCCGGCGAGCTGGTTGCGGTTGGCGGTGCCGGGCACCTTGAGCAGCGGCGAGAAGCTTTCCCACAGCCAGTGCGGCGGGTAGGGCCGCTGCTCGACGGGCATGGTCGGGCAGAGCACGGCCAGCCGTTCCGGCGGCTTGATGATCGCGCAGTCGGCGAAGCTCATGGTCCTGGACCACAGGAAGTTCCCGTCGGCCTCGGTGAGGCCGAACTTGCCCTTCTCCACCTTCATCCAGGTCGCGTACGCGCCGAGCGGGATGGCCCCGGCGACGAGCAGCGCCACGAGGGGCCGCCACCCGTAGCGCCTGATGAGCAGGTAGGCGGCGGTCAGGATGAGCAGCGGCAGGCCGACGGTCCTGGTGATGCCGGCCAGGCCGAGCAGCATCCCGCCGGCGGCGGCGGTGGCGGGGGTGACGCGCCGGACGATCAGGGCGACGGCGGCGGTGACGAGCACGACGAAGACGGCGTCCGCCATGATCATGTGCTCGAGCAGGATCATGAACTCGTCGTAGAGCAGCGGCGTGACCAGCAGGGCGGCGCCCCAGCCGGGCAGGCCGCGGCGGCGCAGCAGCGCGTACAGGGCGACGGCGAGCCCGAGCACCAGCAGGTGCTGCAGGACCGTGACCAGCGTGAGGCTGTGGGCGGGCCGCAGGAGCGCGAGCAGCAGGGAGTATCCGGAGGGGCGGGCGGTGCCGGGGGTCAGCTCCTCCTTCATGAACGCGAAGGAGTCGCCGTAGAAGAGGATCGCGGGCGGGAAGCCGAGCACCGCGAGCACCCGCAGCCCGATCGCCGGCAACATGGCGATGACCAGTGCGCGATGGGCCAAGGCAAATCCGCTTCCTCGTGTGTCCGGCACCCCACAATAGTGGACATCCCGGTCAGCGGTCGGGGAGACGGCGGGCGGGTCCCCTTGTCGGCGCCATTACCGAATGACATTCTGAAATTGCTGCCGTCGCCGCTCGCGGAGGACCTTCATGACCATCGACAAGGAAGCCCTGCGCCGCCGATACCGCGAGGAACGCGACAAGCGGCTGCGCCCCGACGGCAACGACCAGTACCTCCGCCTCACCGGCCGCTTCGCCCACTACCTCGACGACCCGTACACGCCGCTGACCGAGCGCGCCCCGAGGACCGACCACGTGACGGTCGCGTTCGTCGGCGGCGGCTTCGCCGGGCTCGTCACCGGCGCCCGGCTGAAGGAGGCCGGGGTCGAGGACGTGCGCATCGTGGAGAAGGGCGGCGACTTCGGCGGCACCTGGTACTGGAACCGCTACCCGGGCGCGCAGTGCGACACGGCCTCGTACATCTACCTGCCGCTGCTGGAAGAGACCGGTCACATGCCGACCGAGAAGTACGCGCACGCGCCCGAGATCCTGGAGCACTGCCGCCGCATCGGCAAGCACTACGGCCTGTACGACAACGCCCTCTTCCACACCGAGGTCACCGACCTCACCTGGGACGAAACGCGCTCCCGCTGGCTGGTCAGGACGAACCGCGGCGACGCGTTCACCGCCCAGTTCGTCGCCATGGGCATCGGCCCGCTGCACGTGCCCAAGCTGCCCGGCATCCCGGGCATCGACGACTTCCGCGGGCACGCCTTCCACACCAGCCGCTGGGACTACGCGTACACGGGCGGCGACCCCTCCGGCACGCCCATGGACCGGCTGGCCGACAAACGGGTGGCCGTGATCGGCACCGGCGCGACGGCCGTGCAGTGCGTGCCGCACCTGGCCAGGGCCTGCGGCGAGCTGTACGTCTTCCAGCGCACGCCTTCGTCGGTGGACGTGCGCGACAACCGGCCCACCGACCCCGAGTGGTTCGCCTCGATCGCGACGCCCGGCTGGCAGCAGCGCTGGCTGGAGAACTTCACGGCCAACCAGACCGGCGCCGAGGTCGAGGAGGACCTGGTCATGGACGGCTGGACGGACATCTCCCGCCGCTTCCGCGCCAAGATCAAGCAGCTGCGGCCGGAGGAGCTGACGCAGGAGAGCATGCTGGCCGCCTTCGAGGACGCCGACTTCGAGAAGATGGAGGAGATCCGCGCCCGCGTGGACGCCGTCGTCGAGGACCCGGAGACGGCGCGCGCCCTGAAGGCGTGGTACCGCCAGCTCTGCAAGCGCCCCTGCTTCCACGACGAGTACCTCCAGGCGTACAACCGCCCCAACACCCACCTGGTCGACACCGGCGGCAAGGGCGTCGAGCGCATCACGGAGCGGGGCGTGGTGGTGGCGGGCAGGGAGTACGAGGTGGACTGCGTCATCTACGCCTCGGGCTTCGAGGTCGGCACCGACTGGACCCGCCGCGCCGGCTACGACCTGACCGGCCGCGGCGGGCTGCGGCTGTCGGAGCACTGGGCCGACGGCATGCGCACGCTGCACGGCGTCCACGTGCACGGCTTCCCCAACGCCTTCCTCGTCCAGCCGACGCAGGGCGCCAACCTCATCTCGAACATCCCGCACAACCTGACGGAGGCGGGCCGGACCATCGCCGTGACCGTCCGGCACGCGCTCGACCACGGGTACGCGGAGGTCGAGCCCACGAAGGAGGCCGAGGACGCCTGGGTGGACCTCCTCCTGTCGGGCACCGGCCGCCTGCTGGGCTCCCAGGACTGCACGCCCGGCTACTACAACAACGAGGGCCAGGACCCGGGCAGGAAGAGCTGGCTCGGCGTCGGCCACCCGCACGGGGCTATGGCCTACTTCGCCGTCATCGACGGCTGGCGCCGCTCGGGGACGTTCGACGGCCTCGACTTCCGCCCCGGCAGCCAAGATCGGTAGTAGCCTTCGTCCACCATGAGCTACGACCTGTACTTCTATCGCCGCGACCCCGGCCAGTCCTGGGACGACGCGCTGGATGCGGTCCCCGTCACGCGGCAGCCCGACCTGACGGCCTGGGGCAACATCGTGACCGGCACCCGCGACCTGCTCGGCGAGGTCCGCATCGTCGAGTACCCGCCCAACTGGGAGCTCGACCACGAGGGCACCGGCATCTCCGTGAACCACTGGGAGGGCGGCTGGGAGATGAGCGTCCCCTACTGGACGCACGGCGCGGAGGCCAGGCGGGTCGTCGGGCTGCTGTACGAGGTGGCGTCCGTGGTGGAGCGCGAGTCCGGGTTCGAGTGCTTCGACCCGCAGCTCGGCCTGCCGAAGGCGCAGGTCGCGGACCTGGCCGCGGCGGTGCCGGTGTTCGACGCGGTGGCGGACCAGTTCGGCCGGCGGGGCACCGCGAACGCCTGACCCCGGCGTTCGACAAGCGTGTCCGCGGGGTGGGTCTTTCGTGGGCGCCGCGATCGGACGGGGTAAACCCTGCAATGTGACTCATGGAAGCCGGAAACCCCTGCGCGAAGGCGACGGCGGCCCCTACGTACGGTTCCAGGTCCGCTATTACGGACGGCTCGGCGTGCCCGTGGGCATCTTCGCCGCCTGTCACCACCTTCGCCGCGCCGGCCGGCTCACCCCGGCCGACGACCGGTTGTTCACCGAGGTGGACGGCTGGTTCATCGCGCGGCTGCCGTACCCGCCCTTCTACGCGGACGGCAACACCGTCCGCGCCGTCCCCTGGTTCAAGCCCGGCGCGGCCGCCCTCATCGCCGCGCTGGCGCCGCTGGAGGACCTGCTGCGCCGGTACGCCGTCCCGTACGACGTCGTGCGCTCGCCCGATCCCGGCACGATCATCTACGAGGACGAGTTCCAGATCGGGGTGCTGCCCTACGTCCGGCGGCCTGCCCAGGTGAGGAAAGCTAGCCCCAGCACTACTGACCGGCCCTGAGCTCGGCCGATACGGTCACAAGCGTGATCGACCGGACCGCGCTCGAAGCTCTCACCAGGCGCCCGCTGCCGTTCCTCGGCTCCTCCTGGCCGTGGCGCAGCGCGGCGTACCTGGCGGCCGGCGCGGTGCCGGGCGTGGCCGCCGGGCTCGTCGTGGCGGCCGCGGCGAGCGGCGCGCTGCTCGGCCCGGCCCTGGCCGTCGTCGCCGGCCTGGCCGCGCTGGCACTGAGCGTCGTGGTGATCGCCC
Source organism: Nonomuraea composti (assembly GCF_012034275.1). NCBI lineage: Bacteria > Bacillati > Actinomycetota > Actinomycetes > Streptosporangiales > Streptosporangiaceae > Nonomuraea > Nonomuraea composti. The sequence continues at coordinate 114,869 of NZ_JAATEP010000026.1, read as the reverse complement.
CTTTCGAGCGGCTGCGCCTGCGTCTCGTGGACCCCGTCCCCGTGCCAGGGGCGCCCCACCGGCGCGGGCGCGAGGCCGGGCTGGTGATCATGACGTTGCTCGCGCTGTGGTGGATCGACCTGGTCATGCTGGCGTTCACGATCGGCGGCCCGGTGGTCCTGGCCCTGTCGCCGGTGCTGCAGGAGGAGCTGACGCCGCTCACCGGCGCCCTGGCCGCCGTCGCAGGCCTCCTGCTGCTGCCCGTCGCCGCGTACACGATCACGGCCTGGGCCGGCGCGCGCGGCGCGATGGTGCGCGCGATCCTCGCGCCGGCGGGCTCGCAGCTCGAAGAGGTGCTGAGGTCGCGGGCGCGGCTGGTGGACGCGTTCGAGCTGGAACGCCGCAGGATCGAGCGGGACCTGCACGACGGCGCCCAGCAGCGGCTCGTCTCCCTGTCCATGGCGCTCGGCCTGGCCGGCCTGGACCTGCCCGAGGGCTCCGAGCCGGCCCGCCTGGTCGCGCTGGCCCACGACGAGGCCAAGCGGGCCCTGGCCGAGCTGCGCGAGCTGATCAGGGGCGTGCACTCCCAGGTGCTCACCGACCGGGGGCTGGCCGCCGCCGTCCACGACGTCGCGGGGCGCTCGCCCGTGCCCGTGGACGTGCGCGTCGACCTGCCGGGACGGCTGCCCGCGCCGGTCGAGGTGACCGCGTACTACGTGGTCAGCGAGGCCCTGGCGAACCTCGCCAAGCACGGCGGCGCCACCCGGGCGACCGTCACCGGGCTGGTCGAGCGCGGCACGCTCGTCGTCGAGGTGCGCGACGACGGCAAGGGAGGGGCCGACCCGGCCAGGGGGACGGGGCTGACGGGCCTGGCGGACCGGCTGGCCGTGGTGGAGGGCAGACTGTCCCTGTCGAGCCCGCCCGGCGGCCCGACCCGCCTGCGGGCGGAGATCCCGTGCTGACAACCAGGGGGACGTCGTGCGTGTGGTGATCGCCGAGGACGCCGTCCTGCTCCGCGAGGGCCTGGCCGGCCTGCTCGAACGCTTCGGCCACACGGTCGCCGCCGCCGTCGGCGACGCGCCCGCCCTGGTCGAGGCCGTCACCGAGCACCGCCCCCACGCGGTGGTGACCGACGTGCGCATGCCGCCCGGCTACTCCGACGAGGGCCTGCGCGCCGCGCTGGAGCTGCGCGCCCGCCACCCGGAGCTGGCCGTGCTGGTGCTCAGCCAGTACGTCGAGCAGACCTACGCGGCCGAGCTGCTGGAGTCGGGCGGCGGCGCCGGCGTCGGCTACCTGCTGAAGGACCGCATCGGTGACGTACGCGAGTTCGTCGACGCCCTCGGCCGCGTGGCCGCCGGCGGCACGGTCGTGGACCCCGAGGTGGTGCGCCAGCTCCTCAGCCGGCGCCGCGACCCCCTGGCCAGGCTCACCCCCCGCGAGCTGGAGGTGCTGGGCCTGATCGCCGAGGGCCGCGCCAACGCCTCGATCGCCAGGCACCTGCACGTCACCGAGGCGGCCGTCGCCAAGCACATCGCCAACATCTTCGCCAAGCTCGACCTGCCGCCCACCGCCGACGGGCACCGCAGGGTGCTGGCGGTGCTGGCGTACCTGCGGAGCTGACCCTCAGGACACGCAGAACTCGTTGCCCTCGGGGTCGGCGAGCGTGACCCACCAGTTGGGCCCCTGGCGGCCCCGGTGCAGCTCCTTGGCGCCCTTGGCGGTGAGCCGGGCGACCTCCGCCTCGATGTTGCCCGCTCCGACCCGGATGTCGAGGTGCGCGCGGTTCTTGACCGTCTTCGGCTCGGGCACGAGCTGGAACAGCACGCGCGGCGCGCGTTCGAGGCCGTCGGGATGCCTGATGGCCGCGCCGGCCTTCCACACCAGCGCGCCGTTGTGCGTGGTCGTGTCGTCGGCGGAGGCGTGCCCCTTGTCGATCAACTCCCTGATGAACGCCTCGTCCTGCGCCTCGACCTGCCAGCCGAGCGCGTCGGCCCACCAGTCGGCAAGGGGGTGCGGGTCGCCCGAGTCGATGACGACCTGGAAGTCATATGCCATGCGACGATCCTAAAAGTAGGAGCAAAAGTTAGAGTCGGGTGCCATGAACGAGCAGTGGCAGGAGGTAGGCGACCGGGTGTACGTCCGGCGTCATCGGTCGTTCGGCGTGAACACCGGGCTCATCGTGGGCGACGGGCACTGCCTGGTGCTGGACACCCGCGGCTCGCACCAGGAGGCCGCCGACCTGATCGAGGCCATCAGGACGATCACCGCCTTCCCCTGGACGGTCGTCAACACCCACTCCCACTTCGACCACTACTTCGGCAACGCGCTCTTCGGCGGCGCCGAGATCTGGGGCCACGCCAGGTGCGCCGAGGAGATCGAGCAGTACGGCGAGCAGCACCGCGCCGGCATCATCGAGTACCGCCCCGAGCGGCGCCAGGAGATGGAGGAGGTGGCGATCGTGCCGCCCGACCACACCTTCACCGTGGCGGCCGGGCTCGACATCGGCGGGCGCATCGTCAACCTGCGGCACTTCGGGCTCGGGCACAGCAGCAACGACGTGGTGGCGCAGGTGCCCGACGCGGGCGTGGTGTTCGCCGGTGACCTGGTGGAGGAGGGGGCGCCGCCCGCGTTCGGCGACTCCTATCCGCTCGACTGGCCGGGCACGCTGGCCGCGATGCTCGCCGAGATGCCCGAGCAGGTGATCGTGCCGGGGCACGGCGCCGTGGTCGACCGGTCGTACGTGGCCCGGCAGCACGACGAGCTGGCCCTGGTCGCCGACCTGGCCAAGCGGGCCCACGTGGAGGGGCTGCGCGACGTGATCACCTCCTTCCCCTACCCGGAGGACGTCTCCCGGCAGGCGATCGCCCGCGCCTTCCTGCAGCTCGACGCCTGAGTCGCGCCGAGGGGGAAGCGGGCGACGAACCCCGAGTCGCCGTACACCAGCGAGCCCCCGTGCAGGTGCGCGATGTCCCGCGCGATCGGCAGCCCCAGCCCGGCGCCACCCGCGTCCCTGGCCCGCGCCTCGTCGAGCCGGGTGAACCGGCCGAACACCGCCTCCCGCTTCTCGGGCGGGATGCCCGGCCCGTCGTCCGACACCTCCAGCACCGCCTGCCCGTCCTCGGCGGCCACGCGTACCCGTACGGTGGCGGCGGCGTGCCGGACGGCGTTGTCGGCCAGGTTCGTCACCAGGCGGTCGAGGTGCGCGCTCGACCCGCGCATCACCACGTCGGGCTCGACGTCCAGCTCCACCCGCACCTCCGGCCGCCGCCTGGCCCGCAGCGCCGCCTCGGCGGCCACCTGGCCCAGGTCCAGCTCGGTCGCGCGCAGCGGCTCGCCGGCGTCCAGCTTGGCCAGCATGAGCAGGTCGGCCGCCAGCGACTGCAGCCGCTCCACGTCGGCCAGCGCCTCCTTGGTCAGCTCGCTCGGCTCGGCCAGCTCCAGCCGGGCCCGCAGCGTCGCGATGGGGCTGCGCAGCTCGTGCGCGGCGTCGGCGACGAACCGCTTGTGCCGCTCCACGGCCGTCTCCAGCCGGTCGAGGGTGCCGTTCACGGTCGTCGCGAGCGCGGCGATCTCGTCCCTGGAGCGCGGGACGGGCACCCGCTGGTTCAGGTCGCGGGCGGTGATGTCGGCCACCTTGGCCCTGATCGCCGCCACGGGGCCGAGCGCGCGGCCCACGGAGAGCCACGTCATCGCGGCCACCACGACCAGCAGCGCCGGCACGCCGGGCAGCAGCGTCTGGTACAGCGTCTGCAACGCCTGCTGCACGCTGTCCAGGGAGACCCTGGCCAGCAGCGTGGCGGGGCCGTTCGCGGTGGCCACCTCGACGCCGGCGACCGCGTACTCGCCGGGGGCCGCCCACGCCTGCGTCTCCACGGCCTTCTTCTTGGTGACCAGGAGGTCGGGGTCGGCCAGCCGCACCACCCTGCCGTCGCTGGTGTAGATCTCGCCGTCCTTGCCGGAGACGAGCGGGGCGGTCTGCGCCGGCGAGGCCGGCGTCACCGGCCGCACCCCCTCGTCGTCGGCCTTCTTGATCTCGATCGTCTGCGCGTACGGGGCCGCCGCCATGGCCTTCTTGGCCGCCTCGGCGTCGGCGCTGCTCACCAGGGAGCCGCGCAGCGCCAGCACCAGGATCAGCGCCGCCAGCCCCAGGGCCAGCGCCACCACCAGCGTCGCCGCCGCCGTCGCCCGCACCCGCACCGACGACACCCCGGCCACCAGCCACTCCCAGCGCCTCACGCCGCCTCCAGCCGGTAGCCGGCGCCGCGCACCGTCATGAGCGTCGTCCTGCCGAACGGCACGTCGATCTTGCGGCGCAACGCGCTGATGTAGACCTCGACGATGTTCGGATCGCCGTCGTAGGAGAAGTCCCACGCCTGCGCCAGCAGGTCCTGTTTGGAGACCACCTCGCCGGCCCGGCGGGCCAGCGCGTGCAGCACCGCGAACTCCTTCGGCGTGAGCTGGATGTCCGCCTCGCCCCTGCGGCAGCGCAGCCCCGCCGGGTCGATCACGAGGTCGCCGACGCTGATCGACACGGGCCGCTCGCGCCCGCCGCGCCGCACCAGCGCGCGCAGCCTGGCCAGCAGCACCACGTACGAGAAGGGCTTGGCCAGGTAGTCGTCGGCCCCGTTGTCCAGGGCCTCGGCCTCGTCGTAGATGCCGTCCTTGGCCGTGAGCATCATGATCGGCGTCCAGTCGCCGGCCTCGCGCAGCTTGGCGCAGACCGCGTACCCGTTGAGCCGGGGCAGCATCACGTCCAGGACGATCACGTCGTAGGTGTTCTCGGTGGCCATCCACAGCCCGTCGCGCCCGTCGTGGGCCACGTCCACCGCGAAGCCCTCGCCCGCCAGGCCGCCCTTGACCAGGTCGGCCAGGCGCTCCTCGTCCTCCACCAGTAACACTCGCACGCGCTCCAGGGTGCCGTAGCGCACCTAAAGCCAACCTGAAGATCATTTCGGTGCTCTTCAGGATCACTTCAGGTACGGGCGGCCATCCTCGGGGGCGAACGTCAGTCCCGAGTGAGGAGAATCCATGTTCAAGCGTCGTCTCGCGGTGCTCGGTGCGGTCGCGGTGCTCGCGATCACCGGCCTGGCGGGCTCCGCCATGGCCGACGAGCCGTCCCCGACCGCGGGCACGAAGGTGACCTGCACGACCGAGGACGGCAAGACCATCGAGATGACCCCGGCGCTGCCGGCCAAGGAGGGCGGCAAGGGGGGCGTCGTGGTCGGGCCCGACGGCAAGGTGGCGCACCTGGCCGACAGCGACACCGTGCAGGTCGAGAAGCTTCCCGACGGGGGCGTGGCGGTCAAGAGGGCCGAGCCGCTCTCGCCCGAGGAGGCCGAGAAGTTCTCCAAGGTGAAGAAGCTCTCGCCGGAGGAGATCGAGAAGCTGGTCGCGGCCGGTGACATCGTCAAGGCGAAGCCCGCCGAGCCCGCCGCTGAGGGCGGCGCGCCCGTCGTGGCCACGGCTCCGGGCGAGGACGGCCCGGCCAAGACCGTCAAGATCATCTGCAAGAAGCCCGAGTAGCGGCTCAGCCGGGGAACGACGGGTGCGGCCCCAGCGCCCAGTACTCGAAGAGCCCGTGGCCCACGAGCCCGTCGTACTCGAAACGCCCGACGGCGTCCACCAGCCCCCACATCCTGGCGGCGTCGTCGGGCAGCCGGTACGTCACGCCCTGCACGACCGGCCCCGCCCCCTGGTACATCCCGTGGCGCCACTCCTGCTCCAGCCCGTAGCCGGTGCCGACCATGAGATGGACCGGCAGGAGCGGCGTGCAGCGCACGTCGAACGGCTTGCCGCCGGGCGGCGCGAACGCGATGGTGGCCTCGACGACGTCGCGGGTGCCGGGGGCGTAGACCGGGCGGTACTCCGGTCTGCCGAGGTACTCCTCCTCGCGGCCGTCGCACCACACGCGCACGGCCTCCTCCAGCAGCCGCCGCCCCCGCTCGTCCTCCTGGACGATGCACAGGATGGCGTGGTCGTCGAAGCGCATCGGCGCGTAGAGCCAGTAGAACGTCCCGGAGTTCTTGGCCATGATCCCGGGCGGCTCCGGCTCGCCGACGGGCCTGATGCCCCACGACCGGTCCCTGGTGCCCATCCAGCGGTCGGGCGTGACGGGCAGGTCGCTCTCGCCGAGCCTGATGTGGCCGGACCACTGCCCGGTCTGCGCCATCCGTACCGAGTCGAACACCACCCGCTCCTGCCACCGCAGGAAGTGCCGGGGCTCCAGCACGGCCGGGATCGTGCCCTCCCACAGGAGGTCGAACGACAGGCCGTGCTCGTTCGGCTCCAGGACCACCCTGAGCCGCTTGAGCCCTTCCACGACCTCGACGCGGAACGGCCCGACCCGGGTGTCCATCCGGTCGGCGCCCAGCTCGCGCGAGGCGCGGACGACGCGGTGCAGGCTGGGGGTGCGCACGCAGGCGAACGCGTCGGTGACGCCCAGGTTGGGGTACTGGCCGAGGCCGACGATCAGCATGAGCTCGTCGGAGGCGGCGTGGCAGTTGAAGTAGTAGCGGTCGTAGAAGTTGCGGTCGCTGGTGGTCACGTGCCGCATGACCTGGGCGGCCTGGTGGACGGGGTAGTCGTCGAGCGGTGACAGCGCCATGCCCGGTGTTCTAACAAGCGCTTGGTCGGACGTCAACCGGCCGCCTCAAGCGGTCACGCTTCAACGGGGCCGCCTCAAGCGGTCACGCTTCAACGGGGCCGCCTCAAGCGGTCACGCTTCAACGGGGCCGTCCCAGGCGGTCGCGCTTCAACGGGGCATCCCGGGCACAGGCGCGCCCCCGTGACAGAGCTCGTCACGGGGGCGCGCCTCCTGCGTGCCGCAGCGGTCACGACATCTTGCGTGACGCCTCATCCGCCTTGTTCGACACGTTGGCGGCCATGCGGTCCGCGGACTCGGATGCCTTCTCAGCCTTCTCATTGACCCAGCGTGAGGCATCGGAGGCGGAGTCCTTCATGTGCTCGGTCCACTGCTGCGCGTTGCGGCGGTAGAACATGTAACCGATCGTTCCCACCGCGACACCGGTCAGCAGAACGAGCATCGGCCACCGCCGCGAGCGCGACGGTGTCGGGTCGATTCGCCGGGCCGCGTTGGTCAGCATGGTGCTGACCTTGGGCGCGATCTGCTCCTCGAACCCGTGCGCCGCCGATTCCAGCCGCGGCGCCGCCCAGTGGCGGGCGTCTTCGATGCGATGGGCGGCGGCCACCTTGGCCTGGTCCGCCATGGGCTGCATGCGCTGGCCGGTTCGCATGGCCTGGGCCTTCATGCGGCCCATCCACGTGGCTGGCACTTCCATGACCACGCGGCGTCTTCTCATTCTCAGGGACACGACAACCTCCCCTGTCGTTGGGGCCCCGCAGCCTGACCTGCCCCGGACAAGGCGGCTCAATCATCGCCGTCCATGGGAGGATGGCTCGGGAGGCCGTACGGCCATAATCCTCAAAACACCACAAAACCAACCCTGTGCATAGAGGGGGGCAGCTGTCTCGTGGCTGAGAAGCTGATCGCAAACCTGCAGACCAACCGCGGCAATATCAAGGTAGAACTCTTCCCGACCAAGGCCCCGAAAACGGTCCGTAACTTCGTGGAGCTGGCCGAAGGCTCCCGCGAATGGACGCACCCGGGCACCGGCGAGAAGAGCACCGGCCGCTACTACGACGGCACCATCTTCCACCGGGTGATCTCCGGCTTCATGATCCAGGGCGGCGACCCGCTCGGCCAGGGCATCGGCGGCCCCGGCTACGAGTTCGACGACGAGATCCACCCCGAGCTCTACTTCAACCGCCCCTACCTGCTCGCCATGGCCAACGCCGGCATCCGCTTCGGCAAGGGCACCAACGGCTCGCAGTTCTTCATCACGGTCGTGCCGACGCCGCACCTCAACGGCAAGCACACGATCTTCGGCGAGGTCGTCGAGGGTCAGGAGGTGGTCGACGCCATCGCCAAGACCCGCACCGACCGCCGCGACCGCCCGGTGGAGGACGTCGTCCTTGAGTCGGTCACCATCGACCACATCAAGGACTGACGGCCCGCACGCCCCGCCCCGCCCCCGCATCGCCGGGGGCGCCGGCCGGGGTGCCGCCTGCCCCACCCCTCCCGCGCTGCCCGTTTTGCGCCGACGCGGCACGCTCGCGCAAGCCTTAGGCTTCGGTCATGACCAGCCAGCCGCCGAGCCCGCCCTCGCAGCCCGAGCAGCCCGCTGAGGCGGTGCCCACGTGCTACCGCCACCCCGACAAGGAGACCTGGGTACGCTGCCAGCGGTGCGAGCGTCCCATCTGCCCCGACTGCATGCGTGACGCGGCGGTCGGCTTCCAGTGCCCCGAGTGCGTCGCCGAGGGCAACAAGGGCATCCGCCAGGCCAGGTCCACGTTCGGCGGCAACGTCGTGCGCACCCCGTTCGTGACGTACGCGCTTCTGGTCATCAACGTGCTGGTCTTCGGCGCCCAGTACCTCGTGGGCGACCGGCTCACGGGTGAGCTGGCGATGTCGCCCGGCGACGTGGCCGTGCTCGGGGAATACCACCGCCTGATCACGGCGGCCTTCGTGCACGGCAGCGTCTTCCACATCCTGTTCAACTGCTGGGCGCTGTTCGTGGTCGGGCCCTACCTGGAGCGCGCCTTCGGGCACATCCGCTACACGGCCCTGTACCTGATCAGCGCGCTCGGCGGCTCGGTGCTCGGCCTCTGGCTCGACCCGCTCACCCAGCCCACCGTCGGCGCGTCAGGGGCCATCTTCGGCCTGTTCGGCGCGGCGTTCGTGGTGGGCCGCAAGCTCGACATGGACGTGCGCGGCATGGCCGTGCTCATCGCGCTCAACCTGGCGATCACGTTCCTGGTGCCGGGCATCAGCTGGACCGGGCACGTCGGTGGCTTGATCACCGGATCACTGCTGGCGGGGGCGCTCGCCTACGCCCCCAAGAACAGCAGGACCCTCTGGCAGGTGCTGGCGATCACGGCGACACTGGTGTTGCTGGCCGTGCTCGTGCTTCTCAGGACATCGGCCCTCCTGGCCGCGACCTGAGCTTCCCCAGGCTGTGGAAAAGGCTGTGGAAAGAACTAACGCCAGCGGGTGGAAAGAACCACACCGAAGATGATGAAAACAAACCCGATCAGCAGGTTCCAGTTCTGCAGATCGCTGAAGAACGGCGCCCGTGGGGCGACGTAATAGATCGCGATCCACAGAATGCCGATGATCCACGCGGCGACCATCGTGGGGGCCAGCCAGCGCGGGCTGACCTTGACCTGCTGGGACCTCTGCGGCGGCGTGTAAACCGCCTTCTTGCGAGCCTTGGACTTGGGCACTGGGTAACTCCTGCTGAGGGCCTGGGCTTCCGGATCGTCCACAGGCTCTTCGTTTTAGCGTAGTTGAAGCGTGCCCCAGGATAGTCGCCACGCGCACGACATGGCGATCCCCGGGGCCCGCATCGTCGCCGAATAACCTGATCGCATGCGGGCCACGCTCCGGGCCGTGGGGGAGCTCAGCATCACCGCGGGCCTGATCCTCATGCTGTTCTGCGCGTATCTGCTCTGGGGCACCGGCGCCTACACCCAGAGCCAGCAGTCGCTGCTCAAGGGCGAGCTGGCCGCGAAGAAGCCGCGCGCCGAGCGGGTCCGGCCGGGCCAGGCGCTGGCGATGCTGCGCATCCCCCGGCTGGGCCGCGACTACCAGTACGCCGTGGTGGAGGGCGTCGGGGCCGAGCAGCTCAAGAGGGGCCCCGGCCACTACCCCGACAGCGCCATGCCGGGCGAGGTGGGCAACTTCGTGCTCTCGGGGCACCGCACCACGTACGCGGCCCCGTTCAACGAGATCGACGAGCTCGAACGTGACGACGAGATCGTGGTCGAGACCCCCGAGGCCCGCCACACCTACCGCGTGACCTCCCAGGACATCGTGCGGCCCGACGAGATCGACGTGCTCGCCCCCGTGCCCGGCAAGCCCGACATCCGCCCCATCCGGGCCTTCATCACGCTGTCCACCTGCCATCCGGAATACTCGGCCGCCGAGCGCCTGATCGTCTACGGCGTGCTGAAGGAGAGCGAACCTCGCGAGGAGTGACATGTACGCCTGGCTCTGGCGCAAGCTGCCCGGCCGCCCGCTCGCCCGCGTCCTGACGGCCGTCGCGCTGGCCGCCGCCGTGGGGGCCGTACTCTGGTACGCGGTGTTCCCGCTCCTGGAGCCCGCGGTGACGCTGGACGAGGTGACGGTAAGAAGGTGACGGTCAGATGGTGACCGCAGGAAGGTGACCACGAGAAGGTGACCGCGAGAAGATGACCCGCGTGCTGGTGGTGGACAATCACGACAGTTTCGTCCACACCATCGTGCAGTACCTGCGCGAGCTAGGCGCCGACTGCGACGTGCGGCCGCGCGACGACGTCCGCGTGCACGACGCCGACGGCTTCGACGGCGTGCTCGTCAGCCCGGGCCCCGGCGCGCCCGAGGCGGCCGGTGTGAGCGTCCCGCTGGTCCACCACGCCGCCGAGAGCAACCGGCCGCTGCTCGGCGTCTGCCTGGGCCACCAGGCCATCGCCGTGGCCTACGGCGCCACCGTGAGCCGCGCCCCGGAGCTCTTCCACGGGCAGACCAGCGCCATCACGCACGACGGCAAGGGCGTGTTCGAGGAGCTGCCCTCACCCGTGCGCATGACCCGCTACCACTCGCTGGCCGTGCTGCCCCAGACCGTGCCCGGCGTGCTCGACGTGACCGCCCGCACCGAGGACGGCGTCATCATGGGCCTGCGGCACCGCCGGGCGCCCATCGAGGGCATCCAGTTCCACCCCGAGTCCGTGCTGTCCGAGCATGGTCATCGGCTGCTCGAAAATTGGCTGCGCGGAATCGTGTAACAAACGACTCGCGTAGAGCGACGTACAAGTGAGCGTCCCCGCCGTTGCCCCCGAGCGGCGGGGGCGTTCTTTGTTGCCACACGTGACGAAGGGCCGCCCCGGAGGGCGGCCCTTCGCCGTGGACGGGGGACCTCAGCCGCCGAAGCCGCCGCCGAGGCCGTCGTCACCGATCGGGTTGTCCTCGGTGGGCTCCTCGGACGGGAAGTCGTCGGTCGGCTCGTCGGACGGGGTGTCGCTGGTCGGCTCGTCCGTCGGGAACGGGTTGGACGTCTGCTCCTCGGGGCCGGTCGACACCACGATCGTGATGGTCGTGTTCGCGACGAGCTGCGTGCCCTCCGGCGGGTTCTGCTGGACGACGGTGCCCTCGGGCGCCTCGTTGGACGGCTGCGGGTTGACCTTGACCTTGAAGCCCGCGGCCTTGAGCTGCGCCGTGGCGTCCTGCTGGGTGAGGCCGATCACGCTGGGCACCTCGCTGAGCGCCTTGGGCACGAAGAGGGTGACGGAGCCGCCCTCCTCGATCTCCGTGCCGGCCTTGGGGTCGGTGGCGATGACCTGGCCCTGCGGCTTGGTCGAGTTTCGTGTCTTGATGACGCCGGTCAGGCCGGCCTCCTCGAGGACCTTCTCGGCGTCGGCCTGCGCCATGCCGACCAGGCCGTCGGGCACCTTGACCTTCTTGGGGCCGCTGGAGACGATCAGCTTGACCGCGGACTTCTTCTCGACCTTGGTGCCGGCCTTCGGGTCGGTGCCGATGACGGCGTCCTTCTCGACGTCGCTGCTGGCCTCCTGCACCACCTGCACCTGGAGATCGAGATCCTTGAGCTGCTGCTCGGCGTAGGAGCGCTCCTGCGAGGCCAGGTCGGGGATCTCCACCTGGGTCTCGGTCGCCGTGCCACCGCCGCCGCTGAAGACGACGTAGCCGATGCCGACCATCGCGCCGATGATGAGCAGCGGGATGACGATCCACAGCGCGGTCTTGACCGCGTTGTTGCCGCCGCCCCCTGCCCTGCGCCGCCCGCCCCGGCCGCCGCCCTCGTCGTACTCGTACGGCGGCACCGCGGTGGTGCGCTGCGTGGCCGGGCCCTGAGCCGCCTGGGTGGCGGTCATCATGCGCGTGCCCTGGTTGAAGTTGCCCGTCATCGCCATCGTCTGGGCGTCGACCGGCATGCCGGACATGGCGCGCTGGATGTCGGCCCGCATCTCGCCCGCGTTCTGGTAGCGGTGCGCCGGGTCCTTCGCCATGGCCTTGAGCACGATGGCGTCGGCCCACTGCGGGATCTCCGGGTCGATCTGCGACGGCGGGATGGGCTCCTCGCGTACGTGCTGGTAGGCGATCGCGACCGGGGAGTCGCCGGTGAACGGCGGCTGGCCGGTGAGCAGCTCGTACAGCACGCAGCCGGTGGAGTAGATGTCGCTGCGCGCGTCGACCCGCTCGCCGCGCGCCTGCTCGGGAGACAGGTACTGGGCGGTGCCGATCACCTGGGCGGTCTGCGTCATCGTGGCCGCGGAGTCGGCCATCGCGCGCGCGATGCCGAAGTCCATCACCTTGACGTCGCCCGCCCGCGTGATCATCACGTTGGCCGGCTTGATGTCGCGGTGCACGATGCCGCCGCGGTGGCTGTAGTCGAGCGCGCGCAGGATGCCGTCGACCAGCTCCACGGCCCGCTCGGGCAGCAGCCGCCGGTCCTGGCGCAGCAGGTCGCGCAGCGTGCGGCCGTCGACGTACTCCATGACGATGTACGGCACGGGGGTGCCGTCGGTGACGTCCTCGCCGGTGTCGTAGACCGCCACGACGGCCGGGTGGTTGAGGGAGGCCGCCGACTGTGCCTCACGGCGGAACCGGGCCTGGAAGGTGTGGTCGCGCGCCAGGTCGGAGCGGAGGGTCTTGATCGCGACTATGCGGTCCAGCCGGATGTCTCGGGCGCGATACACCTCGGCCATGCCGCCGCGCCCGACGACACCGTCGAGCTCGTAGCGACCTCCGAGTAGCCGAGGCTGAGTCATTTCCTGCACTGTCCCTTACCGTTCATCTTGGGTACCGGCCTGCTCGGGGGGCCGCCGGTGTCCATCATCGACCCCATGGCGCATCACGTCTCCTCCTTGGGCGGGTTCGTATCACCCGGGTCCGGCGAGGCGGTGGGTGTCGGCGTTGTCGGTGTAGTGGTGGGCGTTGGGGTCGTCGGGGTGGGTGTAGGGGTCCGGGTGGTGGTGGTTCGGGTTGGTTTCGGCGTCGGCTTCTTGGTGGGAGTAGCCGACTTGCTTACCGTAGCCGACGGTGAGGGTATAGGGTTCGTCGACTTCACCGGAACCGCCGAGGGTCTGCGCGTCCGCGTCTTGGTCTTCGTCGGCCGCACCCGCGCCTGCGTGGGCGTGACCGTGACCGACGGCGTCTGTGACGGCTCGGCCACCTCCGGCGTCGCCCGCGACTGCTCGCGGTCGGCGAACGTCACCGCCGCCAGCCCCACCGCGGCCACGCAGCCCGCGGCGGCCACCAGCGCCAGCGTCCTGGCCCCCTTGCGCCCGCCCGACGGCCGCGCCTGCACGGTGGTGGCCGGGGCGAGGTCGTCGGTCTGCCGCTCGTCCTCGGGCGCCGGCTCCCGGACGCGGAAACCGGCCGGGTCGGTCAGCATGCTGAGCTCGGCGCCCTGCTGGACGCCCTGCTCGGCGCCCGCCAGCGCCTCACGCAGCACGTACGCCCGGTCGGCCGCCTCCAGCGCCGAGGCGGGCCGCCGCTCCGGCTCCTTGGCCAGCAGCGCCATGACCAGCTCACGCACCGGCGCGGGCACGTCCACGCCGAGCGGCGGCGGCTGCTCGTTGAGGTGCTGCAGCGCGATCGCCACCTGGCTGTCGCCCCGGAACGGCGTGCGCCCGGCCAGGCACTCGTAGGCCACCACGCCGAGGGAGTAGAGGTCGGTCGCGGGCGTGAGCGGGAAGCCCTGCGCCTGCTCGGGGCTGACGTACTGGGCCGTGCCCAGCACGGTGCCGGTCTGCGTCACCGGCGCCGCCTCCAGGGCCCGCGCGATGCCGAAGTCGGTGACCTTGATCGTGCCCTCGGGGGTGACGAGCAGGTTGCCCGGCTTGATGTCGCGGTGGATGATGCCCGCCGAGTGGGCCGCGTGCAGCGCCTTGGCCGTCTGGTGCACCACGTCGAGCGCCACCTCCGGCCCGATGGCTCCGTTGCGCGCCAGGATGGCCGACAGCGGCTCGCCGTGCACCAGCTCCATGACGAGGTAGGCCAGGTCGCTCTGCTCGCCGTAGTCGAAGATCTGCGCGATGCCGGGGTCGGCGAGGGCGGCCGTCAGCCGCGCCTCGTTGCGGAACCGTTCGCGGAACGACGGGTCGGCGTAGATGTGGCTGCGCAGGATCTTCACCGCCACTTCGCGCCCGAGCAGTTCGTCACGGGCACGCCACACCTCTCCCATACCGCCTGTGGCGATGCGGGAGACCAGGAGGTAGCGGTTACGGAGCCGCATGACCCAGCAGGTTACCGTCACTCACTTGTTCAGCACCGCCTCCAGCACAGCCTTTGCGATCGGCGCGGCGGTGTGGCCGCCGGTGGCCTCCGCCCCGACGTTGGCTGCTCCGGACTCGACGATGACCGCCAGGGCCACCTTCGGGTTTTCCGCGGGGGCGAAGGAGATGAACCAGGCGTGCGGCGGCGCGCCGCCGGCGGTCTCCGCGGTGCCTGTCTTACCCGCTACTTGGACGCCGGGAACCTGCGCGAGGTTCGCGGTGCCGTTGCTGACGACGCTGACCATCATCTCGCGCAGCTTGCCGGCCGTCTCGGAGCTGACCGCCCCGGTCTTCAGCTCCTCGGGGCTGGCCTCGTCGATCGTGTCGCCCTTGGCGTCGGTGATCTTGTTCACGAGGTACGGCTTCATCACCGTGCCGTCGTTGGCGATGCCCGCCGCGATCATGGCCATCTGCAGCGGCGTCATGCGGTTGTCGCGCTGCCCGATCGAGGCCATGGCCAGCGCGGCCTTGTCGTAGTCGGAGCCGAAGTCGCTCTGTGCGACCTGCATCGGCACCGACACCGGCGTGCCCATGCCGAACTTCTCCGTCTGCTCCTTCATCTTCTCGAAGCCCAGCTCCATGCCCATCGACGCGAAGGGCGTGTTGCAGGACTTCTCCAGCGCGTACACCAGCGTCACCTGGCCGCTGCCGCAGGCCGCGCCGCCGTAGTTGGGCAGGCTGATGTTCGTGTTGGGCAGCGGCAGCCGCTGCGGCGCCTCGACGGTCGTCTGCGGGCCGCGCGAGGAGTCCTCCTCCAGGTACGCCGCCATCGTCACGACCTTGAACGTCGAGCCGGGCGGGTAGGTCTGGTTGAGCGCCCGGTTGAGCAGCGGCTGGCTCTTGTCCTTGTCGAGCTCGTTGTAGCGGGCGAAGACGTCGGTCTTGTTGGTGCCCGACAGCTCGGCCGGGTCGAAGGTGGGCAGCGAGACCATCGCCAGGATCCCGCCCGTCTTGGGGTCGAGCGCGATCACGGCGCCCCGCTTGCCGCTGTTGCGCAGCGCGTCGTAGGCCGCCTTCTGCGCCTTCGGGTTGATCGTCAGGTCGACGTTGGCGCCCTTGGCCGGCTCGCCCGTGAACAGGTCGATGCTGCGGCGCAGCAGCAGGTCCGCGCTGGAGCCGTCGAGCAGGGAGTTCTCGCTGCGCTCGATCGCGCTCTCGCTCTCGGGCGAGAAGTAGCCGGTGACGTGCGCGTACAGCTTGCCGTCGGTGTACTTCCTGACGAACTTGAAGTCGCTGTCCTTCGTCTCGACCGACTGCGCGATCACCTTGCCGCCGGCCGTGATGCGCCCGCGCTCGATCGCGTAGCGGTCGAAGTAGTTGCGGGTGTTGCGCGCGTCGGAACGGAACTCCTCGGCCCGCACGGCCTGGAGGAAGTTCACATTGATCATCAGGAGCGCGAACATGGCCAGACATGCCACGGCCACGCGCTTCAGGGTGCCGTTCATCGCTGGAACACCTGCGTCAGTCCTTCGTTCTGGATCGCTTGAGGCGGGGGGCGTCTCGCGGCATCTGACGTTCGTACCAGCAGCGCGATAAGGATCCAGTTAGCCAGGAGCGCCGAGCCGCCCTGCGACATGAACGGCGTCACGAGGCCGGTCAGCGGGATGAGGTTCGTCACGCCCCCGACGATGATGAAGACCTGCCAGGCCAGGATGAACGACAGGCCGCCCGCCAGGAGCTTGGAGTAGGGGTCGCGGGCCGCCAGCGAGGTGCGCAGGCCGCGCTCGACGATCAGCGCGTAGATCATCAGGATGGCCATGAGCCCGGTCAGGCCGAGCTCCTCGCCGGTGGCGTTGAAGATGAAGTCGGAGTAGGCCAGCGGGATCAGGTCGGGGTGACCCTGCCCCAGGCCGGTGCCCAGGATGCCGCCCGCGCCGAGGCCGAACAGGCCCTGCATGATCTGGTAGCTGCCGCCGTACTGGCGCTCGTAGTACTCGTTGGAGGTCGGGTTGAGCCAGACGTCGAAGCGGTCGCCCACGTGCGAGAAGAGCTGCCCGGCCAGGAACGCGCCGCCGACGAACAGCAGGATGCCGATGAGCACCCACGAGGTGCGCTGCGTGGCGACGTAGAGCATCACCACGAACCCGCCGAACAGCAGCAGCGACGAGCCCAGGTCCTTCTGCAGCACCAGCACGCCGATCGCGACCGCCCACGTGATCAGGACGGGGCCGAGGTCGCGGGCCCGGGGCAGGTCGATGAACAGCAGCCGCCGCCCGGCCAGCGCCAGCACGTCGCGCTTGGCGACCAGGTAGCCGGCGAAGAAGATGACCAGCGCGATCTTGGCGAACTCGGCCGGCTGGATGGTCGCGGAGCCGAACCCGATCCAGATGCGCGCGCCGTTGATCTCCTTGCCCAGCCCGGGCACCAGCGGCGAGACGAGCAGCACCACGCCGACCAGCCCGGCCGTGTACGTCAGCCGCTGCAGCGTGCGGTGGTCACGCAGGACCAGCAGCGTCACGGCGAAGAGCACGACGCCGATGCCGGTCATGATGATCTGGTTGGTGGCCGAAGCGCCGGCCATGCCGACCAGGTCCGACTGCTCCAAGCGGTAGATCATCACCAGGCCGAGCCCGTTGACCAGCGTCACCAGCGGCAGGATCAAGGGGTCGGCCCACGGGGCGAACTTGGCCAGCACCAGGTAGGCGGCCAGCATCAGGCCGCCCAGGCTCAGGCCGTACGTCAGCATGCCCGCGGGGACCTGGCCGTCCATGGCGAGGCCCACGTTGGCGTAGGCGCCCATGACGATCAGCACCGCGAGCGCGAGCATGATCAGCTGCGCCCCGCGCCGCTTGGCCGGCATGGGGACGGGGGAGACGGCGACTTCGCTCATCTACTGCTGTTTCGTCTTGGTGGCGGTCGCGGTCGCGGACGGCGTGGAGGACGCGGTCGGCTCCGCGGAGGTCTCTTCCTTCGTTTCTGGGTCGACGGTCTTCAAGCTGTTGACTTTCGTTATGCCCTCGGCCTCGGTGGTGACGGGGATGCCGCTCTTGATCAGCGCCTGGTCGGCCTCGGACAGCTTGGACAGCTGCTTGCCCGTCTGCTTCGCGACGTGAAAGAGCGGAAACGGCCCCAGCTCCCTCTGGATCCCTTGGAACACGACCACCTCGTCGCCCCTGGCTCCGACGAAGTACTGGTCTTGAGTCCACTGCCAGCCGAAGTAACCGCCGACGCCGACGGCTACGACGCCCACACCGAACACGGTGACCAGCACGGGCCACACCCGGCGACGCCTGCCCGGCCGGCGGGACGCCTGGGGGGCGTCCTGCTCGTCGAACGCGTCATCGGTGAGGACCGGCTGGGGTGCGGTCACCGCGTTGGCTCGCCCCGGCGAGGTGTCCTGGGGACTCCCGTGCAGCCGGGTCATGCCCGCCGCGCCGACCACGGCGGCCTCGGCGGGCACCTGCTGCCCATCGGTGATCTCCAGCACGTCGGCCAGCACGCACGTGATGTTGTCGGGCCCGCCCCCTCGGTTGGCCAGGTCGATGAGCTGGCGGACGACCTCTTCGGGGTCGTCGATGTTGGTGAGCGTGGCGTGCAGCGTCTCGGCGCTCACCACGCCCGACAGGCCGTCGGAACACAGTAGGTAGCGATCGCCCACCTGCGCCTCGCGCAGCGTGAGGTCGGGATCGACCTCGCCGCTGCCGTCGAGCGCGCGCAGCAGGATCGAGCGCTGCGGATGCGTGGCCGCCTCTTCCGGCGTGATGCGCCCGTCGTCGACGAGCTGCTGCACCAGCGTGTGGTCATGCGTGATCTGGTAGAGCTCCCCGCGTCTGAGCAGGTAGGCGCGCGAGTCGCCCACGTGCACCAGTGCGACCTGGGTGCCGTTCCAGAGCATGGCCGTAAGAGTCGTGCCCATGCCTTTGAGGCTGGGATCCCGCCCCACCATTTCGTGCAGCTTGCGGTTGGCGTCGCGTACCGCTGCCTCGATGGCGTTGAGCAGGTCACCCCCCTGTTGGGCCTCTTCCAGAGAGGCCATGGCGGCGATGGCGACTGAGCTCGCCACCTCGCCGTGTGCGTGCCCGCCCATGCCGTCGGCGACGGCGAGCAGGCGGCCGCTAGCGTACGCCGAGTCCTCGTTCCCTTCGCGGAGGAGGCCGACGTCCGAGCGGGCGGCGTAGCGGAGTGCGATGGTCATTTGCGCAATTCAATGACTGTCTTGCCGACGCGGATCGGAACACCGAGCGGCACCGGGGTCGGGCGGGTGACTTTCGAGCGGTCGAGATACGTGCCGTTGGTGGACCCAAGATCTTCCACGATCCATTGACCGTCCTGAGGAAAGAGCCGGGCATGCCGGCTGGAAGCGTAGTCGTCGGTGACTACCAGCGTGGCGTCATTGGCCCGGCCAATGGTGATGGGCGTCTCCGTGAGGTCGATGGTGGTGCCTTGGAGTGGGCCACCGGTGACGATGAGCTGGCGTGGCTCGCCCTTCTTGCTCTTGGGCTTGGCCACGGGTTTGGCGGGTTTCGCGGCCTTACGTGCGCCCGCCGGAGCCGTGCGTGAGCCGAACAAGTCAGTCCGGATCACGCCGACTGCGGCAATGACGAAGAACCACAGCACCGCCAGGAAAGCGAGCCGGATCAGCAGCAGCGTGAGCTCGGACATGGACCGTCTGTCTACCCCTAATCGCGCCGGAACACCAGAGTCGTGCGCCCCAACGTCACTCGCGTGCCGTTCTGGAGCTCGATCCTGCGCACCGGCTGGCCATTGACGAAAGTGCCGTTCGTCGATCCGAGATCCACGAGAACCACGGTCTGGCCCTCGACGCGCAGCTCCGCGTGGTGCCGCGAAACTCCTGGATCGACGAGACGAAGATCGCAGTCGGTGCCCCTGCCGAGCAAGGTCACCGGAGTGGTGAGCTCGTAGGAGCGGTCGCCCTGCGGATCGTCCTGAGTGGAGACGAGCAGCCGGGGCCGCCCGTTGAAGGCGTGAGGCCGCGACGGAGGCAGGTCGCTCGCCGGCTGGCGGATCTCGTCCTGCTCGACCGTCGCGCCGCGGATGACGCCCGACCTGATGCGGAACAAGCCCACAGCCAGGTCACCCGCGGTCTCGAAGCGCACCCGGACCGGTCCCACGAAGGAGTAGCCCTGTTCCTTGGCGTACTCCCTGGCGAGGTTGGCCAGCTCGTGGCTGATGCTGTCGGCGTAGACCTCAAGCCTCTCGCTGTCGGTCGTGGACAGCTCCACCACGAAGTCGTTGGGCACGAGCGTGCGACCTTGCGCGACGATCGCCGCACGCTCATCCATCTCCCGCTGAACCGCGCTGGCGACCTCGACCGGCTGAAGGTCAGATTTGAACGCCCGCGCAAAGGCTCCCTCAACCAAGCCTTCGAGCCTTCGCTCGAAGCGCTGAAGGACTCCCACCGGGTACCTCCCTTCCTCCGTGCATATGATCGCGGCCCCGAGACGCTATCGGCGCCCGGTCTCCGCTCGTTCCACGTCACGGTCTTCCAGGCGCCCGTCGGCTGTCGCGCCCAGCTCCTCCGCTCCCGTGTCTTATGCGATCGTATCCGGGTTCAGTACCAGTGGCTGTTCCGTGCTAATGTTCTTTCCGCACCCACAAGGGCGGGTGGCGGAACGGCAGACGCGCACGGTTCAGGTCCGTGTGTCCGAAAGGACGTGAGGGTTCAAATCCCTCCTCGCCCACTCCGGGTCGCCGATGAAATCGGCAGACCCACACTGACGAAACAAGCCCCGGTTCGCAAGAGCCGGGGCTACTTCTTTGTCGCGACCTTGTCAGGGCGGCTGTGCTCCGCATGGAGACCGTAGATGCCCTCACTTGCAGATCACTTTCGGATGACTTGAGTGATTTAGCTCACATTGTTCGACGGTGCGGCCACCGAGGCCCGGACACCGGCCGACCGCATGTGCGTCCCAGTGTAAACGGAACGCAGTCGTTCGCCTACCGTGCGTCAATATCGTGGTGGGCGGGGGTACGCCCCCGCCCACCGCTCGTCCTACGCCGCCCGGGTGTCCAGCAGCTCGCCCACCAGGTCGGTGAGGCTCACCATGCCGATGACCTCCTCCGCCGCGTTCGTCACCAGCGCCAGGTGGGACCTGGCCTCCTGGAGCGCCGTGACGGCCTCGGGCACCTGCGTGGTGCACGGGAGCCTCGGCAGCGGCCTGGTCAGGTCGGCGGCCTTGCTGTCCGGCTTCAGCAGGGCCTCCCTGACGTGCAGGGCGCCCTCCACGCCGTGCGGGCCCTCCACCAGGAGCCGCAGGTGGGCGCTGCCCGCCGCGGTCTTCCTGATCTCCGCGGCCGTCGCCGTCGCCCTGACCTTCACGACCCGGTCGAGGGGCACCATGAGGCGCTCGATGCCCTCGTCGTCGAGCCGCAGGGCCCGGGTCAGCAGGTCGTGCTCCTCCCGGTCCAGCAGGCCCATCCGGCCCGACTCGCCGACCAGCATGGCGAGCTGGCGCGGCGTCCTCGTCGTGGCCAGCTCGTCGCGCGCCTGCACGCCGAAGAGGTGCAGGATCAGGTTCGTCAGCGCGTTCAGCGCCGACAGCAGCGGGCGCATGACCGTGGTGAACGCCCTGAACGGGAACGTCAGCACGAGCGCCGCCCGCTCGGGGTGCGTCAGCGCCCACGACTTCGGCGCCATCTCGCCGATCACCATGTGCAGGAACGTCACCAGGGCCAGCGCGATCACCAGCGCGATCGGCAGCCGCATGGCCTCCGGCACGCCGATCGCGGCGAAGACCGGCTCCAGGTAGTGCTCCAGCGCCGGCTCCGTCACCTGGCCGAGGCCCAGCGTGCACAGCGTGATGCCGAGCTGGGCGCCGGCCAGCATCAGCGAGAGCTGCCTGCTGCCGCCCGCCGCCGACCTGGCCGCGACCCTGACGAGCCGGTTGCCGCCCGCCGCCATCTCCTCCAGGCGGTGCCGCCGCGAGGAGACGAAGGCGAACTCCGCCGCCACGAAGAGCGCGTTGAAGGCCAGCAGCGCGAGGCTTAGAATGATCATGGTCATCGGGACGTCGCCTCCGCGTGCCGCAGCGGCGTCAGACGCACCCATTCGGGCACCCGCCGGTTGAGCGAGATCACCGTCAGCTCCGCCTGGTGCTCCTCCACGTCCTCCGCGAAGGGATCGGTGTGGGCGTCCTCGATCGGTACGGTCACCGTGTCGCCGGGATTGGGCATCCGGCCCAGCCGGGCCAGCACCAGACCGGCGAGGGTGTCGTAATCGTCGCTCTCCGGCAACGACACCCCCGTGGCCCGCTCGACCTCGTCGAGCCGCAGGCTGCCCGGCACCTCCCAGATGCCGCCCGGGTGCTCGACGGCGCCCACCGGCTCGGGGTCGTTCTCGTCCACCAGCTCGCCGACCAGCTCCTCGGCCAGGTCCTCGATCGTGATGACGCCCGCCAGGCCGCCGTACTCGTCGATGACGCAGACGATGTCGTCCTTGGCCGCCCTCATCCGGTCGAGCACCGCCGGCAGCGGCACCGAGTCGGGCACCAGCAGGGCCGGCCGGGTGATCGCCGCGACGCTGCCCTCCTCAAGGCCGGAGGCGAGCAGCTCGCGGACGCCCGTGACGCCCACCACGTCGCCGTCCTCGCCCACCACGGGGTAGCGGGAGTGCCCGCAGTCGCGCATGACCGCGAGGAGGTCGCCGATCGGCTGCGTGGCACGCAGGACCACCACCCGGGGGCGGGGCACCATGATCTCCTCCGCCGTGCGGTCACCGAACTCCAGTGCCCGCTCCAGGAGGTCGGAGAGCCGGGCGGGCAGCTCGCCCGCCTGGGTCGACTCCGCGATGATGCGGGAGAGCTCCTCGGGGGTCGCGCCGTGTTCCACCTCCTCCACGGGCTCGATGCCGACGCGCCTGAGCAGCCCTGTGGCGGCGTTGTCGAACAGCTTGACCACCGGGCCCACGACCGCCAGATAGACCAGCGTCGAGCCGGCCAGCGCCTTGGCCACCTGCTCGGGCCTGGCGATGCCGAGGTTCTTGGGGGCCAGCTCGCCGAAGACCATCTGCACCACGGTCGCCACGAAGACGCCGATCGCCACGGAGAAACCCGTGATCATCGCTTCGGACAGGCCCGCGCCGGCCAGCCACGGCCGCACGATCACGGCGATCGCCGGCTCGGCCAGGAAGCCGACCAGCAGCGCCGTCACCGTGATGCCGAGCTGTGCGCCGGAGAGCATGAAGGACAGGCGGGAAGTGACTTGGAGCGCCTTGTCGGCGGAGGTGTCGCCGGCGGCGGCCTGCTCACGCAGCGCGGCCCGGTCGGCGGCGACGAAGGCGAACTCCTGGGCGACGAAATAGCCGGTCGCCGCGGTGAGAAGCAAGAGGGCCAGCAGCCCGAGATAGGCGCTCACCGCAGTGAGCCCTCAGAGGAACCCGTGCCCGAGCACGGGCGAAGACTCCACGGGTCCGGATCGGACACGATCATCCCTTCGGTAGAGGTCGTCCATAACCGTAACGACGCAGGTGGCATCTATGTTTCCGCAGTGACTCTGAGCTAGTTCTGAGTACTTTTCCGTGGGAAAACCTTGGCGGAACGTCTTCACTGCTGGGGGGTTGGACGTAGCGTCTATGACAAAGCGAAGGGAAGAAGGCGAAGTGACCGAGGACGACCGTACCCGGGCCATGCGCTCACCAGGCGACGGCCGCCCGCTGCCCCCACGGCCCAGTGACGGCCTGCGCTCGGGGGGCGCGCCCGCTCACCGGCTCCCTTCGGGAGGGCCGGGAGCGCCCACGCACCAGCTTCCCACCGCCGCCCAGGCTCCCGAGTCGCCGCGGGCCGACGAGCCGCCCCGGGCGAGCTCACGGGTCTACGGCCGCGAACGCTCCGGCAAGAGCCCGGTCAGGCCGTTCCGGTCGCGCGGTGACGAGCCGCCCGGCGGGTCCGGAGGCCAGGAAGGGCGCGGAGGCGGTCTCAAGGGGCCGCGCAGGAGGATCTCCTGGAAGGCGATCGTCGCCGTCGTCGCCGGGCTCCTGGTCGTGTTACTGGTCGCGGCCATCGCCCTGTTCTTCGTGATCGACTCGCGGCTGGCGGGCATCGACGGCGTGCTCGACGACTACCAGGGCCGCCCGGCCGACACCCCCGGCACCAACTGGCTGCTCGTCGGCTCCGACAGCCGCAAGGGCCTGACCGCCGCCCAGCGCAAGAAGCTGGCCACCGGGCGGGCCGCGGGGCAGCGTACGGACTCGATGATGCTGCTGCACATCCCCGACGGCAGCGACAAGCCCACGCTGGTCAGCCTGCCGCGCGACTCCGCGGTCACGATCCCCGGCAAGGGGCGCAACAAGCTCAACGCCGCCTACGCCATCGGCGGCCCCAAGCTGCTCGTCCAGACCGTCGAGACGGTCACCGGCGTGCACATCGACCACTACATGGAGATCGGCTTCGCCGGGTTCGTCGGCATCGTCGACGCCATCGGCGGCGTCGAGATCAACGTACGGGCGGCCGTCGACGACCCCAAGGCGGGGCTCAAGCTCAAGAAGGGCGTCCAGGTGCTCAACGGTTCCCAGGCGCTCGGCTACGTCCGCACCCGCAAGGGCGGCGCGCTGCCCGACTTCGAGCGGACCAAGCGGCAGCGGCAGTTCCTCGGCGCGGTCGTGAAGAAGGCCGCCAGCCCCGGGGTGCTGCTCAACCCGTTCACCTCGGTCCCGCTGGCGTTCAGCGCCACCGACGCGGTCGAGGTCGACTCCGGCACGGGCGCGTTCAACCTGCTCTCGCTGGGGCTGGCCATGGGCGACAGCCCCGTGACGACGGTGGTGCCGTTCGGCGGCACCGAGATCGCGGGCGGCGGGTCGGCGGTCAAGTGGGACCGGACGAAGGCGCTGGCGCTGTTCGACGCGCTGAAGGCGGACAAGCCGGTGCCGAAGGAGATCCTCGACGCGGGCTGACGTCCATAGGGTTGGCCGCTTGGTCGAGAGGGTCAGTCGCCTCCGCCGTCGCCGCCCCCGTCTCCGCCGTCCCCGCCGCCGCCACCGCTTCCCGAGGAGGTGGAGGTGCCGGTGAGCAGGACGGCGGACTCGATGGCGGCGATGGTCTGCGCCACCGCGTCGGCCGCCCACGCGCCCTTGGCGATCTCCTTGACGCGCCTCCTGCTCGCGCCGCCGAACGCCGTGCGGCTCAGCCCGGCCGCGCGCGTGATCGCGATCAGGGCAGCCGTACGCTCGTCCGGCCGGGCGCCCGCCAGGACGGCGGAGACGCGCTCCCTGACGTCCGCCTCCACCCCGGGGTGCGCCTCCGGCCAGCGGGTGACCGGGAAGAGGCCCAGCACCCTGCCGCGCCGCTCGCTCAGGACGCCCGCCGCGGCCAGCCGGGACAGCAGGCGGTCGCGCAGCTTGTGCGACTGGAGCTTGCGCACCCACCAGACGGGGCTGCGGCCGGCGCTCTTGGCGGCGATGAGCGCCAGGGCGGCGTCGAGCTCCGGGTCGCCGAGCGGGGCCGGGTCGGTGACCGCCAGCCTCTTGCGCACCCGGCCCGCCAGCTCGATCCGCCCGCGCACGGCCAGCTCGGCCAGGACCGCTCCGGCGATCGCCGGGTCGAGCCGCGTGACGCTGATGAGCGGCTTGCCCTTGTCGTCGCTGTAGGCGAGCAGGAGGAGCTCTTCGGCGATCGTCACCGTCATGCCGTGAACACTAATCTCCCAGCCATGAGCATTTCGGCGAGATTGCACGCGATCGGGCACCCGCTGCTCCAGGCGCAGCTCGGCCACGCCACGGTGCGGGGCATCGGGCGCGGGGACCTGCCGGAGGCGGTGTTCCGGTCGTGGCTGGAGCAGGACTACCTGTTCCTGCTGGACTACGTGCGCGTCTTCGCCCGGCTGGCCTGGCAGGCGCCCGACGGGCATCTGGGCGACCTGGTGGACCTGGCGCACACGACCTTTCACGACGAGCTGAGCCTGCACCGGTCGATGTCGGCGGAGTTCGGGGCCGACCTGGAGGGGGCGGTGAAGGGGCCGGCGTGCGCGGCGTACACGGCGTTCCTGCTGGAGTCGGCGGCCTCGTACGCGGAGGGGCTGGCGGCGCTGTACCCGTGCATGTGGGGATATTCCAACCTCGGGCGGATCCTGGCGGAGAACCCGCCGAAGGAGCCGCGCTATCGGGCGTGGGTGGACACGTACGCGGATCCGGGGTTCGCGGCGCTGACCGCGCGGATCGGGCAGATGATCGACGAGGCGGGGCCCGATCCTGACCGGGCGGAGGAGCTGTTCACCGAGGGGATGATGCACGAGCTGGCGTTCTGGGACGTACCCTGAGCCCGGCGAACGTGGACACCGGGGAGTGGCACGTACCCTGGTGGCATGCCCGAACTTCCCGAAGTGGAGTCGCTCACCCACTTCCTGCGCGAGCGGGCGGTGGGCCGCACGATCCTGGGGGTCGACGTGGTCGCCATCCAGGCGCTCAAGACGTTCGACCCGCCGGTCACCGCGCTCGGCGGGCTGACCGTCACGGGCGTGGCCAGGCACGGCAAGTTCCTCGACCTCGACTGCGACGGCCTGCACCTGGTGATCCACCTGGCCCGCGCCGGGTGGCTGCGCTGGCGTGACGACCTGTCCGGCGCCAAGCCGGTGCGTCCGGGCAAGGGGCCGCTGGCGGTGCGCGTGCGGCTGGCGCCCGATGACGAGGGGCCGGCGCCGGGGTTCGAGCTGACGGAGGCGGGGACGCAGAAGCGCCTCGCCGTCTATGTCACGAAAAATCCGGACGAAGTGCCGGGCATTGCCGCGCTCGGCCCCGACCCGCTCGCCGAGGGCTTCACGGTCGACGCGCTCAAGCGGATCATCGGCGGCAACCGCACCCAGATCAAGGGGCTGCTGCGCGACCAGAAGGTGATCGCGGGCATCGGCAACGCCTACTCCGACGAGGTGCTGCACGCCGCGAAGATGTCCCCGTTCAAGATCGCCGCCACGCTGACCGACGCGCAGATCGCCGACCTGCACGAGGCCATCGTCACCACGCTGCGCGACGCCGTCGAGCGGGCGCACGGGCTGGCGGCCAAAGACCTCAAGGCGGAGAAGAAGTCGGGCCTGCGCGTGCACAACCGCGCGGGGCAGCCCTGCGACGTGTGCGGCGACACGATCAGGGAGGTCTCGTTCGCCGACTCCTCGCTGCAGTACTGCCCCACCTGCCAGACAGGCGGCAAGCCGCTGGCCGACCGCCGCCTGTCCAAGCTGCTCAAATAGTGCTGAGAGCCCTTTCCCGTACGCGCGTGCGCAGGCCCGCGACCGCGATGACGGCGGCCAGCAGCGTGGCCGTGACGGGCACCACCAGGGCCGTGCGCATCGCCTCCAGCCCGGCGCCGGCGTCCGTGGCGCCGCCGAGGGCGGCCACGTTCACGGCGGTCACCATCGACAGGCCCAGGGCCGCCCCGAACTGGAACGAGGAGTTGATCAGGCCGCCCGCCAGGCCCTGCTCGTGCTCGGCGATGCCGTCCGTGGCCACGATCGTCAGCGGGCCGTAGACGAAGGCGAACATCAGGCCGATCAGCAGCATCGACGGCAGCATGGCCGCGTACGTCCAGTCCAGGCCCACGCCGAGGAACAACGCGTAGGCCAGCAGGCCCGACAGCAGGCCGCCGAGCACGACCTTGGCGTTGCCGTACCGGTTGACCAGCCAGGGTGTGAGCGTGGGGGCCAGCACCACGTCCGCGGCGGCGGCCAGCAGGGCCAGGCCCGTCTGGACGGTGGACCAGCCGCGCAGCTCCTGGAGGTAGAGCGTGACCAGGAACTGGAAGCCGAAGAAGGAGGCCGTGAGCAGCGCGGCCATGACGTTCGCGCGGACCAGCGGGCCCGAGCGCAGGATCCCGAGGCGGACGAGCGGGCTGGCGGAGCGGCGCTCGACGGCGACGAAG
This sequence comes from Nonomuraea composti, assembly GCF_012034275.1. Taxonomy (NCBI): domain Bacteria; kingdom Bacillati; phylum Actinomycetota; class Actinomycetes; order Streptosporangiales; family Streptosporangiaceae; genus Nonomuraea; species Nonomuraea composti. Next base: position 87,738 of record NZ_JAATEP010000026.1, on the reverse strand, counting down.
AGCGCGAGCAGGGCCAGGCCGGCGGCGAAGGCCCCCACGGTCAGGAGCGGGCCGTCGGAGGGGTGCTCCAGGCGTACGACGCCGTAGACGAGCAGGATCATCGCCCCCGTGATGGTGATCGCGCCCGCCACGTCGAAGCTCCCCTCCGCGCGGTCGCCCCGGTCCTTGATCAGGGGGACGGCGGCGACCAGGATGGCCAGCGCCAGCAGGACGGGCGCGAAGAACACCCAGCGCCAGCCCATCGCGGCCAGCAGCCCGCCGATCACGAGACCGAGCGCGAAGCCGCCGGCGGCGGTGCCCGCGTAGATCAGCAGGGCCCGGTTGCGCTGCGGGCCCTCCGGAAAGTTCGTGGTGATGAGGGACAGGCCGGCGGGCGTCATGAACGCGGCGGCCACCCCCGTGACGAACCTGGCCACCAGCAGCACCCACCCCTCCTCAGCGAAGCCGCCCAGCCCTGAGAAGAGCAGGAACACCACCAGCCAGAGCAGGAACATCCGCCGCCGCCCCAGCAGGTCGGCCGCCCGCCCGCCGAGCAACATGAAACCGCCGTAACCCAGCACGTACGCGCTCACGACCCCGCTCAGCATGCCGGTGGACAACCCCAGGTCGGCCCGGATGGACGGGAGCGCGACGTTCAGCATGGCGACGTCGATGCCCTCAAGGAAGATGGCACCGCACAACACGATCAGGACACCCCAGGATCGGGTGGGCACAGGCATGACAAAGACCCCCGGTTACGAATAGGCATTCGGTTCTCTCTTGTAACCGCCCCACATCATGCGCCAGCATGATTTGTCGTGGAAGAAGGCACTTCTCAATCACTCGGTTACTGCGAAGGCACCGTGGACGACGACTACGACGTGCGCCAGTGGGACGTGCGTGAAGACTGCGAGGTCCGCCAGATACTCGACCGCATCGCCGACAAGTGGTCGCTGCTGGTCATCGCCCTGCTCGACTGCCAGAGCCTGCGCTTCACCCAGCTCCGCCGCGAGATCGACGGCATCAGCCAGCGCATGCTCAGCGTCACGCTGCGCCAGCTCGAACGCGACGGCCTGGTCAGCCGCACCGTGCACCCGGTCGTGCCGCCACGCGTGGACTACGAGCTGACGCCGCTCGGCCGGACGCTGCACCAGACCATCAAGTCGCTGGTGACGTGGACCGAGCAGCACCAGGAGGAGATCATCGCGGCCCGTGCGTCCTACGATGCCAGGCGCGAGATGATGGAGACATGACCGTTCCCGAGATCGAGGCCACCGCCGTTCCCGCAGACGCCTACCTGCTCGACGTCCGCGAGCAGGACGAATGGCTGGCCGGCCACGCGCCTGAGGCCGTCCACATCCCCATGACCCAGATCCAGGGCCGGGTGGACGAGGTGCCGAGCGACCGTCCCGTCTACGTCGTCTGCCGGGTGGGCGGCCGGTCCATGAACGTGGCGGCCTGGCTCAACCAGCTCGGGCGCGAGGCGATCAACGTGGGCGGCGGCATGCAGGCGTGGGAGTCCGCCCGCCGGCCGATGGTCAGCGAAACGGGACAGCCGCCGTACGTCGCCTGAACTCGCCCACTATGGTGGTTCTGCCGTCATTGAGGCATGATGAGGGCACAAACTACAGATCGTCGCGGGAGCTTGGGGCAACCAGGCTGAGAGGGCAGATACCGCTGCTGCCGACCGCCTGAACCTGTCCGGGTAATGCCGGCGTAGGGAGTGTGCGATGTCGCATGTCGCCGACGAAGTTCCGCTGACACTCGAAGGGCGGCCGCCGAAGACGCTGGGCGTGCTCGACCAGGGCGCGCTCTGGGCGAACCTCGGCGTCAGCCTCCTCGGCTTCTCCGGGGCGATGTTCCTGGTCGACCCGCTGGGCAACGCCCCGCTGAGCCTCGCGGCGGCGCTCGTGGCCACCGTGGTCGGCAGCCTGATCGGCACGGCCATGGTGGGCCTGTCGGCGGTGCCGGGCACGCAGACGGGGCAGCCGGCGATGGTGCTGCTGCGCGGGCTGTTCGGGGCCCGGATCTCGTACGTGCCGACGGTGCTGAACATCGTGCAGATGCTCGGCTGGGGCGCGTTCGAGCTGTGGGTGATCGCCACCGCCGCGGGCACGATCTTCCCCGTGCCGTACGCGGTGTGGGTGATCGTGGCGGGGGTGCTGACCACGGCGCTGACGATCTGGCCGCTCGGGTCGATCCGGGTGCTGCGCCGGTACGTGACCGTCGGGGTGATCGTCGCGCTGGTCTGGTTCGCCTGGTTCTTCCTGCGGGAGGCGCCGCCGCAGGAGGGCGGCTCGTGGACGGCCTTCCCCGCCGCGGTCGACTACGTGATCGCGCTGTCGGTCTCGTGGGTGCCGATGGCGGCCGACTTCGCCCGGCACTCGCGCTCCACCGGCGCCGCCTTCACCGGGGTCGTCGGCGGCTACACGCTGGCCCAGGTGGCCTGCCTGGGGCTCGGCGTGTACGCGGTGGCGCTGGCGGGCGACGCCGACTCCGTGTTCGGCACGTTCGTCGCGGTGCCGCTGGGCGCGTTGTTCTTCGCGATCCTCGTGCTGCGCGAGACCGACCAGTCGTTCGCCAACGTCTACTCCACCACGGTCTCGCTGCAGAACCTGATGCCCCGCGTGGACCGCCGGGTCTTCTCCGTCGCCATCGGCGTGCTCACCGTCGTGATCGCCCTGCTCGTGGACGTGACCTCGTACGGCGCGTTCCTGGGCGTGATCGGCGCGGTGTTCGTGCCGATGTTCGCGGTGCTGGCCGTGGACTACTTCCTGCTCGGCGGCGCCCGGCGCTGGAACACCGAGGAGTGGGCGCCGTCGCGCTGGTCGATGCTGGTGCCGTGGGCGCTGGGCTTCGCGGCCTACTGGCTGACGACCTCGACGCCGACGATCGCGGCGTGGGACGCGTTCTGGGCGGGCGCGCGCGAGGCCATCGGCTTCACCCGGCAGGTGTGGATGAACGGGGCGCTGGGCGGCGCGCTGGTGGCCGCCGTGGTCACGCTGCTCATCGGCCTGCTGGTGCGGAGGCCTTCCGTTCGACGTTGAGCAGGTGCTGCTTGGCGTGCTGCCCGCCCGCGTAGTCGCCGAGCGCGCCGTCCTCGCGCACCACCCGGTGGCAGGGCACGATCACGCAGACGGGGTTGGAGGCGAGGGCGTTGCCGATGGCGCGCAGCGCGCGCGGCCGGCCGATGCTCTCGCCGATGCGCTCCAAGGTCGTGGTGGTGCCGTAGGGGACGGCCATGGTCTTCTGCAGCACCGTGCGCGCGAACGGCGTGGCCAGCGCCAGGTCCACCGGTGTGGCGAACGTGCGCAGCCGCCCCGAGAAGTACGCGTCGAGCTCTCTGCGCACCGGGTCGAGCCGCCTGGCGTCGGGCCCGATGAACGTGCCCACGTGCCGGCTGACCAGCTCGTACACGTCGTTCTCTGCCTCGAAGCTGCACGCCGCGATGCCCTTGCCGGTGACGGCCAGCACCAGCCTGCCCACGGCGCCGTCGTAGGTGCCGAAGGCGATGTCGGGCGGGGTCTCGCCCCGATAGGTGCTGGAGGTCACCCGCAACAGGGCATCGAGATCGTTGCTCGACATGCCTCGCACCCTCCCACCGCCGGGAATCACCGTGACCGCAGCGTATCGGACGGATCTCCCGACGCACCCACCGCACCACGTGCACTATGGAGTAGTGGGGGACGAATGGGCCGGTAGTGACGATGAGATCGCTCGCGCGGCGCTCGCCAGCTCGCCCAACGCCGTCGTGGCGCTCGACCGGGATCAGAGCGTGCTGGTGTGGAACGCCGCGGCGGAGCGGGTGTTCGGCTGGAGCGCGGACGAGGTGATCGGGCGCAGGGCGCCCATCGTGCCGGACGAGCTGACCACCGAGCACACCGCCGCCCTGGAGCGGGTGCGCACGGGCGAGCCCGTGTCGCTGCGCACCAGGCGCCTGCACAGCAACGGCACCCTGCTCGACCTGCGGGTGGACATCAGCGCACTGCGCCTGGGCAGCGCCGTGGGCGGCTACGTGTGCGTCTACCATCCGGCGCTGGCCGACCACGTGGCCAGGGAGCGGGTGGCGCGCCGGGCCAGGCTCGTGCGCCGGCTCACCGACGTCGTGGGCGACATCAACTCCGAGCTGGAGCTGTCGGCGGTGCTGGACCGGATCTCGGCCAGCCTCACCGAGCTGACCGGCGCCGACGCGGGCGGTTTCGTGCTCATCGAGGGGGAACGGCTGCGGCTGGTCAGTACGTACCAGTTGCCCGCTTCGATCAGGGGCACCACCACCGAGCTGCGTACGAGCCTCGTGGACAAACTTTTACGGACGGGCAAGACCGTGCTGCTGGAGTCGCACGGTCTCGACGACCTTGTGTGGGCGCGGCTGAGCGGGCTGCACACGATCGCGCTGGGGCTGGCCGCTGTGGGCGGGCGGCCGTACGGCGCGCTCTACGCGTTGTTCGCCAACAGCACACCGGGCCACCTGGAGCTGGAGCTGCTGGAGCTGCTGGCCGGGCACGCGGGCATCGCGGTCGGCAACGCGGTGGCCTACCAGGAGGCGGTGCGGCAGCGGGCGTACGAGCGGGCGGTGTTCGACGCCAGCGCCGACGGCATCGCCGTGCTCGACGAGGACGGCCGGGTCGTGCGCTGGAACCCGGCGGCGGCCGGGCTGACCGCGCTGCCCGTCGAGTCCGTGCTCGGCGGGCCGCCGCCGTTCCCCGTGCCGTCGGCCGGGGAGAAGGGCACCTTCCAGCTCGACAACGGGCGCTGGCTGGACGTCGTCAGCGCCCGGATCGAGGAGACCGGCGAGGTCGTCGTCGACTTCCGCGACGTGACCGCGGCCAAGGAGCTGGAGGAGGCCAAGGACCTGTTCCTGGCCACGACCAGCCACGAGCTGCGCACGCCGATCACGATCGTGCGGGGGTTCGCCAGCACGCTCGACTCGCGCTGGGACAAGATGAGCGACCCCGAGCGCCGCGCCGCCGTGCACACGATCGCCGAGCGGGCCAGGTCGCTGGGCGAGCTGATGGACCACTTGCTGCTGGGGGCCAGGGCGGGCGCGGACGAGCTGAAGGTGCGGATCGAGGAGTTCGACCTGGCCGAGCGGATCGAAGGGGCCACACTTGGGTTGCCCTCCTTGTCGGACCGGCACCGGGTGGAGGTGGAGCTGGCCGAGGGGCTGCCGTACGTGCTGGGCGACGCGCTGGCCACCGATATCATCCTCGGCCAGCTGCTGGAGAACGCCTTCAAGTATTCGCCCAGGGGCGGGCTCATCAGCGTGGGAGCCTGGCCGGAGGAGGAGAACGTGGTCGTCGTGGTCGATGATGAGGGAGTCGGTATCGCCCCGCCTGACCGGGAGCGGATCTTTGAGCGGTTCGTCCAGGTGGACAGCGGCGACCGGAGACGGTTTGGTGGAGTAGGGCTCGGGCTCTACATCGTCCGCAGCCTCGCCAGAGCACAGGGGGGAGATGTCAGCGCGCATCCGAGACCGGGAGGGGGCACCAGAATGCGGCTCGTCCTCAGGTGTGCTTCCTCTATCCGATCCGACACACCGATGCGGTAACGAGGTGGTCACGGTTGAGCTGATCTATCGTCCAATGTGTACAAGCTGTGATCGAGATGCGGTTTCTGGGATCGAGTAACGGGGCATTTCGGTCGTACCGGGGAGTGTTCCCGCGGGGGGCACAGGTAACGGGGAGGTGGGTGTGTCAAGCGTGGTGCTGCTGCCGTACGCGCCGTCCAGCGTTGCCGTCGCCCGCCAGCGTCTGAGCACTGACCTGCAGGACAGCGGGGTCTTTGCCGCCGCGATCGACGATGCGGTGCTGGTGGTGAGCGAGTTGCTGAGCAACGCGCTGCGGCACGCGCATCCGCTGCCGTCGGGCATGGTGAGGGTCGCCTGGCTGCGCAGTGACGATCACATCGAAGTGGCGGTGAGCGACGGGGGTGCGGCCACGGAGCCGCGGGCGGGCCGCCCGACCCTGTCCTCACTCGGGGGCCGGGGGCTGGGCATCGTGGAGTATGTGGCGGAGAGCTGGGGAGTCAGGCACGACGGTGACACCACGACCGTCTGGGCCATCCTGCCCGCTCCGAGCCAGTCGATGAACGGGCAGGTGGCGGCCCTGCGAGAGGTCAGCTAGCTAGGCGGGTTGCAGCCGCCTGTTGAGCGCCGCCCGCTCGGTGACGGCCCACGCCGTCGAGACGAGCAGGTAGAGCGCGGCGGCCAGCGGCAGCACGAGCGTGGCCAGCACGGTGCCGTACGGCAGCAGCCGCATGATCTTCTTCAGCAGCTCCGGCTGCTCCTCCGCGATCTTCATTTGCCGTGCTGACAGCCAGGCCACGGCTGCGACCAGCGCGATGACCAAGACAAAGACCAAAAATGGTCCGCTGACCAGACCGTAATTAGCGATCACCCCGGCGACCTGCTGCCCCAGCGGTGCGCCGAAAAGCTGATGGCCGGCGAGCGCCGTCGGGTGCGTGGCGACCTGGTACATCAACCACAGGAACGGCAGCTGCGCCAGCATCGGCAGGAACCCGGCGAACGGCGACGTGCCTTCCTTGGCGTACAGCGCGTTCATCTCCCGCGACAGCCGCTCGGGGTTGCGCCCGTGGCGTTTCTGCAGCTCACGCAGCTTCGGCGCGAGCCTTTCGCGGATCTTCATCGTCCGGGCCTGGCGGACGTTCAGCGGGAGCAGCAGGAGCCGTACGGCCAGCGTGAACAGCACGATCCCGAGCGCGGCACTGCCGCCGGACATGCCGATGACGAACGTGACAAGAGAATCGATCATGAGCCCTGTTTCCTCGAAAGGGGAGATCCGGGCTCACTCATGGATGAGAGAGCCCCGCTTACGTGAGGTGAAAGCGGGGCACGCCTAAGGCGCTCGTGGCCGCGACCGGCCGGCCGCGTCGGGGTCACGCTGCCGCTGGAAGGCCGTGCGGCGCGCGTAGGACAGCGGGAAGCTCGGCGGCTCCCCGCTGAGGGCGGGCAGCAGCGCGGCCGCCCACGTGGCCAGCAGCAGGATCGCCACCATGGTGATCCCCACCAGCCACGGATCGAACAGGAACTGCATCGAAGGTCAGTGCGAGCGGGAGGACTTGCCCACCACGGCGACCGCCACGAAGACGAGGACCGCGATGACGCCGATGATCAGAGCGAGCTTGATCAGGCCTGCCAGCATCGGCAGCAGGAAGTTGAACAGCACGAAGAGACCCAGCAAGGTCCCTATGACGAGCATCACGACTCTACCCATGAGGCCACCGTACGTCCTGCGCCCATGATCCGCGAGCCTTACGAAGCGATGACGCGTACATCACTCCCCGCCCCCCTGGCCGTACCGTGAAACCGTGAACACACGCATCCTGGTGGTCGACGACGATCCGACCGTCTCCGAGGTCGTGGCGCGCTATCTGGAGCGTGACGGGCACGAGGTCGAGTGCGTCGGTGACGGCGCCGAGGCGCTGCGCAGGGCGCTGGCCCGGCCGCCCGACCTCATGGTGCTCGACCTGATGCTGCCCAAGATCGACGGGCTCCAGGTGTGCAGGAAGCTCAGGGAGCGCTGGCCCGTACCGGTGATCATGCTCACCGCGCTCGGCGAGGAGATCGACCGCGTCGTCGGGCTGGAGACCGGCGCCGACGACTACGTCGTCAAGCCGTTCAGCCCGCGCGAGCTGGCGCTGCGCGTGCAGTCGGTGCTGCGGCGGGCCCGCGGCGCGGCCGTCACCAGCGGCACCGGCATCCTGCGTGACGGCGACCTGGTGGTGGACGTCGGGGCCCACGAGGTACGGCTGCGCGGCGAGGAGGTGCTGCTGACTGCCCGCGAGTTCGACCTGCTGGCCCACCTCATGCGCAACCCGCGGCAGGCATTCAGCCGGTCGGCGCTGCTCAACCAGGTGTGGGGCTGGTCGTTCGGCGACTCCTCCACCGTGACCGTGCACGTGCGCAGGCTCAGGGAGAAGATCGAGACCGACCCGACCGATCCGCGGCGCATCGTCACGGTGTGGGGCGTCGGATACCGGTACGAGCCCCTGGAGGGCTGATGACGGAGGCGGGCAGGGTGGAGGGCCGATGATGCCGGAGCCGGGCGACCTGCCCATGATCGTCGCCGTCACGGCCGGGCTCGGGCTGCTCATCGCGCTCGCCGGCATCTGGCTCATGTGGCGGCTGCGCGCCAGGTCCATCGGGGTGATGCTGGCCGTGGTCGTGGTGGTCGCCGTCACGGCCACGCTGGCCGGCGTCGTGGCGATCATCACCAAGATGTTCATCGAGGGGCCGGCCAAGGACTTCGTGCTGAGCGTGGTGGCCGTCGGCGGGCTGGTGGGGCTGGGGGTGGCGTTCGTGCTGGCCAGGCGGGTCGTCGGAGAGAGCAGGCGGCTGGTCCAGGCGGTGCGCGCGGCGCCGTTCGTGGCCCCGCGGGGGCTGCCCGCGGAGCTGCAGACGATCGCCAACACCCTTGAGGAGGCGTACGCGCGCGAGCGGGCACTGGAGGGGGCGCGGCGGGAGCTCGTCGCGTGGGTGAGCCACGACCTGCGCACGCCGCTGGCCGGGATGCGGGCCATGGCCGAGGCGCTGGAGGACGGCGTGGTGTCCGACCCCGAGACGGTCGCGCGCTACCACCGGCAGATCAAGCTGGAGGTCGAGCGGCTGTCCGCGATGGTGGACGACCTGTTCGAGCTGTCGCGGATCCACGCGGGTGCGCTGCGGCTGTCACGGGCCAGGATCGGGCTCGCCGACCTGCTCGCCGACACGATGGCCGGCGCGGAGCCGCTGGCCAGGGCCAAGGGAGTGGTGCTCACGGCCGAGGCGTCGGCCGCCGTGCCCGTGGAGGCCGACGCGGGCGCCCTCGGACGGGCCCTCGGGAACCTGGTCGTCAACGCCATCAGGCACACGCCGTCGGACCGGACCGTGGTGCTCAGGGCCGAGGTGGACGCGGCCGGAATGGCCTGCCTGTCCGTCACGGACTGTTGCGGGGGGATACCCGAGGAGGATCTCCCTCGGGTGTTCGAGGTGGCCTTCCGGGGGGAGGCGGCTCGTACCCCGACCGCTGACGGCGGGGCCGGGCTCGGGCTGGCCATCGCGCAAGGGATCGTGGAGGCGCACGACGGGGTGATCGACGTGGTCAACGACGGGCCCGGGTGCCGGTTCGAGATTCGGCTGCCCCTGGTCGGCGGCTGACCTCCTCGTCCCCCCGCTCAGGCGCTCTCCGGCAGGTCCCGAGGCTCGCCGAACGACTCCGCCATCGCGCGGAACGTCGGGCACGGCCAGCGCCACATGCAGCTCCGGCAGCGCAATATCGGATGGGCGGTGTCGCTCGTGATGCCCCCCGCGTCGCGCGGCTGGTGGAGATCGAGCAACCTGAGCCCGAGCTCCGAGAACCTGAGCAGCTCGGTACGCGCCCCCGCGAGGAACTCCAGGTCCTCGATCGCGAGCCGGGTGCGGATGGGGACGTAGCCTTCGTGGTTCACCAGGCCGCGCAGGCGCCCCGCTTGGTCATGCCATGACGTCGCCTTCTCTGTGCTGATTTGGATGGTCTCCAGGCGTTCTCGGAGGCCCTGGCGCTGAGCGTCTTCGGGTTTTTCAGCTTTCATCGATCCGGGGCCCGTCGGTCGTGCCCCAGCCCCTCCTTCTCCACGAAGCGGTGGCGGTTCCCGTGTCACGCTGTCAAGCTTCGCGTACTCTCCGTTTTCATGGAGCCCAAACGGAGGACAAAAACCTGTGGTTCCCCTATCGGCGTGACAACGTGACCGGAAGCGCTCGCGCCGCTAGCCTGCCCATGTGGAGCTCAAGGTCTCGACTCGATCACATGCCGGGTGCGCACTCGTTGCCATCACCGGAGAAATCGACCTCTATACGGCGCCTCACCTGCAGTCCGAGTTCACTCGGCTGCTGCAGGACGGGCCAAGCCGGGTGGTCATCGACATGTCCGCCGTGGATTTCTGCGACTCCACGGGGATGAACGTGCTGCTCTCGGCGCTGAAGCGGATGAAAGAGCAGGGAGGGGCGCTGGAGGTGGCCGCGCCGCGTCCCGCCGTACGCAAGATCCTCCAGGTCACGGGGCTCGACTCGGTGTTCACCGTGCACGAAGAGGTGCCGCAGGAGCTCCTCGTCGCAGAGGGCTCATGACGGGGTGCGCACACCGCTGTGGAGGCGATGACCGGTGAGTGGTGACACGGCGGTCGTCATTCCCGCCGTCAACGAGGCCGACCGCATCGAGGCCACCGTCAAGGCCGCCGCCGCCCTGCCCGGCGTCGACCTCGTCGTGGTCGTCGACGACGGCTCGACCGACCAGACGGGCAGGGTGGCCCGCGCGGCCGGAGCCAGGGTGGTGCGCCACAGCCGCAACCGCGGCAAGGCCGCCGCCATGGAGACGGGCGCCGAGGCCGTACGCCTGCTCGACGAGGACACCGCCCCGCGCCACCTGCTCTTCCTCGACGCCGACCTCGGCGAGACGGCCCAGGCCGCCGCGCCGCTGATCGCGCCCGTGCGCGAGGGCACGGCCGACATGACGATCGCCGTGTTCACCACGCGGGTGAAGCTGGGCGGGCACGGCTTAGTCGTACGGCTGTCCAAAGAGGGCATCCGCCGCGCCACCGGCTTCGACCCCGCCCAGCCGCTCAACGGCCAGCGCTGCCTGACCAGGGCCGCGTTCGAGGCGGCGCGCCCGCTGGCGCACGGGTTCGGCGTGGAGACGGCGCTGACCATCGACCTGCTGCGCCAGGGATACCGCGTCCTCGAGGTCGAGGTGGACATGGCCCACCGGGCCACCGGCACCGACTGGCGGGCGCAGCTGCACCGGGCCCGGCAGTTGCGGGACGTCGCGCGGGCGCTGGCGGTGCGCGAGCCCGTCGTCGTCCACAACCTCGACAAGCTCCGGCACCGGTGACCACCGGCGGTGCGGTTGATCGTCCCGGCGCCTACACTTCCGGCATGCCGGACATAGATGAGCAAGGCCGCCCCGAACCACCGCTCGCCGAGGGAGAGCTCGCCACCCTCGTCGGCTACCTGGAGTACCACCGCGCCACCCTCGCGTGGAAGACCGCCGGACTGGACGCGGCCGGGCTCAAGGCCACCGTGGGCGTGTCCTCGATGACGCTGGGCGGGATGCTCAAGCACCTGGCGTACGTCGAGGACTTCTGGTTCGCCCGCTTCCTGCACGACCGCGAGGGCCAGCCCCTGTGGGGCACGGTGGACTGGAAGGCCGACCCCGACTGGGACTGGCACTCCGCCACCGCGAACACCCCTGAGGAGCTGCGCGAGCTGTGGCAGGACGCCGTGTCGCGCTCCCGCGCCCTGCTGGACGAGGCGCTGGCCGATGGCGGCCTGGACCGGCTGTCCACGCGGGCGTGGGGTGATGGGCGCAAGGTCAATGTGCGGTGGATCCTCGTGCACATGATCGAGGAGTACGCACGGCACAACGGCCACGCCGACCTCATCCGGGAGTCTGTGGACGGGCTGACCGGGGAGTGACCGCTTTTCCGCAGGTCGGCGCCGCCGGGAGTCGATGGACGGCGGGTTGTCCACAGGCGGGCGGTCGCAGGGATCGTTCCGGCGCGGGTTGTCCACAGGCGGGGGCCGTTCGTCGGTAGGCGTCTCGCGAGTGTGCTGGAATTTCCCGGTGACTTCGCAGACGCATCGCATCCGGGCGCGGGCCCGGCCGGCAGGGGCCGCCACGGCGGCGATCGGCGTCTCGATCCTGCTGACGATCACCATCGGGCTCCTGGGCCCGTCGGCGATGGTCCCCGCCCTGGGCGGGCCGGCCTGGCACCCGCCCTTCTCGCTGGGCGTCGGGCCCGATGCGCGCCTGGTGATCGCCCTGGCGGCGACCGCCGTCGTCCTCGGCGGCCTCGGGCTGCTGCTCGCCCTCCGCGAGCCCTGGTTCGGGCGGCTGCCGGAGGCGCGGGTGTTCGTGCTGGCGGGGTGCGTGGCGGCCGGTGTTCTCGCCTTCCTGCCGCCCTCGGGCTCCGGCGACCACCTCAACTACGCGGCGTACGGCCGCATGGTGACCCTGGGCCTGAGCCCCTACACGCACGGGGCCGACGACCTGCCCGGCGATCCCATCGCCGACGCCGTGGAGAGGCCGTGGCGGGAGGAGCCGAGCGTCTACGGCCCCGTGGCCACCGCCGTGCAGGCGCTGGCGAGCTGGATCGGCGGAGACTCGCTCAGGCTGACGATGTTCGTCCTGGCCGCCGTCAACGCCGCCGCGTTCATCGCGACCGCCCTGCTCCTCGACCGCTTCACCCGCGACGACCCCGCCAGGCGCCTGCGGGCGGCGCTGCTGTGGACGGCCAACCCGCTCCTGCTCTACCAGCTCGTCGCGGGCATGCACGCCGATACGCTCGCCATCGCCTGCATGGTCGCCGCCCTCCTGGCCAGAAGCCGCCCCGTCGGCGCCGGCGCCCTGCTGGGCCTGGGGGTCGCGATCAAGGTCAACGCCGGCCTCGTCGCCCTCGGCCCGGCCTGGGAGCTGCGCCGGCACCCCCGCCGGCTGGCCCTCATGGCGGGCTGCGCGGTCGCGGTGGTCGTGGCCGGCTACGCGATCGTCGGGCCGGAGGCGATCGCCCCAATGACCCGCACGAGCAAGTCGATCTCGCACGCCTCCCCTTGGAAGCTGGTGCAGGGGTGGATCCAGGTCGTCGTGGGCCCCGGGAGCGCGTACCGGGGCGAGATCCAGGCCGGCTCGCTCCTGCTCCTGGCGCTCATCGCCTGGGCCCTGCTCCGCCTGGCCTCCCGCCGGGGAATGCTGACCCCGCTGCGCTCGCCAGGCGTGTCTGACAAGCCTGGAGGGCCGGGCGGCGCGCTGGCCCAGCCGGACACGCTCGGCGAGCCGCTAGGCGAGTTGGAGGCGCTGGGCAAGCCCGGCGCGCTCGGCAAGCCAGACGCGCTGGGCGGCATACCGGATGCGGCGGGCGCGCCTGGCACGCTGGGTGTGGCGGGCTCACCGCGCACAGTCGGCATGCCGGGCCCCGGGGGCACGCCCGACGCCCCGGGCACTGGCATGGGCGTCGGCCGGGGGCTGGAGGCGCCGGTGGTGGCGGCGGGGCTGATGGTGGCCTACCTGTTCGCCACGCCGTACATCCTGCCCTGGTACGACGGGCTGGCGTTCGGGCTGCTGGCCCTGGTCGCGGCCTCCGCCCTCGACACGTTCCTGGTGGGGCACCTGCTGGTGCTGTCGCTGGCGTACCTGCCCGCCCGGGTCGACGGGGTGCCGCCCGAGCTCGACTGGCTCAGCAAGGAGCTCAGGCCCCAGCTCGCCTGGGTGCTGCTGGCTCTGACCGTGGCGCTGGTGGTGTGGGCGTGGCGAGCTGCAGGGCCCGCACGCAGGCCGCGAGCGTCAGCGGCACCGCCACCGTCAGCGCCATAGCGGGGATGGCGATGCCCGAGTCGTTCATGAGGAAGCCGACGAAAGCGCACGTCAGAGCCCCGAACAAGCCCGCCCTGAACGCCGGGGCCTCCCGGTAGGCCAGCCCGAGGGCGGCGGCGCCCCAGCGCGACGGGCGGGCCAGCACCAGAAACAGGAAGGCCAGCGCGACCAGCGAGAGGAGGGTCAGCGACCAGTTCCCCACCGTCACCCCCACCATGGCACCGAACTTGCGCCCGACGACCGTCCACGCCTGGCCGTCGATGATCTGCTGCACGAAGGTGCCCAGGTGGGTGCGCTGGGTCTCCGGCCGCAACCAGTCCACCACCGACAGCGCCCCCACGATCGCGGCCCCTGCCAGCCCGACCACGACCAGCCGCAGCAACGACACCCGCTTGCCTGACAGCAGCAGAAGGAACACCGCCAGCCCGATCACGAACGCCGGCACACCCCCGAAGTCCGCTCCCCAGGAAGGCCACCCGTCCGCGAAGACCGCGAACGCCCCGTACACCGAACACAACGCGACCACCACGACCCTCGACACCCCCCGGCCGAGCAGCCACTGAGCCACCCCGGCCAGCCCGAGCACGGTGCCAGTGGCGTAGATGGCGAAGGCGATGTTGCTGAACCCGTAGAACCGCCCGCCCGTCACGGGCTCGTACCCGGTGACGGCGTTCACCTGGAGCTTCGACCCGGTCATGACGTCGATCAGGAGCGCGAGCGAGGTGACGGCGGCCACCACGGTCAGCGGGCCCAGCACGTGCGCCCGCCAGGGGCCCGCGAAGGCGAGGGCGGTGATGAGGGCGGCGATGCCCAGAATCGTCACGATCACCGACAACATCGGGACCGGCAGGGTCCACCAGGGGACCAGTTGGGCCAGGAACGTGGAGATGGCGATCGCGCCACTGAGCACGGCGACGAGTTGGACGGCTTTGAGCAGCTTGGAGGCACTCGCCTGCACCACCCCTGCCTCCGCGCCCGCTCCCGTGCCCGCGGTCGCGAGTGGGCCCACGGAGGTGCCCGCGCCTGCGTCCGCGCTTGCGGCCAGGTCCGAGGGCGTGCCTGTGCCTGCGTCGGTGCTCATGCCCGAGCCGGTGCCTGCGTCGGTGCTCGGGCCGGCGCCTTCGCCTGCACCTGCGATTGGGCCCGCTACCACGCTGCTCACACGGTCCGTGGTTGTGTGCTCTGCGCCCGGATGGCGTGTGGCCTTACGTTCGGCGCCCGTTGGCTCGGCGTCCGTTGGCTCGGCGTCCGCTCCTGTGGCGGCCGTTGCTGGGGCGTCTGCAGTGGCGGCGTCCGTTGGGTTGGCCTCTGGGGTCTGGGTGCGGCGGCGGCGGAGGCGGAGGGCCAGGGCGGCGAAGGCGTAGAAGAGGAGCTGGACTGTGACGAGGACGGCGAAGAACGGGCCGCGGACCTCGCGCAGCACCTGGCTGGCCAGGTCTCCGTCCGCCAGTTCCGTCACCGTCTCGGCCGGTGTGGCGGGGGCGGGGCCGCCGGGTTGCCAGGAGCGGCCGACCACCTCGCGGGCGGCGGGCAGGCCGAGGAGCTGGATCGTGGTGGCGGTGAGGTCGGTGATCGCGACCAGGGCGTCCTGGCGGGTGGAGGTCGCGGTGAGGTGGCCGTGCGGGTACGGGCGACCGTCCGGGGAGGGGCCGGTGGCGATGGCGACGTGGAGGTGGGCGTTCGGGGTCACGTCGGAGATGCCGGCCAGCAGGACGGTGGTGCCGGTGGGGAGGCGGCTGATCAGGGTGCCTACCTGCTGGTCCGCCTGGGTCACCGCGGCCTGGCGGGCGGCGGGCGTGAGGGGGGTGGGGACGCCGTACTCGTCGAGGGGCTGCTTCGACCAGGCGTCGGAGAGGGCGGACGCGTCGAGGACGATCAGGTTGTAGGGGGTGAGGTCGCCCAGGGAGTCGAGAGTGTCGAGGGTGGGGGTGTATCTGGCGATATTTCCGGACTTGTCGGCGGCGGCCAGGGCGGCGCCCGGGCCGATCGCGGCGACCTTCCCGCCTCCGTCCGTCACGAGCTGGCCCAGCGTGCCGAGCTTCGCGTCGTAGCCGGTCTCCGCCTGGTACGCGGACAGGGCGGCCCAGCTCGGGACCGTGGCGCCCTGGCCTTCCTGCTGAGGGGTGGGCGGGGCCGGGCAGCCCTTGCCCTCCGTACCGGCTCGCTGGCCCGCTGAGACGGTCAGCCAGCCGGCCGTGGGGCACGTGATGCCACGGTCGGGGGGTGGGACGGCCCGCGTGGACAGGGAGGCCGAGGCCCCTTCGGCGACCAGCCGCCACAGGGCGGGCGTCCGCGTCTCGTCGAGGTCGCTCCACTCCAGCCCGGGCACCCCGATGAGCGCCACCCGCCCCTGAGGCGCGCTCGTGGCTGAGAGGGTGCCGGCCGCTGCCTCCGTGCCCGCGCTCGCGTGCCGGTCCGTGCTGGCCGCCGTGCTCGCGCTCGCGTGCCGGTCCGTGCTCGCGCTCGCGTGCCGGTCCGTGCTGGCCGCCGTGCTCGCGCTCGCGTGCCGGTCCGTGCTGGCCGCCGTGTCCGCGCTCGCGCGCCGGCCGGTGCTTGCGGCTGTAGCAGCGTCCCCGCCGGCGTCTCTGGTGATGTGCGCGGGCGCGCCCGAGGCCGTGCTCAGGGCCGTGGCCGGGACGACGGGGAGGAAGGTGAGGGGGAGGGCGAGGAGGGCGGTGGTGAGGGTACGGGTGGGGCGGCGGGCGGGGTGTGGTGCGTACCGGGCCTCGCGCGGGCGCGGCGTGGCGTTCGGCATGTACGGACCCCCAGTAGTCTGCCCCTCGATCAACAACAGCCACGGTAACGTGCCACACCGTGACAAGTGGCGAGGTGCGCGTGATCCGGCGGCAGTGGTGGGCGTGGGCGGTCGTGGTGCTCGTCGTCGCGGTCGCGGTGGCGCCGCTGGTGGACACGTGGCTGACGAACCCCGACGATCAGCGGCTCGTGGACCTGGACGTTTACCGTACGGGCGGGCAGATGCTGCTCGACGGGCGGCCGGTGTACGACTACGTCACGCCCGCGCCGCAGTTGCTGCCGTTCACGTATCCGCCGATCGCCGCGATGCTGGCGGTGGTGCTGGCGTGGATGTCGTGGGAGACGGCGCAGTGGGTGTGGACGGCGGGGATCTTCGTGGCGCTCGCCGTGACGGTGTGGCTGTCGTTCCGTCAGGTGCTGGAGCGGGAGTCGCTGCGCAGGTACGTGCCGTGGGCATTCGCGTTGCTCATGGTGCTGTGCACGTACCTGATGCCGATCAGGGACCAGGTCAGGTTCGGGCAGGTGGACATCCTGCTGGTCGCGTTGTGCCTGGCGGACTGCGTGGCGAGGCGGCCGTGGTGGCCGCGGGGGTTCCTGGTCGGGCTGGCGACGGCGGTGAAGCTGACTCCGGGCGTCTTCCTGATCTACCTGCTGGTGACGAGGCAGTGGCGGACGTTCTTCATGGCGTCGTTCGCGGCGGCGGTGCTCACGTTGCTGCCGTTCGCGGTGATCCCGCAGGACGCGGCGGACTTCTGGTTCTCGGCGCTGCTCGATCCTGAACGGCTGGGCGCGAACGCGGCCACGACGAACCAGTCGATCCGCGGCATGCTGATCCGGTTGTACCTGCCGCAGGAGTGGCTGACCCTGCTCGTCTGGGCGGTGATCGTGGCCGTGGTGGGCTGGTTCGGGTTCCGGGGGGCGCGGGAGGCGTACAAGGCGGGTGACACGCTCACGGCGGTCGCGCTGGTGGGGCTGATGGCGGTGCTGCTGTCGCCGGTGGCGTGGATCCACCACCTGGCGTGGGTGGTCGTGGTGCTGGCGGCGATCGTGGGCGACGGGCGGGACCCGGTGCGGCTGCGGGTGGCGGCGGGGGTGTGGCTGTTCTACGTGGTGCCGGTCCCGTGGTGGGGGGTGTCGCTGATCAGCCTGAAGATCCCTGGGGTCAGCGTGGTGCTCGGCAAGATCGTGCAGAACGGGTTCGGGCTGGGTGCGCTGGCCCTGGTGTGGTTGTTGGTGTCCTGGCTGCCGAAACGCCGCCGGATCGCTTGACCCAGCCATTACGCTCGGTGCCGTGCTCGTTACCACATGGGTGATCGTGGGCGTCGTCGCCGGAATCAGTGGCGTGATGATCGGTTACCTGGCGCTGCGCCAGGCCAGGGCCACGGTGGAAGACTGCCAGCGGATGCTCTCGCGGCAGATCAGCGAGGGGCGCGGCGATCTCAAGGCGATCAGGGACGTCGCGGTGTGCCGGTACGACGCGCTGTCGGAGATGACCGGGCGGCTGTCGTTCTCCGTGGCGATGATCAACGGGCTGGGTGACGGGATCGTGCTGACGTCCATCAACGGGCGCAGCGAGACCCGTACGTACGTGCGGGGCGTGGTGGGCGGGAAGGGGCAGCAGCCGCTGTCGCCGGAGGAGGAAGAGGCGGTACGGGCCGCCAGGCTGGGGCACGGTCCCGTGGTCGCGTGCCGGGCCGCCGAGCTGCTGTGAGTTGAGCCCGTACGGTGACTCGGTGGCCGAAATGGCGGCGGGCGCTGTCCACCTGCGGATAGCCTGTAAGCATGCCCAGACTCGCCTATCTCGGACCGGAAGGGACCTTCACCGAAGAGGCCCTGCGGCTCCTCGACCCCACCGCCGAGCGCCTGCCCTGCGCCACCGTGAGCGCCGCGCTGAACGCCGCCCGCTCCGGCGACGCCGACGGCGCGGTGGTGCCGCTGGAGAACTCCATCGAGGGTGCGATCACCACGACGCTCGACGAGTTCGCCTGGGGCGAGCCGTTGCTGATCAACGCCGAGCTGCTGCTGCCCGTGCAGTTCTCGCTCCTGGCCCGGCCCGGCACCGAGATTCCGCACATCAAGCGGGTCTACACGCATCCGGCGGCGATCACGCAGTGCCGCGCCTACATCTCGCGCGAGCTGCCCGACGCCGTCGTGGTGGCGGCCCCGTCCACGGCCGCCGCCGCGCAGGAGGTGTCGCTGCCCGGTTCCCCGTACGACGCCGCGATCGCCGCGCGCATCGCCGGCGAGCACTACGGGCTGGTGGAGCTGGCCGGCCACATCGGCGACCGCTCCGACACCGTGACCAGGTTCGTGAAGGTGAGCCGTCCGGGGCCGCTGCCGGAGGCGACCGGCTCCGACCGCACCACGCTGGTGGTCTTCCTGGCCGACGACCACCCGGGCGCGCTGCTGGAGATGCTGACCGAGTTCTCCGTGCGCGGGGTCAACCTGACGCGCATCGAGTCGCGGCCGACCGGCGACGGCATCGGGCGTTACTTCTTCCACTTCGACTTCGAGGGGCACGTCGCCGACGCCCGCGTGGGCGAGGCGATCGCGGGGCTGCACCGGATCTGCGGCGAGGTGCGCTTCCTCGGCAGCTATCCGCGGGCCGACGGCGTGGCGCCGCAGATCAAGCGGGGCACGTCCGACCCGGAGTTCGCGGAGGCGGGCGACTGGCTGGCCAAGGTCAGGGCCGGGCAGGTCTGAAGCACCTGACCGCGTACGCGGGAAAGCAGGGGCGCGGCGCCTCCGTGCGCCGGTAGCCTTGCCCTTGTGATTGACCTGCGTACCCTTCGTGAGGACCCCGACCGGCTACGGGCGTCGCAGCGTGCCCGCGGCGAGGACGACTCGGTCGTCGACACGCTGCTCGACCTCGACGAGCGCCGCCGATCCGCGCTGACCTCGTTCGAGTCGCTGCGCGCCGAGCAGAAGAGCATGGGCAAGTCGGTCTCCAGGGCGCAGGGCGAGGAGAAGGCGGCGCTGCTCCAGCGCGCCAAGGAGCTCGCGGGCCAGGTCAAGGCCGCCGAGTCGGAGGCCGAGAAGCTGGGCGCCGAGCTCGACGAGGTGCTCCAGACGGTGCCCAACATCGTCGAGGAGGGCGCACCGCCCGGCGGCGAGGACGACTATGTCGTGCTGGAGACGCACGGCGAGCCGCGCACGTTCGACTTCGAGCCGAAGGACCACCTGGAGCTGGGCGAGGCCCTGGGCGCCATCGACATGGAGCGGGGCGCCAAGGTCTCGGGCTCGCGCTTCTTCTTCCTCAAGGGCGTCGGCGCGCGGCTGCAGCTCGGCCTGCTCAACATGGCGATGCAGCAGGCGATCGAGGCCGGGTTCACGCCGATGATCACGCCGGTGCTCGTCAAGCCGGAGACCATGCAGGGCACCGGCTTCCACGTGGCCCACGACAAGGAGATCTACCGGCTTCCGGAGGACGACCTCTACCTCGTCGGCACCTCCGAGGTGTCGCTGGCGGGCTACCACGCCCAGGAGATCCTCGACGCCGGTGACCTGCCGCTGCGGTACGCCGGCTGGTCGTCGTGCTTCCGCCGCGAGGCGGGCTCCTACGGCAAGGACACCAGGGGCATCATCCGGGTGCACCAGTTCGACAAGGTCGAGATGTTCTCGTACGTGCGGCCGGAGGACGCCCACGAGGAGCACCAGCGGCTGCTCGGCTGGGAGAAGGAGATGCTGGCCAAGATCGAGGTCCCGTACCGCGTCATCGACACGGCGGCGGGCGACCTCGGCATGTCGGCGGCCCGCAAGTTCGACTGCGAGGCGTGGATCCCCACGCAGGGCCGCTACCGCGAGCTGACCTCGACGTCCAACTGCACCGAGTTCCAGGCGCGCAGGCTCGCCGTCCGCTACCGCGACAAGGACGGCAAGCCGCAGCACCTGGCCACGCTCAACGGCACGCTCGCCACGACCCGCTGGATCGTGGCGATCCTGGAGAACCACCAGCAGGCCGACGGCTCCGTGGTGGTCCCTCAGGCGTTGCGGCCCTACGTGGGCCTCGACGTGCTGGAGCCGGCGAAGTAGCCGGCAGTCGCGCGGCGGGCGTCCCTCCTGATGGCGGCGGCGCTCGCCAGCACGACCAGGCCGGTCAGCAGGACGGCGATCGCGAGCGCGAGCGTGTACGAGTCCGGCGTGCCCCGCGCCCAGCCCGTGAACGGCAGGTAGACGGCCCCGTAGACGAGCGGCGCGGCCAGCGCCCCGATGGCGGCGGAGGCCGGGCGGGCCTTGCCTGCCATGGCCAGCACGAGGCAGACCGTGACGCCCGCCAGGAGCAGTGCCGCCCCGATGAGGACGACGGGCACGCCCAGGACGACCTCCGGGTACGGCGGCAGGACTTCGGAGCGCACCAGGAGCAGCAGACCCGAGCAGGCGGCGAGCGCGGAGCCGGTGTAGGCCAGGGTGAACTGGCGCATCCCGGCTCCCGCCCCGGCGAACAGCATGCAGGCGGCGAGGAAGATCGCCACGTTCTGCTCGGGCTCCACGCCCACCTCGGCCGCCTCGGTGCCGGGCCAGCCGAGCTGCCGCCACGTGCCCGACGGGTCGCGGACGGTGATGCCCGCCATGCCGTCCGCCACGACGACGACGTGCTGCCCGTTCGGCTGCTCCCGCACGGCCAGTGACCGCGAGCGCAGCCCGTCGGGCCGGTACTGCCGGCTCAGCCGCTTCAGGTCATCCGCCGACGGCTCCCAGGACGTGTGCCACGTGACGCCGGTGTCGTCGGACTGCTCCACGGCCATCCGGCCCTCGACCAGGCGGTAGCAGCGGGCGGGCTGCCAGGGGACGCACTGGGCGCTCTGCGCCGGCCGTTCTGTGCCCTCGCCGGTCCGCTCCGTCCAGGTGCGGCCGCCGTCCTCCGACACCAGGTCCAGCATCCGGTCCGTGTGGACGGTGATGCGCCCCGAGGGGCTCACCTCCACGGCCGTGGCCGAGGGTGGTGGGATCGGGCCCGAGGTGGCGGCGACGGCGAGCACGGCCAGCGGCATCGTCACGATGACCCGCCGGCGGGCCGAGCCGGGGTGGCCGAGGGTGCGCCGCCGTACCCACCACGCCAGGGCGAGGGCTGGTAGCGCCAGGAGGTCCGTAGGGTCGGCCAGGACGCGTGACGGGCCCGCCACGAGGGTCCAGGCTTGGGAAGCCAGCTCCGCGCCCGTCTCCGTCGTTTTGACGGCCGTGAAGAGCACACCGGTGAGTACGGTCGCCGCCAGGTCGGCGCGCCGCCAGAACACCAGGGCCAGCAGCGCGGGCGCCACGACGAGCCCGGCGACGTCGCTGAGCTTGCCCGTGACGGGGCCGGGCCATGACTGTTTGAGCAGGTGGTCGTTGACCAAGAGCACGAGGACCCCGGCAATGGTCACGGGGTGACACAACCACGCGTACCTCATACTCAGGTCGATGGCCGGGCGAGGCGGGCGGTTCGGGAGGTGTGTGAGTCGAGTCACACCCGTGACCGATCCGACACCGCCTTCGTGATCTTTCTCACGCTTCGGCCGGCCCGAGACCCGGGCGCCGGAAGGACCGGAACTCCTGGCCCCGGACAAGCAAAAGACCGGAGCTCGCTGGGAGCGAACCCCGGTCTATCTCGCTGCTACAGGTGGGTTAGAGGGCCCGGACCTGAGAGGCCTGCGGCCCCTTCTGTCCCTGCGTGATCTCGAACTCGACCCGCTGGCCGTCTTCAAGGCTGCGGTAGCCGTTGCCGACGATCTCGGAGAAGTGAACGAACACGTCCGGCGCACCGCCGTCCGGGGCGATGAAGCCGAAGCCCTTCTCGGCGTTGAACCACTTGACGGTTCCCTGAGCCATAAAAGCTCTCCCTCAGGATGTGAATCTATGGGACCCACACCTCGTGGGTCCCGGTGTGTCGTACAGCAAGCACCCGGGGTGGCTCAGACAAAGTCATGCTGGTTTTCACTACGGGATCAGCTAATACAACGCCATCACATCTAACACCATTCTGGAGCGTTGGTGTTCCCGTCCTCAGGAAGATTTCTGTCCGGCGGCATCACCGGGCAAACTGGAACCTGTTATGCAGAGTCTTCCCGCGCCGCGGCTAGTGGCCACCGACCTCGACGGTACCGCCTTGCGTACGGACGGAACCGTGTCTCCCCGCACGGTCGCCGCCTTCGGCAAGGTCGAGGAATCCGGCGCTGTGCTCGCGTTCGTGACCGGGCGTCCGCCCCGGTGGATGAGCGGGGTCGCCGCCGCCGTCCGCCACCGTGGCCTGGCCATCTGCGCGAACGGAGCCCTGATCTACGATCTCCATACCGAACGGATAGTGGAATCTCACCTCATCACCGTGGAGGTACTCGAGGAAGTCGTCGCTCAGCTAAGAGCGAACGTGCCCGAACTCGTATTTTCGGTCGAGTATGAAGCCGGTTTTGCGCATGAGTCCGATTTCCTGCTGGGCGGCCTGGACCGGCACCAGGGAGCGGTGCGGGTCGACTCGGTGACCGCCCGGCCCTGCGCCAAGCTGCTCGCCCTGCACGCCGCCATGGGCGCCGACGAGCTGCAGGCCATCGTGGACGAGCTGGTGGGGCACCTGGTCACGGCCACGCACTCCAGCCGGAGGGGCCTGATCGAGATGAGCGCGCAGGGCGTCACCAAGGCGAGCGCGCTCGCGGCGTTCGCGGCGCAGCACGGGATCAAGGACACGCAGACCGTCGCGTTCGGTGACATGCCGAACGACCTGCCCATGCTGAGCTGGGCAGGCACGTCGTACGCGGTGGCCAACGCGCATCCGGACGTGCTGGCGGCGGTCGATCACGTGACCGCCGCCAACGACGACGACGGCGTCGCCCGAGTGCTTGAGGAGCTTTACAGATAGCCGCGTCCAGCGGCTATCTGCAGCAGGCGCTCGCGCCGCTACGGATAGCAGGGGCACCGAAGCCGCTACGGACAGCAGCAGGGGCCGCCGCAGCCGTTACGGGCGGCAGGGGCGCCGGCGCCCCTACAGGTAGGGGCCGGAGCCGCCGTGCGGGCGCCCGCCCTCTTCACCCGGCACGCCAGGCGCGCCGGGCAGCGCCCTGCGCATCTGCTCAAGCTGGGCACGAGCCGCCATCTGCTGCGCGAACAGCGTGGTCTGGATGCCGTGGAACAACCCTTCGAGCCAACCCACCAGCTGGGCGTGCGCGATGCGCAACTCCGCCTCGCTCGGCGGGGTGCCGTTGTCGTCGGTGAACGGGAGCGAGAGCCGCTCCAGCTCGTCCACCAGCTCCGGCGCCAGCCCGTCCTCGAGCTCCTTGATGGAGGACTCGTGAATCTCCTTCAGCCGCTTGCGGCTGGCCTCGTCGAGCGGGGCCGCGCGGACCTCTTCGAGAAGCTGGCGGATCATGCTGCCGATGCGCATCACCTTGGCGGGCTGCTCGACCAGGTTGGTCACCGATCGATCATCTTCGCCGTTATCGCCCTGACCTTGGAAGTCGGGGCCCACCACCACGATGTGGGGGGTGTTGTTGTCCTCAGCATTCATAACACTCACCGTACTAGCAGGATCTTGCCGACGTGCTCTCCCGAATCCAACATTCGGTGAGCTTCGGCGGCCTCGGCCATGGGCACCTCGGCGTAGACGACAGGCTTCACCGCACCCGCCTCGACCAGGGGCCAGACGTTGTCGACGACGCTGCGCACGATGACGCCCTTCTCGTCCGCAGGGCGGGCGCGCAGCGTCGTGGCGTGCACCGACAGCCGCTTGGAGAGCATCGCGCCGAGGTCGATCTCGCCCTTGCGGCCGCCCTGCAGCCCGATGATCACCAGCCGCCCGCCGGTGCGCAGCGCGCGGACGTTGCCCGCGAGGTACTTCGCGCCCATGATGTCGAGGATGACGTCGGCGCGCACCTTGTCCGCGAAGTCCTCCTCGCGGTAGTTGATCACTTCGTCCGCGCCCAGCTCCCTGACCTGCTCGCCCTTGGCGGCCGAGCCGACGGTGGTGACGACGTGCGCGCCGAGCGCCTTGGCGAGCTGCACCGCAAACGTGCCGATCCCGCTGGCGCCGCCGTGCACCAGCAGCGTCTCGCCCTCGCGCAGCCGGCCGACCATGAACACGTTCGACCAGACGGTGCACGCCACCTCGGGCAGCCCGGCGGCCTCGCGCAGCGGCACACCGGCGGGCGCCGGCATGACCTGCTGCCACGGCACGGCTACGCGCTCGGCGTAACCGCCGCCGCCGAGCAGCGCGCACACCTCGTCCCCCGGCTTGAACTGCTCGACGTCCGCCCCGACCTCGGCCACCACCCCCGAGACCTCCAGCCCCGGGTACGGCGGCGAGCCGGGCGGCGGGTCGTAGAATCCCTGCCGTTGCAGGACGTCGGCCCGGTTCACCGCCGAGGCGGTCACGTCGATGAGCACGTCTCCGCGCTCCACCTGTGGATCCGGCACCTCACGCCACTCCAGCACCTCTGGTCCGCCCGGGCCGGCGATCTCAATGGCTCGCATGCGAACCACGGTAGCCGGGCAAAGAAGTTGTGGGTTGCCGGGCTCCGCGGTTACCCATGGCGATAATCTGCAAGGTATTTGCTGCCCCTTTAGACCCACCCGAGGGGGAACACGGTGGCAAGACACGATCGAGAGGAATCTCTCGAGGAACAGCTGGCCTGGCTGGACGCGATCAAGGAGTCGGACGAGGAGCCCGTTCCCGTCAGCGCCTCGGCCGTTGCCGCCGACGAGCCGGTCGCATCGCCGTACCCCCAGGACCCGTGGTCCCTGGTGCCCCAGCACCACGACACCCCGACGCCGCCGCTGTTCCGCGCGGCCGTCGACTCCGTGTACGGCGCCGAGGCGGCCGAGGAGGCCCCCGAGCGGGAGAGCGAGGCCGGGGAATGGCTCGGCCGGGCCGCCGTCAGGGAAGAGCCCGCCCCGCCCGAGGACGACCCCTTCCACGCGCCGCTGAAGCCGCTGCCGCGCCCCGACGACACCGACGCCTACCCCTCGCTGTCGTTCGTCCCGCCGGAGCAGGCCGAGGCCCGTCCCGAACGGGCCGAGGAGACCAGGTGGCCGCCCTCAAGCGAGGAGACGGCGTGGCCGCCCTCCGGGGAGGAGACGGCCTGGGTGCAGCCGCCCGACTGGCCGCGGCCGGGCGCGGAGGAGACCCCGGCCGCTCCCGCCGATGAGCCCGCTCGCGCGGATGAGTCCGTACGCGCGGAGGCACGCGCGGAGGAGCCGCCGCCGGCCCCCGAGAAGGCCGCGTGGGCCGACACCCAGCTGCGCAACGAGCGGCCGTCCTGGGAGGAACCGGCAACCCCGGCTGCTCCGGCAGCTTCGGCGGCTCCGGCGGCGGAGGAGCCCGCCCCGACGCCCGCCGAGCCGCCGCGCGCCGACCTGCCGCAGTGGGCCGAGTCGCAGGACAAGCCCGCGCTTTCATGGGCCGAGGCGCCGGGGGGCGACATCCCGCAGTGGGCCGCCGAGTCGCCGGAGACCCTGCCGCGGGCCGACGTCCCGCAGTGGGCCGCCGAGTCGCCGGAGACGCTGCCGAGGAGTGACCGCCCGCAGTGGGACGAGCCGGAGGGCCGCGGTCAGGAGCAGCGCCTCACGTGGTCGGAGCAGCAGCAGGACCGCTCCCACTGGGGCGAGCGCTCCTCCTCCGATCGCGCCCAGGAGATCCCCGACGGCGCTCGGGAGACGTCCGCCCGCGCTCAGGAGACCGCCGGCCGCTCGCAGGAGACTGCCGACCGCTCGCAGGAGACGTCCGACCTGCGGCAGCAACGCACCGACGCACCCGAGCCGCGGCAGTTGCGGCGGCAGCGCGCCGACCAGCCCGAGCAGCGGCAGCGGACCGATCAGCCCGAGTGGCGGCCCGCCGAGCGCGAGATCCCGCCGCCGCCGCGCCGCCGCCCGGCTCCCACGCCGGTGTTCACCTCGTCGCCGAAGCCGCCGCTCACCGGCCGCCCGACCGCCGAGAGCCTCGACCCGGAGTCCTTGCTGCGCGGCCGGCGTAACGCCCCCGCCAAGGGCTGGCGCCGCCTCGTCTACAAGGCGTCCGGCGGCTGGATCAAGCCGGGCGAGTCGCCCGAGGTGCGCCGCCGCCGCGAGTTGGTCACCAGGGCCCGGACCCCGGTCACGGCCGGGCACCACCGCGTGGCCGTGCTGAGCCTGAAGGGCGGCGTGGGCAAGACCACGACCACGGTCGGCCTCGGCGCCACCC
Source organism: Nonomuraea composti (assembly GCF_012034275.1). Taxonomy (NCBI): domain Bacteria; kingdom Bacillati; phylum Actinomycetota; class Actinomycetes; order Streptosporangiales; family Streptosporangiaceae; genus Nonomuraea; species Nonomuraea composti. The sequence goes on along the minus strand of NZ_JAATEP010000026.1, from coordinate 61,524 downwards.
TCGCCCAGGTGCGCGGCGACCGCGTCATCGCGGTGGACGCCAACCCCGACCGGGGCACGCTGTCCGACAAGCTCGTCCTGGAGACCTCGGCCACCGTGCGCGACCTGCTCAACGAGCGCGACCAGGTCAAGCGCTACGTCGACATCAGGGCGTTCACCTCGCAGGCGCCGTCGCGGCTGGAGGTGCTGGCCTCCGACCGCGACCCGTCGGTCTCCGAGGCGTTCAGCGGCTCCGACTACCAGGCCGTCTCTCAGGTGCTGGAGAACTTCTACTCGATCTGCATCACCGACTGCGGCACGGGCCTGCTGCACTCCGCGATGGGCGGCGTGCTCGGGCTGGCCGACCAGATCGTGCTGGTCAGCTCCCCGTCCGTCGACGGCGCCAGGGCCGCCTCCGCGACGCTCGACTGGCTGGAGGCGCACCACTACGCCGACCTGGTCAAGAACGCGACCGTGGTGCTGTGCAGCGTCAGGCCCCGGTCGAAGTCGGCGGTGGACATCAAGAAGCTGGAGGCCCACTTCGCGGCCCGGTGCCGCGCGGTGATCCGGGTGCCGTACGACCCGCATCTGGAGGAGGGCGCGGAGATCGACCTCGACCGCCTCCAGGAGCCGACGCGGGATGCGTACCTGCAGCTCGCCGCCTGCGTGGGCGACGGCTTCGCGGGCATCAGGGAGTGAGACGGCACGCTGCCGGTGCGAGCGGCCGGCAGCGCGGCACGCCTCCCTGGCGGGGGTCAGGGTGCGGGCAGCTCCCTGACCAGCCGCGAGGTCCATGGGCAGAAGACGAGCCCGGGCAGGAACGGCCCGCCGGCCTCGTCCAGGTGGTCCTCGACGTAGGGGATCGTGGCGTCGCACACCTCGATGGCCACGTCGAAGAAGTCGACCGTCTCGGGCCGGAAGTGGTAGCTCCAGCGCCCGTTGTAGGGGGCCCTCTGCTTCGCGATCCGGCCGACGACGTGGGGCCGCTCGCCGGTCTCGCCGCTGACCAGCTCGCGGGCGTGCCGGATCTTGTCGGGATCGGTGATCTGGACGACGAACTGCTCGCGGGTGATGTCGGTCATCACGAAGTACGCGGCCGGGGCGGCCTGCCGGGCGGCCGAGGCGGGCGCGGCCGCGGTCAGGGCGGGCAGGGCGGTGAGCGCGGCGGCGAGCGGAGCGACGACCTTACGAGCGATACGTGCCACGAGGTACCTCCGGTTCGGGGGCGAGGAGATCCACAACCCTTCGACACGGAAGGTAGCGATTCAATTACTCTGAGTGACACTATCGGGGGCGCCACACAGTTCTGGCTTGACCAGGGTGGCTCAGCTGTGCATCAGGGCAGGTCAGAAGCCCTGGAGCGGGTGGCGGAGGGTGTGGGATTCGAACCCACGAGGCCATCGCTGACCTGGCCGCTTTCAAGGCGGCTGCACTCGTCCACTATGCGAACCCTCCTGTGCGGAAACCACGATAGCGGCTGTGGTGACAGGGGTGTACGTTCAGGAGGTGGCGGATCTCAACGTCGAGGTGCAGCGCGGCGATTCCGACGCGCTCGTGCGCCTCACCGGTGACCTCGACAAGCTCACGGCGCCACTGCTGAAAGACGCCCTCGTGCGGTTGTTCACCGAGGGCCGGGTGGCGGTCGTGATCGACGCCGCGGAGCTCGACTTCTGCGACTCCAGTGGCCTGTGGGTGCTGGTGGAGCATCAGCGCAGGGTCTCCGCGCACGCCGGCTCCTTAGGCATCGTGAACGTCCACGGGGTGCTCCAACGGGTGCTCGACGTGACGGGCCTCAAGGCCGCCTTCGACCGCGTGGTGCTCGCCGAGCTCTAGCCACCTGCCCGCCGGGCTCCGCCTTCATGGCTCTAGCCGCTGAGCTGTGACAGCAGCCACTTGGGGCCGACCGTCTCGGCGCCCAGGCGGGCGACACGGTCCTTGAGCGCGCGGTCGGCGGTGACCACCAGCATCCGCTCCCACGGCTTGGCCTGGCGCACGACGTCGACGATCGTGTCGTCGCCGCTGCCGGTGGCCGCGACCACGTGGACGCCCTGCACGGCCGGCGCGCTCCTGGCGGCGCCCTCCACGACGGCCACCATCCGCGGATACCACTGCGCCAGCACGGGATGCGCCAGCCGCAGCCCCGAGACGTCGTGCAGCAGCCGGGTCGCCGCGCCCAGCCGGTCGTTCCACCAGCCGCGCTCGGCCCGCGCGCCGACGATGTTGGCGACGTCGAGCACGACGGTCTCGGGCCTGATCGCGCCCTGGAGGTCGCTCCACGTGGCGGCGAAGCCGGGGTGCAGCTTGCGCTCGGCGACCTCGGGCAGCGGGAGCCAGCGCAGTTCGGTGCTCTCGCGGTTGGCCGGCACGGCGGCCAGCAGCTCGGCCGACTCGGCGATCACCGTCTCGAACGCCCACCCGCCGTGGTCGTCGAGGTAGACGCCCTGCACGCGCAGCCCGTCGCCGGCCAGCGCGGCCTCCTCGCGGGCCTCGCGCAGAGCGGTCGTGACAGCGTCCTCGTGGCTGTCGCGGGCGCCGCCGGGCAGCCCCCACGTGCCGCCGTGGTGGCTCCACCAGGAGCGTTTCTGCATCAGCACGTACGGCACCCCGGCCTCGTCATGGTGCACGACGAGCAGCCCGGAGGCGCCGTGCACCCCCCAGTGCCGGTGACCTTGGGCGCACTCGGCCCACCCGTCGCCGTCCTTAGCCGCCATGGGGCAATTCTCTCAGCCTCCGCCCTTGGAGAAATGCTGGTAGTCCTTGGCTCCGGACCAGTAGCCGCCCCACTCCCAGCCCACCTTGGCAAAGGCCTTGACGACCTTGTCGCCAGGGTTAACCACACCTTTACCGCTAATTGGGCGCTCGGTGAACTTCTTGGCATTTTGGTGTGCCGTGCTGCCACTCGCGGTGACATATGGGTTCTCGCGGGGATTGATGTCTATTGCTTCCCCGTATGCGTGATTTGACCAGTTGCTCGACCCGGTAGCACGGCGGCAGTTGAAGGCCGAGGTGTTGTCGGCGTCGATCGAGTCGAAGTCGTCCGCCTTGTACGCGTCCACCAGCTTCATCTGCCTGATCGGCCAGCGCCAGTCGTACAACTTCCTGAAGACCTTCTCGATGTCGCCGGTGACCGTCGCGCGCACCACCAGCTCGCCGGTGTGCGGCTTTCCGTCGAAGCCCCAGTACGACAGCGTGACCAGCCGCAGGTCCCGGTAGTGGACCGGGCAGCCGGGGCGCCACGAGTACGGGAGCCGGTCGCGGGAGACCCGCGAGACCTTCGAGCTGAACGCGGGCGGCCCGGTGGACGAGGGCGTCGCGGGCGCGGGCGTGGGCGATTCTTCGAGCGCCTGGTCGTCGGGCGCCGAGGTCGTGGAGGCAGGCGCGGGCACGCTGGCCGGCTGTCCCGCGCCGCACGAAACGGCCCCGAGCACCACGAGCGCCAAGGCGGCAGCACGTCTCATCTGGCCACCATATGCGACGTCCGACCAGGTCAGGGGACTATCAGCGCCGTCCGTGACCCTCGCGTCGCCTGAGACGAGGGCCGAGAGGACGAGGGGCGAGGGGCGAGGGGCGAGGGTCAGGGGACGAGCGAGGCGCGCGGGTCAAGGGTGCGCGCGGGGGCGAGGGACGAGTGGGGCGCGGGTCAGGGGACGACCAGCACCGTACGATGCGCGCGTTTGGCCAGATGGGCCGCCACCGAGCCGCGCCACGGCGACCGCGAGCGCCCCACCACGATGCCGTCGGCCATGTGGGTGCTGGCCAGGCTCTCCAGCGCCCTGGCCGGGTCGCCGCGCAGGCTGACGAACTGCCACGGCACCCCGGCGTCGCGCAGCTCGTCCCGCAGCTCCTCGGCCAGGTCGGCGGCCGAGTCGGGGATGATCGGCGACCCGGCGAAGAACCAGAGGGAGGCGGTGTTCAGCGACTCCACGAACGCGATGAGCAACGCGGCGCCGTCGCGCCGGGCGAGCCCGGCCGCGTACGCGAGCGCGTTGCGGCTCGGGCCCGATCCGTCGAAGCCGACCACGAGCAGGCCGGCACCGTCCTTGCCGATCTCGAACCGCCCCGCGGGGAGCCGGCCCGTCGTGGGCTCCCACCGCGGGTCGGCACCAGGGTCAGCACCACTGCCGAACACGGCATGACTCGCGTCAGGAGTCGGCGTGCTTGCCGCGGCGGGCGAGGTCGCGCAGGGCGTCGGCCGCGTAGATCACGAGGGCGACGAACGAGAGCGCGGCGATCCCGCCGCCGAGCCACAGGTCGTTGACCGTCGCGTCCACGTAGGAGGCGCCGCGCGGCTGGTAGCCGACCGCGAAGGGGGCCGCGACCAGCCAGAGGCCGGCGAGGAACAGCACGATCAGGGCGCCGACGCCCAGTTTGGCCTTCATCGGTTCTCCTCCATCCCGACCAGGGGGGCCTTGCCGTTCTGGCGGTGCTCGCCGGCGCGGGGGTTGTGGTTGAGGTCCTCGCGCAGCGCCTCGACGAGGGGCGCGAGCAGGGTGGCCAGCTCGGCGGAGCTGGCCTGCGGGGCGGCGGCCACGGGGACGGGCTCCGGCTCGGGCTCGGCCTGGCGCGGCTTGGGCACGACGAGGCCGCGGACGACGAGCTCCTCGTGGATGGCGAGCACGAAGGCGATCGCGCCCACGAGGCCCACGACGGCGACGCCGAGGCCGGTGAAGAACTCGGACTGGGTGGCGTTCGTCCAGTCGGCGTCCTCCGGCTGGGTGCCGAGGGCGAAGGGGGCGATCATCAGCCACAGCCCGGCCAGGACGGCCAGGGCGGCCGCGACGGCGCCCACGAACTTGCGGATCATTGAGAGATTCCTCCTGTGACGAGGTCTTTCTGCGGGGGCGTGGCCTGCGCGATCAGAGCGCGCGAGGTGGGCCGCAGCACGGTGTGCACGACCGATCTCGCCCGCTCGCGCTCTGAGCGGTCGTCAGGCGGCGCCAGCTTGGCGACGGCGGTGAGGAGCGCGGAGCGCTTGCCGTTCACCCGCTCGACGCGCTGGGAGATGAGCTCCAGCAGCAGCCCGGCGAGGACGAGGTCGTCCTTGCTGAGCGGCTTGGGCTCGGGGGTCGCGGGGCCGCTCGTCCCGCGCAGCGGCAGCTCTTTGAGGAAGAGCGTGGCGAGGAAGCCGAGCAGCGCGATGGGCACGCCGACCATGAAGACGGTCTCCAGGCCGCGCGTGAACGCCTCCAGCACGATGTTCTTGATCGGCGCCGGCAGCATCTGGATCTGGCTGGGGCTGCCGAGCTTGACGTCGGCGCCGCCGGCCGTCTGGATGTGCGCGGCGGCGAACATCTCGGCGATCTCGTCCTTGAGGCGGCTCGTCAGGATGGCGCCGAACGCGGCCACGCCCACGGCGCCGCCCAGCGACCGGAAGAACGACACGCCGGACGTGGTGGAGGCCATGTCACGCAGCTCGGAGCCGTTCTGCGCGGCCAGGATGAGCATCTGCATGGACAGGCCGAGCCCGATGCCCAGCACGGCCACGTCGAACCCGATCAGCCACTCGCTGGAATCGACGTGCAGGCGGGACAGCAGGAACAGGCCGACGGCCACGATGAGCAGGCCGGCGACCGGGAAGATCTTCCACTTGCCGGTCTGGGTGACGATCTTGCCGGAGATCACGCCGGCCAGGAACAGCGCCACCACCATGGGCAGCGTCATCAGGCCGGACTTGGTCGGGCTGAGCCCCTTGACGATCTGCAGGTACTGCGGCAGGTAGATCATCGCGCCGAACATCGCCATGCCGACGAACAGCGAGGCGAGGCTGGTCAGCACGAACGTGCGGTTGCGGAACAGGCGGGGCGGCAGGATCGGGTTGCGGGCGGTCCGCTCGGACAGCACCGCGAGGGCCAGCATGAGCAGGGCGACCGCACCCAGGAAGTACGTCCAGCCGGAGTTCCACTCGAACTCGTTGCCGCCCAGCGTCAGCAGCAGCATCAGCGCGCTCGCGCTGGCCGTGATGGTCGTGGCGCCCCAGATGTCGATCGAGGTGCTGCGCTTGACCTTCGGCAGCTTCAGCACCTTCTGGATGACGATGAACGACACGAGGGCGAACGGCACGACGACGTAGAAGCACCAGCGCCAGCCGAGCCAGTCGGCGTCCACGATGAACCCGCCGAGCAGCGGCCCCGCGACGGTGGAGATGCCGAAGACGGCCCCCATGTAGCCGGAGTAGCGGCCGCGCTCGCGGGGGGAGACGATGTCCCCGAGGATCACCTGGGCCAGAGCCGACAGACCACCGACACCCAGGCCCTGTACGGCGCGGGCGGCGATGAGTTGCCCCATGTTCTGGGACAGGCCCGCCACCAGCGACGCCGCGACGAACAACCCCAGCGCGGTCTGGAAGAGCAACTTGCGGCCGAACAGGTCGGACAGCTTGCCCCACAGTGGCGTGGAGACCGTCATCGTCAGCATGGTCGCGCTCGCGACCCATGAGTACTGGTCCTGACCGCCTAGCTCGCCCACGATCGTCGGCAGCGCGGTGCCCACCACGGAGGTCGAGATCATCGACGTGAGCATCGCGAGCATCAGCCCGGACATGACCTCGAGGATCTCGCGGTGGGTGTAGGTGCGCTGCTTCGTGGGTGATGCGGCCTGCGCCTGGGCTACCAAGACACAACATCCCCTTCTTACAGATTTATCCCACTTGAGTATACGCATGTTTACTAGCCGCGCGGTAAGTGGGTGTGCGCCCAGTAGAGTGCGGGCATGAACCCCCAGGTGACTGAGGCCAGGCCGCGCGACCGTGAGGCCACCCGGGAGCGCATCCTGCAAGCCGCTCGCACCCTGTTCGGCGAGCAGGGCTACGAGCAGGTGACCGTCCGCGCGATCGCCGCGGCGGCCGACGCCAACATCGCCCTGGTGGGCCGCTACTTCGGGTCGAAGGCGGGGCTCTTCGCCGCGGTCCTGCAAGGCGAGCCGACCTTCAGCGAGCTCTTCACCGGCAGCCGCGAGGAGCTGCCCCGGCGGCTGGCGGAGTACGCGGCCCAGCGCATGCGGCACCCGCCCGACAGCCCCATCCTGCGCACGCTCGAACGCTCGGCCTACCACCCGGAGGTGGCGGCGGCGGCCAGGGAGCGGCTGATCTCGGCGGTGCTCGGCCCGCTGGAGGCCACGCTCAGCGGCCCCGACGCGCACGCCCGCGCCCGCATGGCCGTCTCCGTCGTGCTCGGCATCGGCGCCATGCGCCGCCGCGTCGGCCCCGAGGAGCCGACGCCCGCCGACGTCGATCGGCTGACCGCCGTCTTCCGCGCGTGCCTGGCCGATTGAAACTTTCACCGCTCATCAGGCCGCTGACCTGCGGCGGTGCGGTGCGGATCGACCCGATGTCTTTGTCCGGCCCCGAACGCTACCTAGCATCCGGGGTGCCCGTGGGAGCGCTCCCACCCGACGGACGGAGTTATCTACATGTCTCGCAGAAGGCCCATGTTGGCGATGCTCGTCACGGCGGCCGCGATGGCGGCGGCCGGGGCGGTCGTCCTGTCCACCCCCAGCGCGCAGGCCGCCGACTCCGCTTTCTACGTGGATCCGCAGACCAACGCCGCCAAGTGGGTGGCCGCCAACCCGAACGACAGCCGCACCCCCGTGATCAGGGACCGCATCGCCGCCGTGCCGCAGGGCCGCTGGTTCGCCAGCTACAACCCCTCGACCGTGCGCAGCCAGGTGGACGCCTACGTCGGCGCCGCCGCCGCGGCCGGCAAGATCCCGATCATGGCCGTGTACGCCATGCCGAACCGCGACTGCGGCGGCGCCAGCGCGGGCGGCGCGCCCGACCACACCGCCTACCGCGCCTGGATCGACGAGATCGCGGCGGGCCTGGCGGGCCGGCCCGCCTCCATCGTCCTGGAGCCCGACGCCCTGGCGATCATGACGAACTGCATGAACGCCTCCGAGCAGGCCCAGGTCAAGGCGTCCATGGCGTACGCGGGCAAGAAGCTCAAGCAGGCGTCGTCGCAGGCCAAGGTGTACTTCGACATCGGCCACGACGGCTGGCTGTCGGCCTCCGAGGCCGCCTCCCGGCTGAACGGCGCCGACGTGGCCAACAGCGCCGACGGCATCGCGCTCAACACCTCGAACTACCGGGCCACGCCGGGCCTCGTCTCATACGCGAAGAGCATCATCGCGGCGACCGGCGTGTCCAGGCTGAAGGCGGTCATCGACACCAGCCGCAACGGCAACGGCCCGGCCGGCAGCGAGTGGTGCGACCCGGCGGGCCGCGCCACCGGCACCTGGAGCACTACCCAGACGGGCGACTCCGCGATCGACGCCTACCTGTGGGTCAAGCCTCCGGGCGAGGCGGACGGCTGCATCGCGGCGGCTGGGCAGTTCGTGCCGCAGCGCGCGTACGACCTGGCGGTGGCGGCCGGCGGCACCTCCGAGCCGACGGGGGGCCCGACCGGGGGCCCGACGACCGGCCCCGGCGGGTGCTCCGCCACGTACAAGGTGACAAGCTCGTGGTCGGGCGGCTTCCAGGGTGAGGTCAGCGTGAAGAACACCGGCTCGTCGCAGACGAGCGGCTGGAAGGTCGCCTGGACGCTCCCCAGCGGCCAGACCATCTCGCAGCTCTGGAACGGCAACCTGTCCGGCACGAGCGGCTCCGTCAGCGTCACGAACCTCAACTGGAACGGCACGCTGGCCGCGGGGGCGAGCACCACGTTCGGCTTCCTCGTCAACGGCCAGAGCGGCACCCCCTCCACGGTCACCTGTACCGCGTCATGAAATAACGCGCCTTTCGCGGCTGTTGTCCACTGCCAGGTCGAACCGCTCTGCGAAAGGCGCGTACTCATGGCTCTGCCGCTGTCCATCCTTGATCTGGCACACATAGGCGAGGGCGAGACCGCGGCGGACAGCTTCGCCGCCAGCGTGACCCTGGCCCAGCGGGCCGAGGAGCTCGGTTACCGGCGCATCTGGTACGCCGAGCACCACAACATGGACAGCATCGCCTCGTCGGCCACGAGCGTGCTCATCGCCCACGTCGCCGCCCACACCCGGACGATCCGCCTGGGAGCGGGCGGCGTCATGCTGCCCAACCACTCCCCGCTGACCATCGCCGAGCAGTTCGGGACGCTGGAGACGCTGCACCCGGGCCGCATCGACCTCGGGCTCGGCCGGGCGCCCGGCAGCGACCAGAACACCATGCGGGCGCTGCGCCGCAGCCCCGCCTCCGCCGACTCCTTCCCGCAGGACGTGCTGGAGCTGCAGGGCTACCTGACCGGCGAGACCCGCATCCCCGGCGTCAACGCCACCCCCGGCAAGGGCACGAACGTGCCGCTCTACATCCTCGGCTCCTCCCTGTTCGGGGCGCAGCTCGCCGCCATGCTCGGATTGCCGTACGCGTTCGCCTCGCACTTCGCGCCCGCCGCGCTGGAGGAGGCCATCGCGGTCTACCGGCAGGAGTTCAAGCCGTCGGCGCAGCTCGCCGACCCGTACGTGATCGCCGCCCTGAACGTGATCGCGGCCGAGACCAAGGAGGAGGCCGAGGAGCAGTTCCTGGCCTCCAAGCGGCTCAGGGTGAGCCGGTTCCTCGGGCGGGGCCGCACGTTCACCACCGAGGAGGCCGACATGATCCTCGACTCGCCGGCCGGGCAGCAGCTCGTGCAGATGGCGAAGTACTCGGCCGTCGGCGACCCCGCCGAGGTGAAGGCGTACGTGGAGCGCTTCGCCGAGCACACGGGGGCCGACGAGCTGATCGTGGCGTTCTCGGCGCCCGACAGGAAGGCGTGGCTGCGCTCGGCGGAGCTGCTCGCGGAGCAGCTCATCAGCGCCTGATCACTCCTGCTGCGGGTGGCGGAGCTGGTAGGGGCCGGTGGTCTCGGAGGTCGGCGCCGGTGACAGCCCCGCCGCCAGGAGCTGAGCACGAAGCGTGACCACCGTACGGTCGAGGGCGCGGATCTGCGCCTGAAGGCGGCGGATCTGGTCGCGCATCGCCGTGGACGCGCTCTGCTCGGCGGCCAGGTCGGTGCTCACCTGGCTGGCCTGGCTCTGCATGCGCGTGAGCTGCTTCTCGAGCTGGTCGAGCGCGTCCTCGTAGATCGTCTTGGCGCGCAGGAACGCCTCGGCGTCCACCTTGGAGCGCTCCAGCTCCGCCTGCCGCTCGACCTGGAGCAGCGCGGTCTGGTGCGTCTTCCGGTTGGCGTCGGTGGCCGAGCGGAAGGCGAGGTAGGCCACTCCGAGCGGCACCGCGCCGATCGCGACCTGGATGAGGATGTCAGTCAGGCTCGACATCGGCGCCTCGCATGGGCCTGATCACTCCGGTGTAGGAGATGCCGTCGTCGCTGTGCCAGGCGTTGACGGTCAGCGCGATGGGGAACTCGCTGCCGTCGCGCCGCAGCCCGACCAGCGGGATGATACGGCCCGCCAGCCCGGACACCCCGGTGGCGCGCACCTTGGCCAGGCCCGCGGAGTGCTGCTCGCGCAGGCGTGGCGGCATGAGGATGGTCAGCGGCCGGCCCACCGCCTCCTCGGTGCTCCACCCGAATAACTTCGCGGCCTGCGGGTTCCACGACTGGATGATCCCCTGGGCGTCGGCGACGATGACCGCCGCGCCGCCGGTGGCGCTTTCGACCGTGACGGCCTCCGGCCAGGTGGCGATCAGCGCAATCCAGCCGCCGAACGCCAGCCACACCGCCGCCCCCACCCAGCCGCGCGGATTGTCGCCGGTGAAGGTGGAGATCAGGTAGACCAGGCCGTACAGCAGGAGGAGAGCCGTGGCCGCAGCGAAGGCGATGCGGTCGGAGCGCAGGAACATCTGCACCAGGCACAGCGCACCCGTGGCGCACCAGGCCAGCGCCCACACGCCGAGCGGCGCGACAGCGGCCAGCACCGCGTAGTTGGGGGCCATGCGCGGCGCGGCCGGGGGGAACGCCAGGGAAGCGGCGATGGCCAGGCACAGCAGGCCCACGAAAGCCAGCGACGCGCCGCGCCGGCCGATACGGTGCAGGACGCGCGTGAGGGTTCCGTTACTCACGGTCGCTAGATTAATGCACTTAGTTAGTTTTTGCGGGTGGTTGCAGGAAGCGGACCGACCACTGGACCGGCCGGGGGCGGCTCGTTAGAGTAACCGCATGACTACAGTGGGTTACGACGTAGAAGCGCTCCGCACCGCGTTCCCCGACTGGTCGTTCTTCTTCAGCGACGAGGGGGTCCTCTACGCGACCAGGCGCGGAGTCCGGCTCGACGACGCCGACATCCTCAAGGGCCTGCACCAGACGGTCAGCGCCAACGACGTGGAAACGGTGGTCGACCTCCTTCAGGACCAGGAGCGCGTGGCCGCCATGTCATAGCACCGGGTCACAGCACGGGAGGGTCGAAGTCGAAGTCGAGGCGGCGGCGCTGCTCCGCCACGTCGACGTCGGGGTGGCCCGGCCCCAGCACGCGCAGATAACGCTGGAGCGTGTCGGCCTTGAGCGCCTCCGCCTCGTTCTTCTCGCCGAGCTGGGTCAGGTCGACCACCAGGTTCGCGGCCGCCGCGAGCGTCAGGGGGTGGTCGGGGCCGAGCAGTTCGCGCAGGCGGCTCAGCGTGTTCTCGCCCAGCCGCCTGGCCCGCTCGTGCTCGCCCATCTCGGCCAGGTCGCTGGCGAGGTTGATCGCGCAGGTGAGCGTGAAGTGGTGGTCGCGGGTCAGCCGGCGGTCGAGCCCGTCGAGCGCCTGGTTGTCGACCCGCACCGCCTCCTCCGCGCGCCCGTTGACCCGCAGCAGCAGGGCGAGGTTGGTGTCGCAGCCGTACTTGAACGGGTGGTCCGCGCCGTACATCGTCTCGAACTGCGGGGTCAGCTCCTCCAGCAGGGCCAGGGCCTCGGCCGTCTCGCCCGAGGTCCGCTGCGCGTTGGCCAGGCACAGGCCGGCGGCCAGCGTGTCGGGGTGGTGCATGCCGACGTTGCGCACCTGCAGCTCGAAGGTGCGGTGCGCCAGGTCGAGCGCCTCATCGGCCTTGGCGTCGCGGCGCTTGGCGATGGACAGGTCCTTCGCCACGCGCAGCGTCCACGGGTGCTCGACGCCGAGCTGCTCGACGCCGAACTCGTAGGCGTCCTCGCCGATGTCGCAGGCTTCGCGGTACTTGCCGCTCAGCCGTACGACGCGGGCCAGGCCGTTCCAGGACGACAGCACGTTCATGCTGCTGACCTGGGAGCCCGGCCGCCGCTGCAGGCGGAACGTGGTGGACTGCAGGTCGAGGGCGCGCTCGTAGTCGCCGAGCAGCAGGTAGTCGAGGGCGAGGTTGTTCATGGCGCGCAGGGTGCGCCGGTGCTCGCGGCCGAAGACCTCCTCGTGGCGGCGCAGCGAGTCGAGGTCGTGCTGCAGCGCCGCCGCGAAGTCGCCGCGGAAGCGCAGGTCGGCGCCGTGGCTGTTGAGCAGGAGCAGCGTCTCCTCGTGGTCCTCGCCCAGGACCTCGCGCATCCGCACGAGCAGGCGCTGGTTGAGGGAGAACGACTCGCCGAGGTTGCCCAGCTCGCGCAGGATGATGGCCTGGTGCCGCTGCGCCGACAGGACGTTCTGGTCGTCGTCGCCGCTGGTGGCCCGCCACTGGGCGATGCACCGGTCGACCAGCGACTGCGCCGACTTGAAGTCGCCGGAGGAGTAGAGGTAGCGCATCATCGTCAGCGTGAAGCGCCGGATGCGCGGGTCTTCCGACTGGTCCACCTGCGAGGGCGTGACGTGGCCCAGCAGGCCGCCGAAGCGGGGCCAGGCGGCGGTGTCGTCGGGCTCGTACGGGTCTGCCGCGGCCGCCAGGAGCAGGTGGGCCTCCTTGCGCATGGCCTCGCGCTCCTCGGCCGACAGCTCGTCGCGCAGCAGCGCCTGGACCAGGCGGTGGATCTGCAGCGTGCGGCTCGCCGAGTCGATCCTGACCAGGGCGTAGCGGCCCAGCTCGCGCAGGATGCGGCTGGTCAGGATGGGGTCGGCCAGCGTCTCGGCCAGCATCGACCCCTCGGCGAACTCGGGGGGCAGCCGGTCGAACAGGTCGCGCGGGATCGGCTCAGGGCCGAAGAACGCGCAGCAGCGCAGCAACTCGACCGCGATGGGCATGCGGGTGGTGAGCTGCGAGACCGACAGCGCCCACGCGGCCGACATCGACAGCGGGTAGTCGGCCGGCTTGTTGGTGCCGAGCAGCCGGGTGGTCTGCTCGTCGAGCAGCCTGAGGTAGTCCTTCACCGAGATCGTGGTCTCGACCTGGAGGGCGCCCGCCTGCTCCAGGGCCAGCGGCAGGTCGCCCAGCGCCTCGGCCAGCTCGTCGGCCTCGGTCTCGGTGATGCCGTGCGGCACCCGCTTGATCAGGAACTCGATGCTCTCGGCGCGGGGGAAGACGTCGACCGCCAGGGTGTCGACGACGCCCTGCCAGCTGTGGTTGCGGGAGGTGATCAGCACGTGCCCCGGGCCTCTGGGCGCGATCGCGTTGATCTCGTCGACCTCGTCGGCGTTGTCGAAGATCAGCAGCCACTTCGTGTACGGGACGCCGCGGCGCAGCGCGTCGAGCGCGGCCTCGGCCGCCTCCTCCACGCCCGTCGAGGGGCCGATCGGCAGCCGTAACTCGCGGGCGAGCCCGGCCAGCGAGGACTTCACCAGCATCGGCTGGTCGGCGGGGATCCACCAGACCAGTTCGTACTCCTTGCGGAAGCGGTGGGCGTACTCGATGGCGAGCTGGGTCTTGCCCACACCGCCCAGGCCGTGCAGGGCGTGCGGCACCACCGCGGTGACGTCGGACATCAGCCCCTCGTGGAGCGACCGCAGCAGGTCGACGCGACCCGTGAAGTTCATGTTCCGCTGCGGTACCCGGCCCCAAATAGCGGGAAGTTGCCCGGATTCCGGCGAATAGTGCGAAACCGACACGATTACCGCCTCCGCTAGACCCGGTCTTTATTGGAGCTTAGACGTCGTGCAGATGCAGGTGAAGCCCACATAGACTGCCACTCTCGCCTTCAGTTCTCAACCGTGCAAGGATGAGACCCGCACAGTTGTCTTCCGGGCCCGGAGAGTGTTATGGACAGCGCAGAAGGAGAATACGGCGGCGGTCTTCTCGACGTCAGCGGATGGAGCTTGAGCGACCTCGACGGGTTGCCCTCCACCCCCCTGACGTCGGCCCTTCGCCGGTTGGTCGACGAGGCGGGGTCCGGCCCGGTCGCGGGGTTCCAGTCGGCGTTGTGAAACGCCGTTGCCGTGACTTGGCCTGAATCATCGGGATTGTGTGACAGATATTTAATTCTCAGGCACATGATGTGATGTCGGGATGGGCGCGTGAAGGATGCCGACTGGGACCGCTTGGTCCGGCAGTTGCGTCGCGGGGATTGCACGCCCCTTCTCGGCGCCGGCGCGTGTTCCGGACGGTTACCGACCGGCAAACAGCTCAGCCAAAAATTCGCCGGCATCTACCGATACCCGTTCACTGACGTCCACAACTTACCGCGCGTCATGCATTACGCCGTCACGGCCAACGGCGACCCGGTCGACCTCAAGCATCAGGTCTGCACCTACCTCCAGGAGTACGAACCGCCCGCCGGCGATCCCCCGCCCGCGATCGACCCCCACGAGGTGCTGGCCAAGTTCCCCATCAAGACCTTCCTCACCACCAACTACGACGACTTCATGGCCAACGCGCTGCTCCAGGAGAAGTCGTGCCGCAAGAACCCCACCAGCACGTTTCCGAAATGGTGGGACACCGAGGAAGAAGAGCCCCACATCGAGCTGCCCACTCATGAGGAGCCGCTGATCTACCACCTGCACGGCCGCTGGGACGAGCCGGGCTCGCTGGTGCTCACCGACGACGACTACCTGACGTACCTGGTGAACATGGTCGAGGCGCGCGCCGCCAACGACCAGCCGCCGCTGCCGAGCACCGTGATCCAGGCGATGACCTCCCACCCCCTCCTGTTCGTGGGCTACAGCCTCCAGGACTGGAACTTTCGCGTGCTGTTCCACGGGCTGCTCAAGGCCATGCCGCTGATCATGAGACGCCGGCACATCAGCGTGCAACTGATGCCGGATCTGAACGAAAGCGTGGCCGACGCGGCAGAGCGCGCGCACGAATATCTGGAGAAGTATCTCAACGACTGGAGCATCACGATCTTCATCGGCACCACGCAGGAGTTCTTCGAGCAACTGCAGTGGAGGATGTGAGGGGCGGCGCATGCCGGACACCGATCCGCGCGTGAACCCGTACGTGGGCCTGCGCCCTTACCGGCGCGAGGAGAGCATGCTGTTCTACGGCCGGGAGCGGGAGGCGCAGGAGGTCGCCACCCTCTGGCAGGCCACCGGGCTCACCGTGCTCTACGGCGCCTCGGGCGTGGGCAAGACCTCGCTGCTCAACGCCGGGATCCTGCCGCTGCTCGACCCCGAGCGCACCGACGTGCTGCCCGTGGCGCGGATCGGCGCGCACCTGGCCCCGTCGGAGTCCGGCGGGAACCCGTACGTCGTGGCGCTGCTGTCGTCGTGGAGCCCCGAGCTGGGCCCGGAGCGGCTCGCGTCGTCCACGATCAGCGAATACCTGACGGACAGGCCCGAGCGCACCGACCTCTACGGCGACCCCGTGCCGATCCTCGCGGCCATCGACCAGGCGGAGGAGATCTTCCACGGCTCCCCGTTCCTGGAGAAGGAGCGCAAGGCGTTCCTGGAGCAGCTCGCCACCGCCGTACGCAAGCACCCCGGGCTGCACGTCCTGCTGTCGCTGCGCGAGGAGTACCTCTTCCTCGTGCTGCCCTACGAGCGCCCGATCGGGCAGGGCTCGCGCACCCGCTTCCACCTGCACCCCCTCAGCCTCGACAAGGCGAAGGAGGCCGTGCGCAAGCCGCTCGTCCACACGCACCGGACGATCACGCGGGCCGCCGCCGACCTGCTCATCGACGAGCTGCGCACCGTCGACTTCGTCAACGAGATCGGCGAGACCTCGACCATCCAGCTCGACACCGTCGAGCCGATCCAGCTCCAGGTGGTGTGCTCCGCGCTGTGGGCGTCCCTGCCCGCGGAGGTCACCGAGATCACCGAGGACCACGCCCGCCTCTACGCCCAGGTCGAGGAGTTCCTCTTCGAGTTCTACAAACGCACGATCGCCGAGGTCGCCAGCGAGTACAACGTGCCGGCGACCGAGATCCGCTACTGGATGCGCAACGTCTTCATCACCGAGCACGGCACCAGGAACGCCGTGTACGAGGGGCTGCGGGCCACCCAGGGCATGCCCAACGAGATCGTGCGCGCCCTGGAGGACCGCCACCTGCTGCGCGCCGAGCAGCGGCTCGGCATCCGCTGGTACGAGCTGACCCACGACCGGCTCATCGCCCCCGTCTCCCGCTCCGACTCGCCCGAGTCGTCCCTGCGCGAGGCCCGCCTGGCGCTGCAGGAACGCGACTGGGAAGGCGCCAGCCGGCTGGCCGACGCGGCCGTGCGGGCCGCCGACGCGGGCGCCTCGTGGGTACGCGCGGAGGCGGCGGAGATCTTCGCCAGCGTCGCCGCCGCCAGAGGCGAGATCCACATCGCCCGCAAGTACTGCGAGGAGGCGGCGGGCATCTTCGCCGAGCGGCAGCGCTTCGACGGCGTGGCCAGGGCGCTGACGACCGACGGGCTCCTGTGGCTGGCGCAGGGAGACCCGATGCGGGCCATCGAACGCATCAGCGCCGCTCTCAACTGGGCGCCGAACGACGTGGCCGCCCGCGTCGCGCTGGCCGAGGCGCTGCTCAAATCGGGCACTCCGAAGGCGGCCGACGCGATCATCAGCGGCCTGCCGTCAGATCTTGCCCAGCAGACCTTGAAAAAGCTTCGCGACCCTTCGTGACTGATTATGCTCGACGGCCATGACACCAGACCCGGGGGCAGGCCGGCCTTGCCTGAGTGGCCTCTAACACTCGACCTGGCCGCGCTGGCGGCGAGCGGCTGGCGGCCCACCCCGTTCCGGCAGTTCATCCTGAAAATTCACAGCAGATGTGACCTCGCCTGCACGTACTGCTACATGTACGAGATGGCCGACCAGAGCTGGCGGTCACGGCCGCTGCGCATGGCGCCCGACGTGGTGACGGCGGTCGCGGCGCGCATCGCCGAGCACGTACGCGCGCACGACCTCCCGTCCATCGAGCTGATCCTGCACGGCGGCGAGCCGCTCCTCGTCAGCCCCGAGGAGATCGAGCGGCTGGTCGGCACCGTGCGCGACGGGGTCGAGGCCGACGTCGCCGTGACCGCGCAGACCAACGGGGTGCGGCTCGACCGGACGTACCTCAGCCTGTTCGACCGGCTCGGCATCGGCGTCGGCGTCAGCCTCGACGGCGACCGGCAAGCGCACGACCGCAGCCGCACCACCGCCGACGGGCGGGGCAGCTACCACAAGGTGGCCGCCGGCCTGCGGCTGCTGGCCGAGCCGCCGTTCGAGCGGCTGTTCCGCGGCCTGCTGTGCATCGTCGACCTGCGCAACGACCCGACGGAGACCTACCGGGCCCTGCTCGGCTTCGGGCCGCCCACGATCGACTTCCTGCTACCGCACGGCACCTGGGCGCAGCCGCCGCCCGGGCTGGGCCGCGACGACGGCGCCACGCCGTACGCGGACTGGCTGATCGAGATCTTCGACCAGTGGTACGCCGCGCCCGCCCGGCCCGCGAACGTGCGCCTGTTCGACGAGATCATCTACCTGCTCGTCGGCGGGGCGTCGGCCAGCGAGCAGATCGGCCTGTCACCCACTGCCATGGTGGTCGTGGAGACGGACGGCACGATCGAGCAGTCGGACATCCTCAAGTCCGCCTACGAGGGTGCACCACTCACCGGGCTGCACGTGTCGCGCGATTCCTTCGACGACGCGCTCCGCCTGCCGGGCATCGCCGCACGTCAGATCGGCTGGGACGCGCTGTCGGACACGTGCCGCGCCTGCGAGGTCGCGCGCGTCTGCGGCGGCGGCCACTATGCTCATCGCTATCGGCCTGGCAGCGGATTCCGCAACCCCTCGGTCTACTGCGCCGACCTGCTGCGACTCATCACTCACGTCGCAAACACGATCAAACGTGACCTCATGGCACTGCAGAAGGACTTCCGATGAACCTCGCAGAGCACCGCATCCCCGCCTCGGCCTTCGACGAGCTCGCCTCGGGCGCCGGCGGGACGGACACCGTCGAACGGCTCAAGGCCGGCCAGCGCAGCAGGCACCTCCTCCTCGTCCGCGGCGTGCTGGAAACCACCCGTGACGCCGGCCACGCCCGCTGGCCCGAGGTGCGCCGGGCCTACGACCTGCTCGCGAGCATCCAGGCCGCCCACCCGGAGGCGGTCAACGCCGTGCTCCACCACCCCTCCGTCGGCGCCTGGGCCCGCCACACCATCCAGACGCTCGAAAGCCCCGAGCGCATGTCGGCCATCGCCGCGGCCGCCGCCATCCGCGCCCGCTTCGCCTGCGACCTCGACGTCGCCGTGGCCGATGGCGTGCTCAACCTGCCCTCGCTCGGCCGGCTCACCGTCGGCCCCGGCGTCACCACCGTCACCGTGCACTGCTCCGCCGACGGCGCCGAGGTCTCCGTCGGCGGCAGGTTCCTGCAGATCAGCGACGACGAGCCGGCCTGGCGGCCGCTGCACCGCCTGTCCGCCAGGGCCGGCGGCGAGCACATCGACGTGCTCATCGACGACCTCGACCCGCACCGCATGCCGGGCTCGGGCGCGCTGCGCGACCCGCTGACCCCGCAGGAGGCCGGGCACTGGCAGGAACTCCTCGACGGCGGCTGGGACCTGCTCGTCCGCAACCACCTGCCCATGGCCAAGCAGGTGTCGGCGGCCATCACCGTCTTCACCCCGCTGTCGCCGCCGCCCGACGGCATGTCCAGCGCCACCTCGCGCGAGACGTTCGGCTGCATCGCCATGTCCACGCCGCCCGACGCGCACGCGCTCGCGGTCACGCTGGCGCACGAGACCCAGCACGCCAAGCTCTCGGCGCTGCTCGACATCGTGCCCCTGACCAGGCCCGACGACGGCTCCCGCTACTACGCGCCGTGGCGCCCCGACCCGCGGCCCGCCGCCGGGCTGCTCCAGGGCACCTACGCCTACGTCGGGGTCACCGACTTCTGGGAGCGCCAGCGGCACCACGAGAGCGGCGAGTCGGAGGTGCGGGCCAACGCCGAGTTCGCCCGCTGGCGCTCGGCCGCCCGGCTGGTCGCCGGCACGCTGCTCGACAGCGGCGCGCTGACGCCGCCCGGGGTGAGCTTCGTGCGCGGCATGGCCCGGCGGCTGGACGCGTGGGCCCGCGAGCCCGTGCCCGCCGCGGCGGCCACCCTCGCCGAGGGGGCCGCCGACCGGCATCGGTCGTTGTGGCGGGAACGCAACTCCCGCTCCTAGAAACCAGGCCCGGGCATCCGGGTGCCGTGTACGTGGCGGGCTTTGGGGCGGCGCATGAGCACCGCGGCGACCAGCAGGAACAGCAGCCCCACGCCGGCGCCCACCCCGCCGACGGCCACGTACGACATGTCCATCGGCGGGTTGGTGGTCGGCGCGGCCACCGGCCCGTCACCGAAGTACTTCTCCCCCTTGTACGGCGCCGCCGCGATCTCGGAGTCCTTGGCCGAGCCCGCCGCCCGCACCGCCGCCGCCGCGTCCACCAGCCCGAACCCGAGGAACACGGTGTAGCCGGACGGCGGCTTGCGAGCGGTCTTCACCAGGATGTCGCGCACCTGGCGGGGCGTCAGGTCCGGGTTGCGGGACAACATCAGCGCCACGGTGCCCGCCGCGAGCGCGCACGCGGGCGAGGTGCCGTCCCCCATCCGGTGGCCGCCGCCGTTGTCGGCGGCGTAGATGTCCACGCCCGGCGCGGCGATCTGGTTGTACGTGTGCACCTGCGAGAACGAGGCCCGCCCGCCGTCCGGCCCCATGGCCGCCACCGCGATCACCCCCGGGTAGGCGGCCGGGTAGGAGACGACGTTGTTCGCGTCCACCTCCAGCGGGTCGGTGGAGCCGCCGTTGCCGGCGCTGGCCAGCAGGACGACGCCCTTGCCGAGGGCGTAGTCGACGGCCGCCGCGGTGCGCTCGTCGTAGTCGCTGCCGAGGCCCCACTCGTCGCTGCCGAGCGACATGGAGATCACCTGGGCGCCCTTGTCGGTGGCGTACCGGATGCCCTTGGCCAGCGCGGTGGCGGCCTTCCTGCTCTGCTCGCCGGCGGGGCCGCCCGACTCGGCGGCCCGCTCGGCGCGCTTGCGCGCCGGGTCCTCCTTGTCCCACAGCACCCGCACGTCGAGCACCTTGGCCTGCGGCGCGACCCGCAGCACGCTGGAGGCCATCGCGGTGCCGTGCTCGCCCCAGTACGACTGCCCCGGCCTGGCGCCGCCGCCGATGAAGTCGGGGCCGGTGGTGACCCGGCCGCGGAACTCGGGATGGTCGCGCATCACCCCGGAGTCCAGGACCGCGACGGTGACGCCCTTGCCCTGCCCGAGCCGCTGGGCGGCGGGCACCCGCATGACCGTCTGCTCCCATCCGCGCGGCGCCTCGGCCACGGCGGGGGTGGCGGTGGCCACGACCAGGCCGATGACCAAAGTGGCCAGCCCGCGGATCACGCGCCCACCTTCCTCGCCTCGGCCTGCACCCGGGTGGAGATGCTCTCCGCGAGGCCCTGGGCGGTGTGCGCCCACGGCTCGCGGTCCTCCTTCTGCGGGTAGGCCCGCCTGCCCCACGGCAGCGGCAGCCGTCCAGGAACGCGGCCGTCGGCCGGCCCGGCGGTGACCGCCACGTACAGGGGCGTGTCGCCGATGCTCCAGCCGCCGTTGCCGGCGCGGGTGGCGTCCTTCCACTGGGTGCCGGGTGCGGCCAGGGCGCGTACGACGTGCTCCGGCCGGTCGTCCGCCGCTTCCATGACGTCCTGCAGCTCCTGGCGGGCGTACTGGTTGTCGCGGAAGGCGATCAACGCGACGGTGGCGGCGGTTCCTCCGGTGTCGTCCAGGTAGGTGGCGCGCAGGGCGGCGACGCAGCCGCCCTTGACGGCGGCGGCGGCCAGCCCGCCGGACAGCGCCTTCTCGCAGGAGGTGTCGGAGGAGATGGCGGCCCTGGTCCAGCCGCGCTCGTCATTCGGGTCGCGGTAGGTCTTGTCGGGGTGCTCGCGGCCGAGCCGCGCGGGGAACAGCGTCTCGACGGGCACGTTGCGCCACAGGTCCTTGGTGTAGGCGGGGTTGTGGATGACCTGCCGGCTGTTGGTGTACGCCTTCGCGATGAACGCGCCGCCGCCCAGCAGGGCCAGCAACCCGAAGCCCGCGGCGACCAGCCCGAGGAGGATCCGCCAGGTCTTGCGGGGCGGCCGGGCAGGAGGCGGGGGCGGCGCTTGCGGTGGCCATGGTGCGTGAGGGGGATGAATCCCCGGCCCGGAGCCGGACGGGGGGTACATCAGTCATCTCTCCTGTCGTGCGAACCGGGCCGCTCGGTTTCGATCAGTTTGGGCGTTCTTGACCCTATCGTTCGTGAGACCTGGTGAAACCACGTGAGGGCGTCGTGAAACCGCCGTCCCCGACAGTGGAGCCATGAACATCGCAGAACTCGGACGTACCGGGGGCGGCGATCCGGCCGTACGTACGGAAGGTCTGGCGAAGTCGTTCGGCGAGCACCGTGCCGTCGACGGGATCGACCTGGAGGTGCGCCCCGGCGAGATCTTCGGCGTCCTCGGCCCGAACGGCGCCGGCAAGACCACCACCCTCCGCATGCTCGCCACCCTGCTCAAGATCGACGCCGGCCGCGCGGAGATCTTCGGCGTGGACGTGGCCGGCAACCCCCACGTCATCCGCCAGCTCGTCGGCGTCACCGGGCAGTACGCCTCCGTCGACGAGAACCTGACCGCCCGCGAGAACCTGTGGCTCTTCAGCCGCCTCCAAGGCGTCCCCGCCGGCCGCGCGCGCGGCATCGCCATCGACCTGCTCGCCCAGTTCGGCCTGGAGAAGGCCGCCGACAAGCCGATCGCGCAGTTCTCCGGCGGCATGCGCCGGCGCCTCGACCTCGCGGCCAGCCTCATCACCCGACCACCGCTGATCTTCCTCGACGAGCCGACCACCGGCCTCGACCCGCGCACCCGCGGCCAGATGTGGGACACCATCCGCAGCCTGGTCGCCGACGGCTGCACGGTGCTGCTGACCACGCAGTACCTCGACGAGGCCGACCAGCTCGCCGACCGCGTCGCCGTCATCGACCACGGCCGCAAGGTCGCCGAGGGCACCCCCGACGAGCTGAAGAGCGCCGTCGGCAACTCCACCCTCCAACTGCTGCTCGCCGAGCCCGCCGAGGTGCCCGCCGCCGTGGAGGTCGTGCGGCGCGTGCTCGGCTCCGAGCCGGTGCTCAGCCCGGAGCAGGGCCGGCTCAACGTCGCGCTCGACCGCGCCGACCTCGCCGCGGACGTGCTCATCGCGCTGCGCACCGCCGGGCTGTCGATCTCCTCGGTGAGCGTGGCCAAGCCCAGCCTGGACGAGGTGTTCCTCGTTCTCACCGGACACGAGACGGACGACCACGGCGAGAGAGCCCTGGAGGAGAGCCGATGACCAGCACCATCGCCCCCGCCCGCGAGGCGGTCCAGGCCGCCGACCGGGTGGCCGCGGCCCGCCGGCGCGTCACCGTGGGGGAGACCATCGCCCAGACGCTGACGATGGCGTGGCGCGCGCTGAAGAAGATGCGCAGGAACCCCGAGCAGTTCTTCGACGTGGCCCTGCAGCCCATCCTGTTCACCGCGATGTTCGCCTTCATCTTCGGCGGCGCCATCGCGGGCGACGTGGAGAGCTACCTGCCCCTGATGATCCCCGGCATCCTCGCCCAGACCGTGCTGACCACCTGCATGGCCACCGGCACGCAGCTGCGCGAGGACATGGAGAAGGGCGTCTTCGACCGGTTCAAGTCGCTGCCGATCGCCCGCATCGCGCCGCTCGCCGGGCCGATGGTGGCCGACCTGCTGAGGTACGCGATCGCGGCCACCCTGACGTTCGGCATGGGCCTGGTCATGGGGTACCGGCCGGGCGGCGGGGTCGCCGGCGTGCTCGGCGCGATCCTGCTCGCCATCTTCACCGGATGGTCGCTGGCGTGGGTCTTCACCTGGGTCGGCACGATCGCCCGCAGCGCGCAGGCCGTACAGGGCATCTCGATGATGATCCTGTTCCCGCTGACGTTCCTGTCGAACGCGTTCGTCCCCGTGGAGACGCTGCCCGGCTGGCTGGCGGCGTTCGTCCGGGTCAACCCGGTGTCACACCTGGTCACGGCCGCCCGCGACCTCGCCAACGGCGGGCTCGTCAGCGGCTCGGTGGCCTGGACGCTCCTCGCGTCGCTGATCGTCATCGCCATTTTCGCGCCGCTGTCGGTGCGCAGCTACAAGCGGCACATGTGAGGCGCGGCGGCCACGTACCCGCTCGATGCGGGCACGCGCCTCGTCGAGCAGGTCGGCGCCGCGCCGCTCGCCGTACTCCGCCCGCCAGGCGGCCAGCGCCCCCGGCGCGGCCCGCTCCGCGTGCGGCACGATCCGCTCGAACGCCATGCTCGGCAGGGTCGCGTTGTACGCGAACCGCTCCGCCAGCACCAGCAGCCCGATCGCGTCACGCGGGTCCACGGCCTCCCGCAGCAGGCCCCAGGCGCCCAACGCGAAGATCATCGAGCCGCACATCGGGTAGTCGAGAGCGGGATCGTCCACCGCCAGCAGGTCGTGGCCCAGGACGTCGGCGAACAGCTCCGCGCCGTACGGGACGTCCTGCGGCCCGGCGTAGTAGGCGTGCGCCGCCAGGGTGACCGACTCCGCGACGATCGTCCACGGCGTGCGCCCCGACGCCGGCACCCCGGGCATCCGCAGGTCGCGGGCCCGCTGGACGGCCGTGCGGTACTCCCGCAGTGCCGCCGCCGTCTCGCCGCGCGCCAGCGCGATCTCGGCCGAGCACAACGAGACCATCGCCACCCCGCCGAGCACGATCTCCCTCTCGCTGACCCGGTGGATCGCCTCCAGCTCCGCCTGCGCGGTGCCGAGATCCCCGTCGGCCAGCGCGGACGCCAGCAGCAACGCCCTGAGCTGGGTCTCGTCGTCGGCGGCGCCGAGCCGGCTCAGCACCGGGATGGCCGCGCGCGCGTGCCCGACCGCCCGGTGACGGTCGCCGAGGTGCAACGTCAGGTGGGCCAGCACGGCGTTGACGATCGCGACCTGCCACGGCCCGTCGTCCTCGCCGATCATCTCCAGCGTACGCTCGGCGGCCTCGATCGCTCCGTGCACGTCGCCCGCGTTCTCGAGGACGTGCATGCTCGCGTGCGCCGCCGACAGCGCCACCTCGGGCACGGGGCTGCGGCGCAGCACCGCCAGCCGGCGGCGCATCTCGGCGCCGTCGGGCAGGTGGCAGACCAGGGCCACCTCCGCCATCGCCGCCACCCGGGCGTGCGTCGCCTCGCTGGTGGGCAGCGTGCGGAGCAGGTCACGCAGCGGCTCGTCACGGGAGTCGTTGGTGACCATGATGTTCATGAGCGCGATCAGCATGGCGGCCCTGGTCACCTCGACCAGGTGGGGCGGCGGCCGCCAGCCGGCCACCACCTGGATGATCGCGTCGCGGTGGGCGAGCACCCGCGGATGGTCACCGCGGATCGACCACAACGCGCCGATGCCGGCCAGCAGCTGGACCGTGGTGGCGGCATCCGCCTCGGACTCGCTGAGAGCCTGCCGGAGCAGGTCGGCGAGGTTGCCCTCCTCGGCGCGCAGCGCGTCGGCCGCCTCGAACTGCTCCGGGCCGAACAGCCGGGACGCGTGCGCGAGCCCGTACTCCACCGCCCACGCCCGCTGCGCCTGCCGGGCCGCCGCCTCCTCGCCGGCCTCCTTCAGCCGCATCCGGCCGAACTCCCTGACGGTCTCCAGCATGCGGTAACGCAGGCCGTAGGAGGTCTCGCGGACGCTCAGCATCGACTGCTCGGCCAGCGCGTGCACCACGTGCAGGGCGTCCGGGCCGAGCACGTGCTCGGCCGCCTCCAGCGTGAAGCCGTCGCCGAACAGCGACAACCAGCGCAACGCCCGCCGCTCCGGCTCGTCCAGCAGGTTCCACGACCAGTCGATGACCGCCAGCAGCGTCTGGTGCCGGTCAGGCGCCGTCCTGTTGCCGCCGCGCAGCAACGCGAACCGGTCGGCCAGGCGCCGGGCGATCTCCTCCACCGACATCACGCGCACCTTGGCCGCGGCCAGCTCGATCGCCAGCGGCAGCCCGTCGAGCCGGGCGACCACCTCCCCGACCGCCGCCCCGTCGAGCCGCACCCCCGGCCGCGCCGCCGTCGCCCGCTGCCGGAACAGCTCCACCGCGTCACCCGCCGGCAGCTCGCCCAGCAGGTAGACGCGCTCGGCCGGGATCGACAGCGGGGCCCGCGACGTGATCAGCACCCGCAGGTCGCGCGTCGTCACCGTCAGGAACCCGACCAGGTCCGCCACCGCCCCGATCACGTGCTCGCAGTTGTCCAGGATCAGCAGCGCCGGCACCTGGTCGAGCTGCTGCGCCAGCCGCGCCCGCACGTCCGCCCGCTGCTCCGTCGTCAACGTGCGCCGCCCGCCGACCGAGTCCCGCACCCCGAGCGCCGAGCCCACCTCGCCCACCACGCCCTCGGGCGAGGACACGCCGACCAGCTCGACGAAGTGCGCCACCGGCTGCGCGGCCTTCCTGCCCACCACGTGCGCCAACCGGGTCTTGCCCAGCCCACCAGGGCCGATGATCGAAACCACCCGGTTCGTCTGCAACAACGCGTGCACCGCCCGGATGTCGGCGTCCCTGCCCAGGAGAGAGGATCCGTCGAACTGGATGCCGTCACGCACCGGGCGATCCGCGACGAGCAACTCGGCGTGCACGCGGGCCAGCTCCGGCCCCGGCTCGGCGCCCAGCCGCGCCACCAGCCCCGACCGGTACCGCTCGTACCGCTCCAGCGCCGCGCCCGCCCCCCGCACGGCGGCCTCGCTGCGCAGCAGGCACGCCAGCAGCTCCTCGTCGTGCGGCCGCTCGCCGGCCACCTCCTCCAGCAGCGGCAACGCGCTCTCGTGCGCGCCGCCGCGCGCCCGCGCGATCGCCGCCACCCGCCGCGCCTCACCCACCCACCGCGCCGCCACCCGCCGCAACTCACCCAGCGCCCCGTTCGCACCATCCCCTCCACCGGCGGCGGCCTCCACGGAGACCATGGCCATGACCTCCTCGGCCCGCCGCCGCGCCAGCGCGACATCATGCGCATTCAGCGCCGCCCGCGCCTCCTCCACCAGCACACCGAGCAGCAACGCATCCACCTGCTCGGCCGGCAACCCGAGCCGGTACCCCCTGGGGATCCGCTCCACCACATCGGGACGGGTCGCCGCCCTGGTCCGCGACACGACCACCTGCAGCGCCTTCGTCGGGTTCGCCGGCGCCTCCTCCGGCCACAACTCCTCGACCAGCCGCTCGTCCCCTACCCCCGCCCGCCCCTCCAGGGCGAGCACGGCGAGCAGGGTGTGCGCGCGATCACCGACCACGCGCGCACCCTGCCATCGAACGCCATCCAGCAGGACCAGTACGGGGGACACCCCCTCAGCTTACGGACCGCCACCCCTCCACCGAATCACCCGGAACGTCCACCAGCCCGCTCGCAGGAAGCGCGATCTCTCGCATCGGGGTCGGGCCGGACGCCCGCGAGCAGGCACCGGGCCTTGTACGCGGCCCGCCAGCCGCCGTACTGGTGAATGCCCTCGCTGGAGTCCACCGCGTGGTAGCGGACGCTCACCAGAACCACGCGGAGCGCGATCACCGGCCCGTCGGCCGCGCCGTCGAGCCGCCCGATCGAGAACGCGCGCGGCGCCGTGTCGGCCATGAACGTGACGAAGCGGGGCCGGGGTTCCCCGGTCAGGTTGAGCCGGACCCCACGATCGATCATGGGCGCGAACAGCTCGTGCAGCTCCAGATCGTACTCATCCAGCCCGTAGTCCCGGTCGGCGACGAACTCGTACCCGGTGCGCCCGCCGGGGAGAGGCTCGAAGTCGAGGCTGAAGGACGCGAAGTCGGGATCGCAGTTGCCCACCGTCCCGCACCGCACCGCGACCCCGCGCACCGCCCGCGACGGGAACGTCTCCTCCATGGGGCGCGATCCTAACGCGCCGCGTCCCAGGGCCCGGTGGTCATGCGGGCCCGCCGTCGCGGGCGTGCGCGTCGAGGAGGTGCGCGACGGCCTCGGTCACCTGGACGGCGAACGGGACATGCAGCCATTCGTCCGGCACGTGCGCGTTCGAGTCCGCGCCGAGCGCGCCCGTGACGACGAACTGCGCCCGCGGGTACCGCCTGCCCAGCATCTCCATGAACGGAATGCCGCCGCCGATGCCCAGGCTCTGGCACGGCTTGCCGAACACGCGATCACCGACCTCCCGCAACGCCGCGGTCAGCCAGGGGGCCGGCGCCGGCGCGTGCCAGCCGTTCAGGATCATGAAGTCGCCGACCTCGACCTGCGCCCCGTACGGCACGTCGGTCGTGAGGATCTTCTCCAGCGCGGCCCGCGCCACCTCGGCGTCGACCGAGGGCGGCAGGCGGAAGCTCAGCCGCAAGGACGTCCAGGCCCGCAGCACGGCCCCCGCCACCGACGGGTCCGGGAGCCCGCCGGCGCCGGTCACGGACAGGGTCGGCCGCCAGGTGTTGTTGAGGACGAGCTCCACGGCGTCGTCGGAGGCCCGCCGCATCCCCGGCAGCAGCGGGAGCGGGGGCACGGCGACCTCCGGATGGAGCGCGACGAGCTCCGCCACCTCGGCGCGCCGCTCGTCCGGGATGGGCGCCACCATCTCGGGCACCTTGACCTCGCCGGTCTCCGGGTCCTCCACCCGATCGAGCAACTGGCGCATGATCCGGAACGAGCTCGGCACGATGCCGCTCCCGAGCCCGGAGTGAACGCCGGTCTCCAGGACGCGCACCGTGACGGTCGCCTGCACCGCGCCGCGCAGGCTCGTGGTCAGCCACAGCCGCTCGTAGTCGCCGCCGCCCCCGTCCAGGCATACCACCAGCGACACCTCGCCGAGCCGGCCCGCGATCCGCTCCAGGTAGGCGGGCAGGTCCGGGCTGCCGGACTCCTCGCCGGTCTCCAGCAGCAGCACCGCACGGGCGTGCTCGCCGCCTGCTTCGCGTACGGCCTCCAGCGCGGTCGTGGCGGCATAGCCCGAGTACCCGTCGTCGGCGGCGCCGCGGCCGTAGAGCCGGTCGCCGCGGAGCACCGCCTGCCACGGGCCCAGCCCCTCCGACCAGTCGCCGAGCGGCGGCTGCTTGTCGAGGTGCCCGTACAGCAGGACGGTCCCGGTCGCCTCCGCGCCCGGTGTCGCGGGCACGTCCACGAGCAGGAGCGGGGCGCGGCCGTCGAGCCGCAGGACCTCGCACCGCGCGCCGGGCAGCCCCCGCGCCGCCACCCAGCTCCGGACGTGCTCGACGGCGGCCCGCAGCTGCCCGTGCTCCTCCCAGGCGGCGTCGTAGGCGGGCGACACGGCGGGTATCTCGATCAGCCCCGACAGGCTGGGCAGCACGTCCGTCGCCCAGGTCTCGCTGATCGATTCGCGAAGTTTCTGATGGTCCATGCGGCCATACTGACGCAAACGCCGCGCCCCGGCGGCCCCGATCACACTGGGCGCGCGTCGGCAAAGTTCGCCGAAGACAGACGGAACCTCCCCCCGCTTTACCCAAGGGTGCACAGATCTTTGCTCGGGCTTGTTCGGACATGTCGGCCCCAGCCAGAATCAGTTCAGCCTTCAACTACTTAGTGAAGAGCCCCCTTGCACGATGAGGAGAGGTATGAAGCGCATCATTTCCGCTCTCGTCGCCACCGGCGTCCTCGGCGCCACGCTCACCGGCACCAGCCCCGCGTCCGCAGCCACCTCCGCGATCGACTGCGCCGCAGGCGGATACACCCGGGTGGTCAACAGCTACGTCCCCACCAACGTCCAACGGCCCGCGGTGGACGGTCGCAGCTACAACATCGGCGGCCCGTCGGCGTACACGTTCGAGATCTGCCTCGACATCCCCGACACCTCGACCTTCACCATCGAGATACGGATCTGGAAGGACCAGAAACAGACGGTGTTCGTGGACGACCAGCCTGGGGACAAGGTCTTCCGCTACTCGGTCGGCCCCAACAGCTTCTGGCAGGTGTACGGCACGTTGACCGGGCCCGGCAGCACCTATCTGTACTACACCTGGTACGAGAAGCAGATCCCGGCCTGAGACAGGTGCGCATTCCCCGGACGAACACAAAGGCCCGCTCCCAGGAACCCCTGGTAGCGGGCCTTTCTGCTGTGCGCGGCCGAGAGGACTCGAACCCCTAACCTTCTGATCCGTAGTCAGATGCTCTATCCATTGAGCTACGGCCGCTCGCTGCGTAAGCAAGCATAGCGGGTTCTGAGGAGTACCTCGAACCAGAAACGGCAATCATGGGGTCGCTGGTCCGGGGTTGGGGTGTGTGCCGGGTGGTTGTGGAGGGGCGATCGAGGTTTTGACCTGGGGTTAGGGCCCAACGTGGGCTAGGCGTCGAGTTTCTTGGCCAGGCGTTCGATGACCTGCGCCAGGTCGCTCAGTCTGCGGTGGACGGAGTGGTGCTGGTCCTGGATCTGGCCGCGGAGCTTCGAGAAGTGGTCGTTCGACTGTCTGCGGAAGCCGCCGATCTCGTCGTTCAGGGCGGAGACGTCTTGGGACAGCTCGGCCCGGAGCTCTGTGATGGTGGTGAGGTCGGCCGGCGGTGCCGGGGTGTCGAGTTGTGTGTCCTCCAGTGGGGTGCAGTTTTGCGCCGGGATGGTCATGCGGCGGCGTCGTGCCCTCTTGCGGCGGCCGGAAGTGACCCTGCCGGTGCGCGCGGTTGCTTCGAGGGCGTCCACGCGGAGCTTCAGCGTGCGAATCTCCGCTTCTATGTTCACGTACCCCTACCCCTTGCGGTAGCTGGAAGGGATCCCTTTGGCCGGCTGCTGTCCGGGCCCGGGTCCCACGAATCGTGAGCACATCGTCGCAATGAGTGTGCGGTTGGGGGAACCCCTGTCGGTGAGCGGGTGGAGAGTTATGCACTACCGGTGTGGATGGAACTCCTCATGGTGGGGTTTCCGGTCGCCGAGGCTGTGGACAAGTCGTTGTCTGCGACTACATCGAAGGGTGTATCCACAGGAGGACCTTCGTAGGAGGGAGCGGCGGGCGGGAGGTGGTGGGATGAGGGCATGAAACAGGTGGTGCTGGGGGCCGGGCTCGCCTTCGCGGTGGGGGTGGTGCTGATCGCGGGCGGGTCCTACGTGCATCGCGGGGTGCCGGCGTGGGTGTTGTGCGTGCCGCTGGCGTTCACCTGTGCGGGGGTTCTGGTGCGGCAGCGGGCTCCCCTGGCCTCTCTGGGGCTGGGGGTGGTCGGAGTTGTGATCGACGGGTTCGTGGGGCCGTCCCTGGGGACGGTGCTGGTGTTCACCGACAATCTGTACGCCGCCGCGCTCTACGGGCCGGCCCGGTTCGCGCGGGTGCTGCTCGGCGTCACCGGGGTGCTGGCCGTGGTGGCCGGGGCCGTGGCGGGGTTCGTGATGGCGGACTGGCGGGTGCTGGCCGTCATGGGGGTGCAGGCCGGGCTGGTGCTCGTCACACCGGTCACCACGGCGGTGGTGCTGCGGGAGCAGCGAGACCGGGCGGTGGCCGAGAGGGTGCGGGCCGAGCAGGTGGCCCGGCTCAGCGAGCTGGACCGGCAGGCGGCGGTCGCCGCCGAGCGCACGCGGATGGCGCGCGAGCTGCACGACATGATCGCCAACCACTTCAGTGCCATCGCGATCCAGTCCACTGCCGCGCTCTCACGCAAGGATCTCGACCGGGAGACCGTGCGGCGGGTGATGGAGTCCGTACGGGAAAACAGCGTCCAGGGGATGGCCGAGATGCGGGCCATGATCGGGCTGCTGCGGCAGGAGGGGGACGAGGGTGAGCCCACCCGGCCTCGGCTGGCCGATGCGGAGACCCTGGTCGAGCGGGTGCTGGAGGCCGGGATGGCGGTGGAGCTGCGGGTCGAGGGGGAGGCCCGGGAGTTGCCTGCGGCCGTCGATCTCGCCGGATACCGGATCTTGCAGGAGTCGCTCACCAACGCGCTCAAGCACGGGGAGCCGCCTGTGTCGGTGGCCGTCGTGTACGAGGGCGAGCAGGTGCGCGTGAGCGTGGAGAACGGCCTGGGCGAGGGGCGGCGGGAGGCGGGGCTGCCGGGTGCCGGGGCGGGGCTCATCGGGATGCGGGAGCGGGCCTCGCTGGTCGGAGGGCTGTTCGACGCGGGGGAAGTCCGGGATGAAGGGCGGTGGCGGGTTTCGGCCGTCCTCCCCACGGCTGTGGAGGTTTAGCGGGGCTGGTCTTTCTCCGGCTGTCGGCGTGCGGTGGAGTGGATGAAGGTGGTGGCTGGTGACGGTCAGGGTGCTGGTGGCGGACGATCACGCGGCGGTCCGGGCCGGGATCGTGCTGATCCTGGGCGGGACGGACGACATCGAGGTCGTGGGCGAGGCGGGAGACGGGGAGCAGGCCGTCGCCATGGCCCGGGAACTGCGGCCCGATGTCGTGCTGATGGACGTGCGGATGCCCCGGCTCGATGGGATTTCCGCCACCCGGGAGCTGGCGGGTGTCTGTGACGTGCTGATCCTGACGACGTTCGATGTCGACGAGTACGTGTTCGGGGCGTTGCGGGCCGGGGCGGCCGGGTTCCTGCTGAAGAACACCGAGGCTGAGGCGTTGATCGAGGCGGTCCGGGTGGTGGCTCGGGGGGACGGGCTCATCTCGCCCGGGGTCACGCGGAGGCTGATCGCGGC
Source organism: Nonomuraea composti (assembly GCF_012034275.1). Classification (NCBI taxonomy): domain Bacteria; kingdom Bacillati; phylum Actinomycetota; class Actinomycetes; order Streptosporangiales; family Streptosporangiaceae; genus Nonomuraea; species Nonomuraea composti. The sequence goes on along the minus strand of NZ_JAATEP010000026.1, from coordinate 29,862 downwards.
CTTTGCCGAGCAGGCGCCTGTCGCGCGGCGGGAGGTGGGGGCCGAGCCGGGTGGGCCGGCGGAGCTGACTCCCCGGGAGAGGGAGGTGCTGGCCTGTATCGGGCGGGGGTTGTCCAACGCTGAGATCGCCAAGGAGCTGGACATGGCGGAGGCGACGACCAAGACGCATGTCAGCCGGGTGCTGAACAAGCTGGGGTTGAAGAGCCGGGTGCAGGCGGCGATCTACTACTCGGAGGGGCTGTGAAGGGCGCGGGTGGCGGTGATGTTCGAGGGTGCCGGTGGTGATGTTTGAGAGGGACCGGCGGTGATGCGGAGGGCGGGAGGGAGTGCGGGCGGTGATGCGGAGGGCGGGTAGAGGGTGCGGGCGGTGATGTGGAGGGCGGGTAGAGGGTGCGGGCGGTGATGTGGTGAGGTGTTGATCCGACGGCAATCTCGGGTGCCTAGTCTGATCATGACTAGAGGGGTAGACCAAGCCAATGAGTACAACGCCACCACCTTCGCCGCCCGAAGAGCCTGACGACGCATCAGGGGCCGGGGCGGCGCCGGATGAGGGATCGGAGACTTCGCCGTCGGCTGCTCCTCCGGACGGGAGGTCGGAGCCGGTGTTCATGCCGCCTCCGGGGCTGGACGGCGGTGAAGGCGGGGTGGCGGATTCCGAAGGCCGGGGCGAGCGAGGTCAGGGCCAGCCGGGTCACGGCGAGCGGGGTCAGAGCGAGCCGGGTCAGGGGCAACCGGGGCATGGGCACGGTGGGCAGCCGTCGTTCCTGCCGCCGGATGCGGGGCCTGGGAGCCCCGCCCGAGAGGGGGTGTCTCGGGGGCAGGAACTCCCGTGGGAGCCGCCTTCGGGGCAGCCCGCTCAAGGCGGGCCGTCATCTCACGGCTGGGCGCAGGGTCAAGCGCACGGGCAGGGTCAAACGCACGGGCAGGGGCAGGGCCAGGAGCCTTACGGTGGTGTGCCGTCTCAGGGGCAGCCCGGCGCTGGAGCGGGGCAGCCGCAGCAAGGCAGTGGCCAGGGGCAAGGGCAGGCGCCGTATGGGGGCGTTCCGGATCCGGGGCAGCAGCCGTATGGAGGGGTTCTGGGGCAGCCGCCGTACGGGACGGGTCCCGGGCAGGGGCAGCCGCAGTACGGCGGGCAGCCCCAGTACGAGGGGCAAGGGCATGGTGTGCAGCCGTACGGTGGGCCGCCGCCCTACGGTGGGGGGCCGGGGTACGGGCAGGGAAGTGGTGGGTATGCGCCGCCGCCCCCACCCCCGAGCAGCGGCTCCACGGGCATGCTCATCGGCATGCTGTTCGCCGGTCTGGCGATCTACAGCGTCCTCAACCTCGTGGTCGGCTTCTTCCTGTTCTTCGCCGCCATGGGCGCCAGCGGCAGCGCCAACCCGTACCTGGCGGCGGGTGCCGTGATCCTGGCGGCGGCCGGGCTAGGGGCGGGGATCGGGTTGTGTTTCGTGCGGAAGCCGTGGAGCAGGGGCCTGGGGCTGGGGTTGATGATCGGTTGGGCGTTGTGGTCGATCCTTTCGGCGGGGATCTGCACCGGCCTGAACCCGAGCCTGTACGGCTGACGGCCCATGCCCTATCACGAGATCTTCGTCGGCCTGGGTGTGGCGGTGGCGGCCGTCGTCTTCGTCCGGGAGGCGCGCAGGCGTGGCGCGCTCAACGAGCAGTCGCTGATCGCGGTGGCGGGCGCGCTGGTGGGCGGCGCGATCGGGATGCGGCTGGCGGGCTGGATGGAGACGCTGGAGCTGCAGAGCCTGTGGCTGTACGGGTCGAGGAGCATCCTGGGCGGCCTGACCGGCGCGTACGTGGGCGTGCTGGTGGCCAAGCGGATCATCGGCTACAAGGAGCGGACGGGCGACCTGTTCGCCCCGGCGGTGGCGCTCGGGATGGCGGTGGGCAGGATCGGCTGCCATCTGACGGAGGCGCCGGGCCGGCCGACGGACCTGCCGTGGGGGGTGCATGCCCCGCCGACGACCCCCGAGTGCCCGGGTTGTCTCACGGGGCAGGCGATGCACCCGTCGTTCATCTACGAGATCATCTTCCAGCTCGCCGCGTTCGCCGCGCTCCTGTGGGCGCGCGAGCGGCTGACCCGGCCGGGTGAGCTGTTCACGCTGTACGTCGCCGCGTACGCCGTCTTCCGTTTCCTCGTCGAGTTCACCAGGGCGAACGAGACGGTGTGGCTCGACCTGACCAGGCCGCAGTGGTTCCTGATCCCGGGGATGCTGCTGCTCGCCGTCCGGCTCGGTCACGGCTGGCGGCGCGGCTACTACGCACCCCTCTTCGGACGAAAGGTCATGACATGAGCGCAGGCATGGGCCTGCGGGGCGACCGCATCCTCAGGTACGTCAACGCGTTCTGCCCGAGCTGCCACGACCGCCCCCTCGACCGGGTGGAGCGCCTGAGCGGTTACCTGGCCGAACGCGACGGCCGCGTGTGGCTGGAGCGCGGTTGCCGCGAGCACGGGTTCATCCGGACGTTGTACGACGAGGACCCGGAGATCCTGCGGTACCTGGAGGAGTGGACGGCCCCCACGAAGCAGCACGTCCCCGACACGGCCGGCAACTTCGACCCGATCCCCTCCGCCTACCTGCGCGGCCTGCCCGAGCTGCAGACCCAGCACACGTGCATCCTCCTGGAGGACATCGCCGAGACCTGCAACCTGCGCTGCCCCACCTGCTTCGCCGACAGCTCCCCCGACCTGGCCGGCGTCGTCCCGGTGCCGGACGTGCTGGCCAACGTCGACCAGCGCCTGGAGCGGGAGAACGGCAAGCTCGACGTCCTCATGCTGAGCGGCGGCGAGCCCACGCTCCACCCCGAGCTGAAGACGCTGCTGGCCGAGCTGACGGCCCGCCCGATCACCCGCATCCTGATCAACACGAACGGCGTCCTTCTGGCGAAGGATGACTCCCTGCTCGACCTGCTCACCGAGCACAGGGAGCGCGTCGAGGTCTACCTCCAGTACGACGGCACGTCGGCCGACGCCTCCCGGCACCACCGGGGCGGCGACCTGACCAGGATCAAGGCCGAGGCCGTCGCCAGGCTGTCCGAGCGCGAGATCTTCACGACCCTGGTGATGACCGCCGCCCTCGGCGTGAACGACGGGGAGATCGGCGACGTCGTACGCCTCGCGCTCGACACCCCGTACGTCGGAGGCGTCTCCCTGCAACCCCAGTTCGGCTCGGGCAGGTCGGCCGCCATCGACCCGAACGACCGCCTCACCCACACCGGCGTCCTCAAGCGCCTCGGCCCGCAGACCGACGGCCTGGTGACCTGGCGCGACCTGACGGCCCTGCCCTGCTCCCACCCGCACTGCTGCTCGGTCGGCTACCTCATCCGCGACGACGCCCGGCAGTGGCGCTCGCTGACCGCGCTGATCGGCCACGACCGGCTCAAGGCGAACCTGGGCCTGGTCTCCAACCGCATCGCCGACACCGAGCTGCCGAAGGAGCTGCGCCTGGCCGTCCAGGAGTCGCTGCTCGGGCTGCTGTCGGAGCAGTCGTCGCTGTCGCATCCGCAGGTGGGGGACCTGTGGCGGACCATCTGCGAGAACTGCGACCTCGGCGTCTCCACGCTGCTCGCGCTGGCGTCGTCGGCGCTTCCGGGCCGGCGCAGGAAGCTGCGCAGGATGCTGGGGGAACGGGTGGTGCGGATCACGGTGAAGCCGTTCATGGACCTGTCGACCATGATCGAGGAGCGGCTCACGCAGTGCTGCGTGCACGTGGGCACGCGCGCGGGTGAGCGGGATCAGTGCGCGCCGTTCTGCGCGGTGCAGGCGTGGCCGGAGCTGTCCGGGCAACGGCTGTCGGCGGTGGCCAAATGAGCACGGGCCAAGGGAGCACGGGCCAAGGGAGCACGGAGGACAAGGCGCAGACGCCGTACGATCCGCTGCGGTTGTGCGTCTACGCGACCGTCGCCCTGCTGGCCTGGCTGCTCGGCCCCTGGGCGGTGCTGGGGTTCGCGGCGCTCGGGTTCGCGGGCTACTGGAGAGCGCGACGGGCCGGGCTGACCCGGAGCAAGTGTTTCCTTCGGGACACCCGGCTCGTGCTGGCCTACCTCGGCCTCATCGCGCTGGCGGCCCTGGCCGCGATCATCCTCTGATCGCGGCCACGCGGCCACGCCGAGCACTGCCACGGCCTCGCCAGGCTATTCGGCGGCCACGTAGAGGGACAGGGTCTCGGCAACGCAGGCGGGCCGCTTCTCGCCCTCGATCTCGACGGTCATCTTCAGCGTGGACAGGTAGCCGGCGGGGCTGTTCTTGACGTCGATGAGCTCGCCCACGGCCCTGATGCGGGCGCCGACCGGGACGGGCTTGTGGAAGCGGACCTTGTTCAGGCCGAAGTTGACGCCCATCGCGATGCCCTCCACCTTGATCAGGGAGAACATGAACGACGGCAGCAGCGACAGCGTCAGGTATCCGTGGGCGATCGTGCCGCCGAACGGCCCCTCCTTGGCGCGCTCCACGTCCACGTGGATCCACTGGTGGTCGTCGGTGGCATCGGCGAAGGTGTTGACCTGCTCCTGGGTGACGGTGCGCCACTCGGTCGGGCCGAACTTCTCGCCGACGGCCGCCTTGAGTTCCTGTACGTTCGCGAAGGTCCGCATGGCCACGAACGCTATTGGGCCGACGGGACGGCTGCCAAGTTCAGCACCTCGTAGGTGCCGGGGCGGCCCTCCCAGTAGACGACGGTGCTGGGCTCGGCCGAGGTGCCGATGCTCAGCCACGACGCCCGCGCGGGGATGGTGGCCGTCACTCCGGTCTCGGCGTCGTACACGCCGTTGTTCAGCACCACGAACCGGTTGAGTATCGGCGCCATCGACAGCGCTTTCGGATGGCCGAAACCGTCGAGCCCGCGGTGGATCTCGCCGCCGCTGATCCGCTGCACGAAGACGCCCTTGGCGTCGCGGCCCGAGCACCAGTGCGGGCCGCAGCGCAGGCCCTTCACCCCGTCGGGCACGGTGATCGGGACGCGCGTGTCGAGGGTGAGGTCCACGATCTCGGTCTGGCTGCGGTCGCTGGTGTCGGGGCCGCCGGGCACGTCGCTGGCCCATGGCCAGCGCAGCAGGTGCAGGCCGTTGCCGAACGGGATGCGCTCGGGGGCGCCGCCGCCGGTCAGGGGGGCGCGCCACACGTCGCCGGACCGTTCGGACCAGATGACCTGGCCGCCGTTCACTGAGAGCGCCTCGAGATCGGCCCGCTCGCCGGACAGGCCGGTGACCGCCGTGGGCTCGCCGCCCGCCAGCGGCATCGTCCAGATCTCGGAGGAGGGTCGGCCGCCGACGTACCAGACGATGTTCGCGCCGTCGGCGGCCACGAACGGCATCATGTGCTTGTGGGACGAGGGCAGCTCGGCGAGCACGCGCGTCTCCCCGGTGGCGGAGTCGTACATCTCCAGCACGGGGCTCTTCTGCGCGGGGAGGGACAGCAGCAGGATCTGCGTCGCGCTGATGCCGGTGAGCGGGAGGCGGGTGTCGCCGGAGGCGCTCTCGGTGGGCACCGTGAAGACCGCGCGCGGCCAGACCCGCTCGACCGATCCCGATCGCGGCCGTGACGTCTCTGTGGGGGGCGTCGCGGTGGGGGTCGTGGCCGCGTCGCCCTCGCCCCCGCCGGACAGGACGACGCCCCTGATCCCCACGCTCAGCACCACCACGGCCGCTGCCGCCGCCAGCACGCGCAGCCGCCGCCGGGTCCTGCGCCGCCTGCGCAGCGCCACGCCCGCCAGCAGGCCGCCGGCGTCGTCGGGGGCGTGCTCGCCAGCCGTCCGCAGCGCGCCGATCAGCTCGTCCTCGCTCCTCATGCCCGCTGCTCCCCTCGTAGTGACGCGCGTACGGACGGCTTGACGCGCAACGCGTTGAGCGCGTGGAACGCCTGGCTGCGCACGGTCCCCCGGGAGATGCCGAGCATGTCGGCGATCTCCTTGTCGGACAGGTCCTCGTAGTACCGCAGCACGAGCACGACCCGCTGCCTGCGCGGCAGCGTGGCCAGCTCCCTCCACAGCTCGCCGTACGTGTGCACGTCGGTGTAGGAGCCTTCGGGTACGTCGTTCGTGAGGTGCTCCCTGCGCCGCCGGCGCCACCAGCTCACGTGCTGCCGGGCCATCGTCGTGCGGACGTACGCCTCGGGGTTGTCCTTGTTGCGCACCCGGGCCCAGGAGCCGCTCAGCTTCAGCAGCGCCTCCTGGACCAGGTCGGCCGCGTCGTCGGCGTTGCCGGTGAGCACGTAGCCGTACCGGAGCAGGGCGGGGCCCCGCGCCCGTACGAAATCCTCGAACTCCACATCTCCTGGACGCGGCTGGGGCTCCGGGCTGTTGCAAAGATCTTTACTCGAAACCATCGCATGGGTGTTCGAGTCCGCGCTACAGTTCTAGGTACCGCAATCGAACAGAGGTTCGGCCTGGTGAGAGGGGGTGTGTCCGATGACGGTGCTCGCGACCGCCCCTGCTCGGACACGCCGTAGCACTTTCTTCCCAAATCTAAGACGGCCGCTATATCCGGCAATAAAGTCCGAGAGCGTGGACCCTGTGCGAAACCCCTACGCTCCAGGCGCCGGGCAGCGCCCGCCTGAGCTCGCCGGCCGTGATCGTGAGCTCCAGCAGTTCGAGGTCGTGCTGGAGCGGGTGGCCCGTGGCCGCCCCGAGCGCAGCATGGTCGTGACCGGCCTGCGGGGAGTGGGCAAGACCGTCCTGCTCAACACGTTCAAGTCCATGGCCATGCAGCGGCTGTGGGGCACGGGCAAGATCGAGGCCCGCCCCGACCAGTCGATCAGGCGGCCGGTGGCCGCCGCCCTGCACATGGCCATCCGCGAGCTGGCGCCGCGACACCGCGCGCCCGAGCGCATCGAGGAGTTCCTCGGCGTGCTCAAGGCGTTCGCGATGCGCGATCCGGCCGCGGCCAAGGGCACCTCCCACTGGTCGCCCGGGATCGAGGTGCCGGCCAGCCGCGGGCGCGCCGACTCGGGCGACCTGGAGATCGACCTCACCGAGCTGTTCGTCGACGCCGCGAGCGTGGCCACCGACCTGGCGGTGGGCATCGCCCTGTTCATCGACGAGATGCAGGACGTCCAGCCCGCCGACGTCTCCGCGCTCTGCGCCGCCTGCCACGAGCTGTCGCAGACGGGCGGGCCGCTGATCGTGGTGGGCGCCGGGCTGCCGCACCTGCCGAGCGTCCTTTCGGCCAGCAAGAGCTATTCCGAGCGGCTCTTCCGCTACGCGCGCATCGACAAGCTCGACCGGGAGGCGGCCGACCTCGCGCTGATCCTGCCGGCGCGCGAGGAGGAGGTCGAGTTCACCCAGGAGGCGCTCGACGCGCTCTACGAGGCGGCCGACGGCTACCCCTACTTCGTGCAGGCCTACGGCAAGGTGGCCTGGGATCTCGCGCCGCGCAGCCCGATCACCCTCGACGACGTCAAGGTCTCCGCGCCGGAGGCCGAGGAGGAGCTGGCGGTCGGGTTCTTCGGCAGCCGCTACGAGCGGGCCACGCCGGCCGAGCGCGACTACATGCACGCCATGGCGCAGATCGGCGACGATCCGGTGCCGACCTCCGAGGTGGCCGACGCGCTGGGCCGCAAGCCGTCCAGCCTCTCGCCCGCCCGCGACAGCTTGATCAAGAAGGGTCTCATCTACAGCGCCGAGCGTGGCCTGATCGCGTTCACAGTGCCGCACTTCGGGAAGTTCCTGCGCGCTCAGCCGATCTGAGCGACGCCCCTAGACCTCTATTGGGCTGTCTAGTGGGGAAGCTAGACAGCCCAATAGAGCTATATCGCCATGCCTGTCGAGAGTCGTATACGGCTTTCTAGTGTCATGCCGATACGGGCGTATATTCCGGCAGAGATCCGCTGTCCTCCCTACTGACCACGGCCATCCGCACCGCCGGGCGCCGGCCGCTCAGGTAGACGGCGAAGACGACGTCGTCATCGTCGTGGTTGCGGAAGGCGAAGAAACGCCAGCACAGCTCCCGCCACGTGTCGTACGGGTCGGCCGAGGCCAGCTCGCCTTCGTGCGCCCGCCACGTGCCGCTCGCCTTCAGGCGCGACAGGGTGACCGACTCGGCCGGGGCCGGGCGTTGCTCGCAGGGGGCGCGATACCGTACGCGGTCGATCAGCTCCTCGATCTCGGGCGACAGCGCCGCCAGCACCGCCGCCCCGGCCACCAGCAGCCACGACGGCGCGAGCGCGGCCTGCCAGCCCGGCACCGGCGACCACACCGACACCGCCGCCATCCCGGTCAGCGCCACCGTCCGGCCGATCGAGCGCAGCCCGACCGGGGCCGAGCTGACCTCGCCGAAGCAGCCGCATCCCGCGTCGGGCCGCCGCCTGCGCAGCTCGAGCAGCACGTACGTGGACAACGCGAAGAACGCGACCGTGCCCCAGCGGAACAGCGGATGCGTCGTGAGCAGCAACCCCCCGGCCAGCACCAGCTCACCCGCCGCGCACACGAGCAGCGCCGGGCCCTGGACGCGCTCCGGCACCAGCACCGCGGGCCCCAGCCTCGACAGCCCGCCCGGCTCGCTCCTCGTGGCGACGGTGAGCACCTTGGCCGCCGTCCCCAGGAGGAGCATGGCCATCAGGAGCGGGAGCTGCGATCCGAGCACGAGCCTCACCCCAATCCGAGCTGCGCGTTGAAGCATCCTTTGACCAGCTCGCCGCCGAGCTCCACGTAGGAGGACGGCGACAGCTCGGCGATCCGCCCGCGCGGCGAGGTGTCGCACTCGACGCACCGGTCGCAGAACCGCCCCGCCATGCACCCGCACGCGATCACCGGCACGTTGGAGGTGCGGTCGGTGCACACGTTCCTGACCTGGAGCAGCGACCCCACCGACAGGTACGGCAGGCCCGCGCACGACACGCCCGCGCGGGCGCAGCCGGTGTCGGTACGTTCCAGCATCGGGTACGCGGCGCCGCGCTCTTCCTCGTCGAACGTGTCCGACCAGGTCACCGTGCCACCGATGCGCGACTGCTTGTACGCCGGCGGCGCGGGCGGCACGGACCGCGCCGGGTAGGGCGGCTGGGAGGTCGCGGGCAGCAGCGCCAGGCTCGCCCCGTCACGCCTGACGCCGATCGCGTCGAACAGGTAACCGGGCTCCAGCTTGGGATGGCGCACCTGCAGCCGTCCCGACGAGCGGTAAGGGATGATCACCGTACGGTGGCCGCGGTGCGGCCCGCAGTCGAGCTCGACCGTCAGGTCCTTGCGGCCCTCGATCGACAGGAGCGTTCCCGTGATGCGCGTCGTGTCGGCCCAGATGCGCTCGACCACCCGCCCGTCGCGCAGGGCGCGCATCAGCACCATGGAGCCCACGGGCAGGTCGGCCGGGGCCACCTCGGCGCCGTGCCAGGCGGTCGCCCAGGGGGCGATGACCAGGCGTTCCTCGGTGCCCGACGGGGTCTCGATGGTGATCAGGTGCGGGCTGACGTCCAGCACCTCGCCGGCGACGGCCCGCAGCGGCTCGCCGTCGCCCGGCTCGGGCCCGGGAACTCCGCTCTGCCGGCCGAGCGCGGCCGCGGCGAGCACCCGGCGGCGCTCAACGCTCGGATAGACCATCCGCCCCTCCCTCGCTCGGGTACTAGATTCACATGACTTGAGGGCGGCTCCCACCGTAGTGGCCCAGAACAGAGCAAAATACGCATCCCCGGGGAAGTGCCTTCACCTACGGCGGCGTACAAACCACCACCGACCTTGACGGACCTTTATCGTCGGCGGGCCGAAACCTGAATTGCGGTTCAGGCCGAATAGGGCATCGGGCTGCGATTCTGGCCACGATGCAGACCACCAGCTGGGAAGACGAGTTCCGCGAGTACGTCACGGCGCGCGGCCCCGCACTGCTGCGCGCGGCCCATCAGCTCACCGGACATCCGCTCGACGCGGAGGACCTGTTGCAGAGCGCGCTGACCAAGACGTACCAGGCTTGGGAGCGCATCGAGGACCGGGGCGCCCTGGACGGCTACGTGCGGCGGGCCATGGTGAACATCAACATCTCGCAGTGGCGGCGGCGCAAGCTGGAGGAGTACCCGTCCGACGAGCTGCCCGAGCGGGCGGTGGCCGGCGACCCGGCCGGGTCGTCGTCCTCGGAGGTCCACGAGGCGCTCGAACAGGCGCTGCGGGAGCTGCCTGAACGCATGCGGGCCGCGATCGTGCTGCGGTACTACGAGGACATGACCGAGCCGGAGATCGCCAAGACGCTGGGGATCAGCGTCGGGACGGTCAAGAGCACGGTGTCACGCGCGATGGCCAAGCTCAGGACCGCGCTGGAGCTTCCCGCTCAGTAACCCGGGCCTGCTCGGGAGGGCAAGTCCCTTCGGTGGCGCCGGTGGCGCCGGCGGTGGCGCAAGGCCGCACGACGTCCCTGATCTTGCGCAGGCTCTTGAGGAACGCCTCCAGCTCATCGGCCCCCAGCAGCCCGGTGAAGCACTCCTCGATGTCGCGCAGGTGATCGGGCAGCACCGACTCCATCCGCTCCCGCCCCGCGTCCGTGAGGACGGCGTAGGAGGCCCGGCGGTCGCTGGCGCACGACTCGCGCCTGACCAGCCCCTCCCGTTCGAGCCGGTCGACGACGCGCGTCACCCCGCTCGTGGACAACTGGGTCTGCGCGGCGAGATCGCTCATCCGCAGCCGCTGCTGCGGGGAACGTGCCAATCGGATGACGGTCTCGAAGTCGATCTCCGACAACCCCGCCGCGCTCAGCACCGGCTGGAACCGGCTCATCAATCCGGAGTGAACCTCGGTCAGCAGTCCGATGGCCGTCAGCCGGGGGTCGTCGAAGTTCGTCACGCTCATACCTTATCCGACGTTAGTTGACGCGCGGAATATTCCTCATGTAGAAAGTTGTTGCCGCAGACATCCGCTCGACAGACCACTCTCTGAGGAGAACCCCATGACCACGCGCACCTGGGAGTCCCTGACCATCCCGGCCGCCGGCACCTACAACCTCGACGCCGCCCACACCACGATCGGGTTCGTCGTCAAGCACATGATGGTCAGCAAGGTCCGCGGCCACTTCGGCACGTTCAGCGGCTCCGTCACGATCGCGGAGAACCCGCTCGAGTCCGCCGCCGAGCTCACGATCCAGGCCGACAGCATCTCCACCGGCGTCCCGGACCGCGACGGCCACCTGCGCAGCGACGACTTCCTGGCCGCCGACAAGTTCCCGAACATCACCTTCAAGAGCACCCGCGTCGTCGGCCACTCCGGTGACGAGTTCGTCGTCGCCGGCAACCTCACCATCCGCGACGTCACCAAGGAGGTCGAGCTCGCCGTCGAGTACGGCGGCGTCGGCACCAACCCGTGGGGCCAGGAGGTCTGGGGCTTCTCGATCAAGACGGAGATCGACCGCGAGGAGTTCGGCCTCACCTGGAACCAGGCGCTCGAGACCGGCGGCGTGCTCGTGGGCAAGAAGATCAAGATCGAGATCGAGGGCGAGGCCAACCCGGCCGCTTGATCTCCGCCTCCGCGGTACGTTATCCACAGGCATGAAGCCCGCTCCAGCTCTGGGCGGGCTTCATCCACAGACAGTTACCCACAGCCTGTTGATAACTCTTGGCGAAGACCGGCGGGGTTATCGCTTTGCCGCCTCGCCAGAAGGCCGGTACGCTGTGCTGAGCCGCGGTGGCTCCTGGAGGATTCGCCTAGTCAGGTCTATGGCGCCGCACTGCTAATGCGGTTTGGGTTTAACGCCCATCGAGGGTTCAAATCCCTCATCCTCCGCAGGTCAGAGCCCTGCCCCGTGATCACGGGGCAGGGCTCTTTGATCTTTGTTGACCCATTGCCGGACCATTGCCGGACCATTCCGCTAATGATCATGCTTGTGGATGGCGCGCGGGATGGCCGCGATGGTGGCGTCCGCAGCCGCTTGCGCGACGTCGGGCACCACGGAGGTGTAGACGTCGGCGGTGAAGCCGTAGCGGCTGTGGCCGAGCGTCGCTGAGATGTCCTTCATGTCGACGCCGGCCGCGAGCATGATGGTGGCCGCGCAGTGCCGGAGGTCGTGCAGACGGATCGGCGGCAGGTCCTCCCCGTCGACGATCGCGGCGAACCGCTCGCTGACGTACTCCTCCCTCAGCGGGCTCCCGTCGGCCGCTGTGAAGATCAGCCCGGTGTCCACCCAGTCCTCGCCGGCCGCCAGGCGCTCGCGCATCTGCTGGACGCGCCAGGCAGACAGCAGCGTCGCGTTCTTCCCGCCGACCGCGACTGTGCGCCAGCTCGACTCCGACTTCAGGCCGTCATCATCCTCGTCGTCGGTCTCCAGCACCATGATGGTCTTGGCGACGGACAGGTCCGAGTCCTCCCACCGGATGCCGCACACCTCGCCGCGCCGTAGGCCGCGCGTGGTCACCAGGTGGTAGAGCGGGTAGAGCCGCTCGCCGCGCCGGACGCAGGCGTCGAGGAAAGCGCCGGCGATCGCGGGCGTCCACACCATGACCGGGCCTGGCACTCGGCCGGTCTCTCGCCAGCGCGCGATGCGCTCGTCCGTCCAGACCAGCGGGCGCACTCGGCGCGCCTTCGGCAGCTCCACGTGCTCGGCCGGGTTGTGCTTGATCCGCTTCTGCTTGAACGCGGTGCCGAGCGCGCTCGACAGCACGCGGTGCACGCGCTGGATGCGGGCTGGAGACAGCGGCTTCTTGCTCTTCATCCCCGGTGCCGGGCCGGCCTCGTTCGACCCCATCGCCGGCAACTTCTCCTTGAGCCGGTTGCCCTGTGCGTCGCGCCGGTAGACCCAGGGTGCCGCCGCGCGGGCGGCCAGCAGGCGCCGCAGCATCTCGCTTGGCTTCTCACCGAAGGGCAGGTTGTTGATCTGTCCCATCGCCAGGTAGAGCGCTTCCAGGTGGGACTCGCGCAGCTGGTCGAGCGGCACATGCCCGAGCCCCGGCTTGCCGTACAGCCGGATGGCCTCCTCGTACGACTCGCGCGTGGAGTCCTTGAGCCGGCGCTTGCCGGCGATCCACATGTCCAGCCACGCTCCGAACGTGAGCCGGCGGTCAGGCACGGGGAGGCCCGAATCGGCCTCGGTCTGCAGGCGACGTAGTTCCGTCGCGGCCTCTGTCGAGGTCTTGTAGGGACCGGCCCAGGGTCGGCGCCGCTTACCGTCGGGGCCCGGCGGAGCCTCGTACCGCCCCCACCAGGCGCCGTGAGCGCGCTGGGTGAGCTTCGGGCACTTCTGGCCGAGCTTCTTGCCGTTGCTGTCGCGGCAGTTGCACCGCTTCACAGGTTTTGCCATCACACGCCTCGTAAGGGGGGGAAGTGGCGGAGCAAGGAAATAGCTACTCGCGGGTAGCTGCGGAACAGATTCGTGGTGTGCCCCGCGATCTCGTCCGCTATGGCCTGTGGCATCAGGCCATGCTCAAGGTAGACATCGGTCTGGTATGGGCTGGCGTCCATGTGGAATTGCTGGTCACCGGGGATGTTGCGTTCCATGAAATAGCGAACGATCGGCGATGCGCCGTCCTCGATGAAGGGAACGATCTCTGTACGTGCGCGCGCTGTAGCCTCCATCAGTACCGGGACGGACGCGGGATCCACGTCGGTCCGGTCCAGGAGTACTTCGAGCGTCCCACCGCGCCACCTCAGGTTGACCCGACTGAGCACCAGATCAGCAGGGTCAACGAGGCGTATCGCTATTCGCGGGGACATTCGGGCCTCTCTGGGTAGTTTCTGTTGCCTAGAGTGCCGAGTGTGACCACGCGTGTCGATATAGTGTTGTTTGAAAAACGGAACAGTAGCCAGTTTGTTATATGCCGCAGCGGCCTACATGTGCCCTACATGTGGCTATTCCTTGATGTGGCGTGCGATGTCATTCGCCATCCGGATGAAGCGCGCGCGCTCCGCCGGTGTCATGTCTGGCGGGACCGACACCGCCACCCACTCCTCCTTCCCGACCCTGATCTCAGCCACCTCCACGCCCAGCCACTGAGCTGCTGCCATCTCTGCCAACATGGCCGTCGGTACACTCATCGCCGCCGCAAGGGCTCGCAACCGCCACAGCTCAGGAGCACGGGAAACGCGCCCCTTGACCAACTGGTTGATCCAGCCGTGCTGCAGAGAGAACCCTGTCTCCGGGTCGGTGGCGCGGAGTGCCAGGCCTCGCTCACTCTCCTCGTGCTCTCGTAGGTAGTCGCGGACGAAGTCGCTGAGTCGTTCCGCGAGTCGATCCGCGTTGCCGGGAGCCCCACCACTCGTCGGCATCCTGTCCTCTCTTCCGTGGGGCCGAGTCGGTGGCCGATGAATCGAACACCGACCACTCACTTGTACTGCTCGGCAACCGAGTCAACAACTGAAAGCGAGTAAACCAGAGCGGCGGGGTAAGCGTCCGCAGCCTGGGCAAACTGGTCACCCGGTAAAGCTAGACAACGCTCGGCACTAGGCCGTAGTGTGCGATTCATCGAACAACGGATATGGAGTGAGGCGCAGATCCAGATGGCGCGTACGACCCTCGCGGCTCGCGGAAACCTTCGGACTGCCATGACCGCCGCCTGCACCACGGGCGCCGGCCTGGCCGCTGAAGTGGGAGTCACGAAGCAGTTCATGTCCCTGCTGGCGCGAGGCTTGCGCCGTTGTGATCCCCACATCGCGGCCAAGATCGCAACGGAACTGAACGCACCTGTCCACTCACTCTTCACCAGGGATCGAGTGTCCGATTTTTCGTACAACAAGGAGAGCAAGGTGCTCGAAGTCATCGAGGAAGACCCAGTTCTCGAATTCGAGGACGTGGCTGAAAGGTTCAAGATCAAGCCCAAGACGCTCCGGCACATGCGCGCCACCGGGGAGGGCCCGCCCTTCTTCAAGGTCGGTCAGCGGCTCAAGATCCGCCGGTCCAAGGCCGACGAGTGGTTCAAGGAGAAGTACGAGCGCGCTGATGCCGAGTGATCTCTCGCGCGTCATCGATGAGCGGCCGCGCACCTACCGCCTTCGCACCCCGCGTCACAGCACCGTGACCGCCGAGCTCGGGGGTGCCGGCGACCCGGTCAAGATCCAGATCCGGGTTTCTCGTCCGATCGACCTCGTGCTCGGCATGAACACCTCGCCGGTGCTCGAGTTGAGCAGCGAGGAGGCCTGGGCGCTCTGGGCGCTCCTGTCCGACGGCCTCGGCGCTGCCGGGGACCCGCCTGACTGGACGGCCGGCCCGCTGCCCGCGTACGGGCCCGACGGCCAGGCACTGCCGCCGATGGCTGCCGTCCTCCCGGTCGAGCCGTTCTGAGCCGATCACCGTATCGGCCGCCCCTGACGAAACCGAAAGGTCTCCCGGGCGAGACCCGGGAGACCTCCCCGACATGGCTATGAAACGAGCTCTCTCATGACCCACTCTACTGACCCGCCGGTCAGCTCCACCACCCCTCAGCAGGAGGGCAGCACGCTGGCGACGGTCGCCGGGGACTTCGACTGGACCCGCCGCCTTCCCCCGTCCGTGCGGTCGTTGGTGACCACGTGGCTGGAGATCGGCGACGAGGCGATCAGGCACATCAGCATCGTCCCCGTGACGGGGGGTGCGCGGTGATCCGCAGCCCGCTCGCGCATGTCCTTCGCATGGCGGCCCAGACGCCGACCCTCGACGGCGCGGGGATCGTCGACGCGATCATCACGGCGGCCGGCGAGTTCAGCGCCGACCAGGCGGAGGCGGACACGATGGCCAACGCGACCATCACCTTCCTGGCTGGCCACTGGCGCACGCCCGTGGCCCCGGCCGCCCCGCTCATCAGGCTGCAGGAGTGGGCGGCCACCTGCGCGCCCGAGGATGTGAGGGCCATCCTCGGTAACGCGGCCGCCGAGGCCGACTGGCTGGCCGGCTACCGCGACGTGCAGCCTGAGCTGCTGAGCCCGCTGGAGATGGCCGAGCAGGCCAAGCGACAGCGTGACCTTGTCGGTGAGCTGGGCGCGCTCACGTCCGGGTACGAGGCGCTGACCTCCGCACCGTGGTACCCGGCGCAGGCCGGCGACATCGTGCACGTCTTCTACTGGGGCTCGTTCACCGAGGCGATCCCGGCGCAGGGCGAGACGTACGTGGTCGAGCACTCCGAGGCCGAGGGCGGCCTGGTGCTGCGGGTGCTGCACGCCGACGAGCACCTCGTCGCGCCCGGCTGCTTCGCGCCCGGCACCGTCGACGACCCGCTGATCGAGGCGTGGATGGAAGCCGGCCCGGCCGCGCTGACGATCGTGCGTGCCGGCCGCGTCATCCACGGGACGGGAGCGGCCCAGTGATGAGCACCTTGCCGTACAAGGACCCGTACATGGATTGGACGCCCTTCGCCCAGCATGGCACCGGATGCAAGCGCGTCGGCTGGGACGTCCGCCAGGCCAAGGCCGAGTTCACCAGCGGCAGTCGTGAGGTCGCCATCCGCGCGATCTGCCCGGAGCCCGGCGGCGGTTGTGGCCGGGTGTTCGAGTTCCACGTCAGCCTCGCTCCGGACCGCGACCCCGAGACCGGAGACGTGCGCTCCGGCGAGGCATGGTCGAGCGGCGGCGTGGACAAGATCGGCTACGGCACCAAGCCGCAGCGCATCGGCGACGTGTGGCTGCACGCCGGCCCTCCGGTCGTGGAGTGGGCGAGCGAGGACGGGCCGGAGTGGTGGTACGTCACCCGCTCGGCCGAGCCGCCGACCCGGCATGAGGACACGCTCGGCAAAGTCTTCCGGCTGCGAAGGGCCGGCCGCCAGCTCAAGGGCCGGTTCGGGGGCGGCGCCGGCTGGGAGCGCGGCAAGTACTACGGGATGAACCTGGCCGAGACCCGCGAGGACCTGCCCAGCCGTACGGCTGCGGCCCGCTGGGTCGAGCAGCGGGCGGCCGAGCTCGCCGCCGCGGCGGCCGCGGGTGGTGAGACCTCGTGACCGAGGAGGAGCTGACCGCGTGGGCGCGGGCCCGGCGTGACGAGCAGGCGGCCGAGGCGCTCCTGCTGTGGGAGCGGCCGGCCCAGGGCCAGCCCAAGGTCTGGCTGGCCGAGTCCGAGGTCGAGGCGCTGGTGTGCGTCGGCCTGGCGCTGACGGTCTACAGCCAGGAGGTCGATCCGGACGAGCCGATCGCCGCGCTGGTCAAGCAGGTCGAGGCGCGGCTGGCCGAGCGGGCCGGGCGTGCACGCCACCGCGCGGCGGTGTCGCACGCGGCTCGCCGGGCGGGAGGGCTGCGCCGATGAGTGAGCTGATGGACGTCGTCACGCTCGTGCGTGACGCGCTGGACATCCCCGAGGGCGCGACTCCGGCCGGGGCGAAGATCCGGGGCAAGGTGTTGCGGGCCCGGGCGGACCGGGCGCTCGCCCTGCTCGACGCCTGCATCCAGGGCGAGGACACCGCGGCCGCCGCGGGCGAGCTGCGCGACTGGATGGCCAAGAACCCCATCCGGTACGTCACCGCCGAGGAGGCCCGGCGGCTCGTGGCCGCGCAGGATGTCGCCGGCGAGCCGCTGGAGGAGGTCCGCGCCGGCAGCGCCGAGGCTGGCGTCCTGCCGCTGCCGCGGCGCGGCCTGCCGCCGTGGATGGGGCCCTCGTACCTGGCCAGGCTGTGGAGCGTTCACCCGTCCACGGTGACCCGCTGGTCGGACCTCGGCCTACTGACCGCGTCGTGGAGCGGCGGCGCGCGCCGCTTCTCCCGCGAGGCGGTGCACGAGTTCGTCCGCTACGCCGTCCCGGTCCGGCTGCTCACGCCCGGCATGGTCGTGCAGCACCCCGAGTGGGCCGAGGGCATGCCCGTGCGCATCGCCTCGGCCGACGAGGGCGGCAACGGCAAGTGGCAGGTCACCTACACCCTCTACAGCAGCACCGCGGCGAACACCGCTGTGCAGGCGGCGCCACCCTGCCGCGGCGGCCGCATGGTGCTGCGCTACCCCGGGCACGGCCTGCGCACCTCCGACAGACGGGCCAACCGATGACGCCCCTGCCGCCACCGTTCCCGCTGCCGCTGCCCCGGGTCGCGGCCGACTCGTCCGCCTTCTGGCAGCGGCACGCGCACGCCGTGCTCGGCCGGATCCTGGCCAAGCACGGGGACCTGACGCCGCTGCGCTGGCAGCTGGCCCCCTACGGATGCGGCGTGCTCGGCGAGATCGCCGCACCCCCGTCCGCGGCCGCAGTCGACATCGAGCGCGTCTTCGCCGAGTGGGTGCAGGCACTGTCGCTGGCCCTGCGCCCCGCCCCCAAGCGCCACCTGCTGGCCGGCAGGCGCGTCGACGCCTGCCACATCACCATCACCGCCACTCTTCCTGGCCCGCGGAAGGACACAGCATGAAGTTGTACGAGACCACCATGTCCCAGCTGCACAACCCCGTGCCCGCTCGGGTCGCCGAGCGCGGCGAGCTCGTCGTCGGGCTCATCGAGTGCCGCGGCGGCACGCTGGAGCTGACCCGCGAGGAGCTGATCGCCTTCGGCAGCGCCTGCCGGGAGCTGGTGCAGCTCGTGGACGCGGCGCTGGACCGCCGCGCCCAGGGCGTGCGGCCCATCCCCGTGCACGGCCAGCCGGCCCGCCCGTACGCCGCGGTGCCCGCGGGCCTGGCCGCCGCCGCGGCGTTGCCCACCACGCTGGCGCCGCCCGGGGCCCACCTCACCCCACTGGCGCGGCACGCCGCCCCGCCCGTGCCGCCGCTCGCCCCGGTCCCCGCGCCGGCGGACGGGCGGCAGGAGCAGGTGGTGCCGGACCCTCCCGCGGCGGCGACGGCGTCTTGATGACGCGTCGCCGCCGTCCCCGCACGGCTCGCGCGGGCCGCCGCCGGGTGCCCTCGCACCTCTGGCGCTGGCTGCGCGACCGCTGGCGCGTCGGCTACGAGCGCGCCCCCGCCCTGTTCAAGATCACCTCTTGGTCGTAGCCCCCTGAACGTCCGGCTCCCGCTCGTGTTTCCCCGGCGGGCGAGAGCCGGGCCCGGCCGCGGCAGGCCGCCATCCCTGCCGCGCCCGCCCCACGGCGTGCGCCATCTCCCTTCGAGTTCCACCCACCACCGCGGCGGCCAGGTGCGGCCGCCGCGCTTCATAGATCGAGATCGAGCATGACGACATATCCCAGTGCCGCGGCCGCGAAGGCGCCCGCGACCGGCCCTGTGCGGGCCCGCCTGCAGCCGCACCTCACCGGCGTCTACACCGGCGCGTACGAGACGCTGGAGCTGCGCTCCGGCGACGATGTCGTGGGCGTGTGCGTGCTGCCCCGGGACGCCGCCTACGACGTGGTCTCTCGCCTGGAGGACACTCCCGCCACGGTGACGGCGGTGGACCAGCTCATCGCCGGCCAGGTCCGCCACGTCCTGGACCACGACTACCGAGGCACGGACGACGTCCCCGACAACTGGACCACCGACCTGATCCACTTGATCAAGACCGCTCCCGAGGAGGAGCAGCGCCGCCTCGGCCGCATCTACCCCGCCTACATGGTCGCCATCGCGATCGGCACCGGGCCCGGTGGCCTGGAAGCGCTGCGCCGCTGGCACGAGGGCCTGCCCCCCGCGACCGCGCCGGACACCTCCCGGGACAGCTGATGGAGGGCTTGCAGCCGCTGCTGCTCTTCGCCGTCGGCAGCGGCCTGTGCGTCGCCGGGGAGCGTGCGATGCTCGCCGGCGCGAACTTCCGGGCGATCGTCACCGCCGCGCCCGGCGTCGCGCTGATCGCGATGAGCGTGCTGGTCCCGCTGCTGGGGCTGTGGCCATGACCGCGCCGCTTAACGAGGTCCTCGCGCTGCGGGAGCGCCTCGACGAGCGACGGCGTGCGCTGGGGCTGGCCTGGTGGCAGATCGGCGTCCAGGCCTGCGTGAGCACCAGCGCCCTCGACCGCATGACCTTCGGCGTGGCCAGCCTGGCCACCCGCCGCGCGCTGGACGACTGGCTCAAGCGACATCCCGCCCCCGCACCCGCCCCAACCCCCGACCACTGAGAGGCGTACCACCATGGCGGCGGCCACGAGCCCGCCCGGGCTCTACCCGCGCATGCCCGCACGGGGCTGCGCATGACCCTCACCCTGACCGGAACCTGCGTCCTGGCATACGTGCACGCCGCGGACGCGCTCGACCAGCTCGCCCAGGCCATCGGCCTGTCCCCGATGGCGCTGGGGCTGCTGGTGCGCTACCTGACCCGGCCGCCCGCGCCCGGCACGAGCCGCGCCGACATCGCCGCGGCGTACGGGCTGTCGCCCGGCCAGCTGCGCGCCGGCAACGCCGAGCTCGCCCAGCACGGCTACCTCATGCAGGTGCGCCGCAGCGTCGGACGGTCCTGGCAGCACCTGATCGTCGTCACCGACACCCCCGGCACGCTGCCGGCCACACCCCAGGCGTGGCTGCTCCTCGACGCCGCGCTGGCCGCCCAGCAGGCCGCCCAGCGCGATCTCGACGACGACATCTCATCGGAGGACGCACATGTTGCGACCTGCGACGATACCGACCAGCCGCAGGCCGCAACATGTGATCAGAATCCGCACATAAAACCAGTTAACCCCTTCCCATCCGACGATCACCGGCACGAGCAGGCGGGCGCGGTGGTGGCCACCGTGGCCGACCTGAAGCGCCTGGCCCAGCTGCCGCCTCTCCCGGCACCGACGGACGAGCTCGCCGAGCTGTGGCTGACCCCGGCCCAGGTGCTCACCCTCCTCGGCCGCTACCCGGACCGGTACGGCGACCTCGCGCTCGCCGTGCTCGCCCGCGCCGCCCTGCCCTGGTACCTCGCCCCGCGCGTGGTGGCACTGCTGGTAGCCGGCTACGACACCGGCCAGCTCGGCCGCGCGCTGGCCGGCGTGCACGAGGCCGACTGCCCCGCCGCCGTCGCGCGATGGCGGCTCGATCGGATGCTGCTCGCCGAGCCGCCCGATCACGTCAGCTGGCGGCCGCCGTCCACGTACGTGCCCGCCCCGACCCCGCCCGCCGACCCGGACACGCCCCGAGTGCGGGCCCAGCTCGCCGCCGCGCGAGCCGCCATGGCGTCGGCCGGCGCCCGCCTACGCGCCGGGGCGCGAGCATGACCGCCCGACGGCCGCACGACTGCGAGGACCCGGGCCGGTGCCTGATCTGCCGCCGGGCCAGCTCGTCCGGCCTCGCGCACGAGCTGGCCGACGCGATCGCCCCAGGCCGCGCCACAGGACCGGGCGAGGTCGATCATGCGCTGATCCTCAGCGCGGACCTGCAGCGCGTCATGAGCCACGTCGGCCGGGTCGCGCTGCTGGTCGAGGACGCGTCGCTGCTGCTGCGCGCGGCCCGGCGTGCCGGCCGCATCGACCCGGCCGTGATGGTGCGCGTGTCCGAGGCGATCGCGGACGCGCACGCCGCGATGTCCGGCCGATTGACCGGCGCAAATGCCGTACCGCCGGACGCATCCGAGAGCGATCATGGAGATAAGCAACCACAGTTGACTGACCCGCCCGCGCCGGACTGACGCAGGAGGCCGCCATGATCCCCACTCCCAACGACCTGAAGCCCTGCCCACACGGGTGCGGCGCCCTCGTGCTCATCACCATCACCGAGCACGGGCGTCGCATGCCCGTCGAGGCGACGCCAGACGAGACCGGCAACCAGGCCGTCTACAGGACCGCTACCGGGACCTGGCGCTCACGCTCGCTCGACGGGGCAGACGCGCGCCGCCTCGACCTGTGGGAGCACCGGTACCGCCCGCACGTCGCCACCTGCACCCACCGCGCCGTACAGCAGGCCATCCCCGGCCTGCCTGCCGGCCGACCCCGTACCCGCCGCCGGGCACCCGCCCGCCGCTACCCCATCTGGAAAGCACGATGACCACATCCACGATCGAGCAGCCCGTCGTCGACGCCGGCCCCGCCGCCTACCGCGTCACCGCCACTCAGCACAACGCCCACGACGGGCCCTACCTCCTGCTGGAATGCCCGTTCGGCGACAACCTGGTCATGCCGGGCCCCTGCGTCGGCAACCTCCTCGGCCGGCGCATCCGCCAGAGCACCTTCCTGGGCACGCTCGCCCGCACCGCCATCACGCACGACGCCCGCCACACCATCCAGACCCGCACCAACGCCGCCCGGCTGCGCCAGCAGATCGCCGAGCTCGGCGACTACTACATCGGCGCCGACCACGACCAGCGCCCCAGCCTCATCTTCAACTGCCCATACCTCGCCACCGGCCACGCCAGCGCATGCCCGGACACCACCGACGGCCAGTGCGTGACGAACCTGCTGACCCCCGCCCAGGCCGCCGGCACGGTCACCATCGGCACCCTGCTGCGCCTGGCGGCCGCGCACCAGGCCGCCCGTCAACCTGCCACACCGCAGGAACCCAGCTCCGCCGACTACGCCGCGCTCACCGGCCGGCTCGCCGCGCTGCAGCAGGTCTGGACCGGCCGGCAGCGCGAAGCCGTCTACACCCGGGAGACCGCGGACGGGCCCAGCGCGGGCATCGCCGGCGCCCGCGCGGACCTAATCGGCCAGATGCTGTCTGACCTCTCCCGCGCGGTCAACGGTGGCTGAGCCGGCCCGGCCGCTGCCGCCGCCACCCGCGCCGGACCAGCCCTGCCTGTACGGCGCGCACCCCGCCGGCGGCTGGCGTTGGTACGCCAGCCTGCGCAAGTGGGAGCGCATCTGCATGAGCCACGCCGGCCGCGCCGTACGCCGCGGCGACTACATCCCGGACGACGCCGCCGTCCCCAGGCACCCCGAACCGGAAAGGACCTCCTGATGGGCCGCAGTGGAGACCCCCGCAAGCGCAACCCCGCCGCGCCGCCACCGCCCGGCGACGACGAGACGATTATCACCATCGTGTCCGGCCGCGACCCTAGGGTGCCGGCCAGCTGCCTGCTGTCCTGGCAGGGCCACGACTGGGTTGCCGGCGTCGACCGCGTCCGCGCCACCGCGGTGGACTTGGTCACCGCCGCCGCCTGGGCCGAGCTCATGATGCTCCTGATCGTCAAGACCCGCCTGCCCGTGGCCACGGTCAGCGCGATGGCCGGCGACCTCCTGGCGCGCAGCGGCCGGACCGAGCTCGGCAGCCAGGCCACCGTCATGCTGACGCCGGTCGGCTCGTCCGCCACCCGCACGCCGCTGGTCCTGCTGCGCCGCGGCCCCCTGCAGGGCCTGTTGACCACCACCGGTGCCCGGGATATGGGCCTGACGTGGCTGGCCGCGGCCGAGGCGGCCGAGTCCGACCGTGCCGTCACCCAGGCGCTGCGCGTCGTCGGCGAGTTCAGCGAGCCCCGCATCGAGGCGCTGTTCGACTACCTGCGCGGCCTGCGATCACCAGAGGTCGACCATGGCTGACACCGAGTCTCACTTCAACACCCTCGCCAGCCTGATCGTCTCCCTGCAGGAGCACATCGACCGGCGCGCCGCCGAGATCGCCGGTCCGCGCATCGCCAAGGCCGCTCGGCTCGCCGACGAGAAGATCGCGGACGCGCGGCGGGAGCAAGAGCGGGCCGAGGACCTCGTCGCCGAGCTGCGCCGCCAGATCACCTCGCTGGAACGCCAGCTCGACCGCTACCGGCAGGAGAACGCGCAGGACAAGGCGACGATCCGGAGGGTTCGCGCCCTGACCCGTCTCGGGGAGTGCCCGGCCTCATATGACGACAACGTGACCGAGTGCCAGCGCGTCGTGGCCTGCAGCTGGGAAGAGGCGTACTGGCGCGAGGCGATGGCGCACGTTGACGCGGCGCTCGCCGTTCCCGAATCGGCTCCTCCCGGATGAGCACGCAGCTCACTGTGTGGGATCCACCGGCGCCACCACGTCGGCGCCGGTGGGTGCCGCGCTGCGAGGACTGCGGCCGCCGCATCTGGGCTGCCGGCAGCCTGACGCGACGGTTCGGCCGTCTGCTCGGCGGCCGCTGCCACCGTAAACGGGCACGCGCCGCCCGCCGACTGACCATCCCCGTCCACATCGTCGTCCGCGACCCGGGCCATATCCCGGGCCAGATCGAGATCGAGGTGCCTGCTTGACCAACCCCCGGGCCGCTGGCTGCGGCTATGCTCTGCTCGCCATCGTCGCTGGCGTCCCCGCGTTCTGGCAGCTGGTCTACGGCGACGGCTGGCTCGGCGTCGTGCTCCTGGCCGCCGCCTGCCTGGCCGCGCGCTGCTCGACCGCGCTGCAGACGATCGCCCGCCAGCGTGCCCGCCTGGCTGACCCGCGCCGCACCGACGGGAACGCGTGGTGAGCGCGGCGGCCGACGAGGTTGGCGTGCTGGTGCATGAGCTGGTGCCGCTGCTGGGCATGCTGTGGGCGCTGGTGCCCGAGGTGGGCGGCTCTCCGATGACCGGCACCATGTCGCACCACAAGGCGACCGGGTCGCCGGCGCCGTGGAACGCCGACGCGGCCCTGCTGCTGTACACGATCAGCGAGGAGGCGCGGCGCCTGGAGGCTAGCCTGCGCCGCGACGTAGCCGGCCACGTCGGCGACCGCCGCGGCGGCAGCGACGTCAACACCGTCGCAGCGCTGAAGGCCATCATGAACCTGGCCTACGGCGTTCCCGAGCGGGACGCCCGCCGGGCGGCCCGCATCATCGGCCGCTGGGTCCGCTCCGCACGCCAGGTCATCGGCGAGGAGGAGCGGGCCGTGCCGCTGCCGGCCGCGCCGGGCGCGACGCCTCCGCCATGTCCGTATTGCACGACATTCAGCCTGCGTGTCGTGCTGCGGGACGGCCGCCTGTGGTGCATCAATGATGGATGCAAGGACGGCCGCGGGCGGCGGCCACACGGGCGCATGACGCGCTCTGACCTGAACGGGGACGGCATGATCGAGTGGGACGACGGGCGCATCACCTATCGGCGGGACTGGGCATGAGCGCCAGCTGGACGATCAAGGAAGCGGTCGAGCAGTTGCACCCCGCGATGACGCTGGACGAGGTCCGCGCCCTCGTTCTGCTGTTCGGTGTGCCGGTGCTCGGCCAGCGTCGCGGCCGCGGCCGCCCGGTCGACGCCTATGACCAGCCCGCGCTGCTGCGCGCGCACGCCGCCGTGATCGCCTACCGGCGCGGCCTCCTGCACGGCGTGCTCGCGCCGCGCTGACCCTCTCGGCCGTCGGCCGAGCAACACCCTCACGAGATGAAGGACCACCGCTATGACCGAAGACTGGGAGACCAGCCCCGACGCCGCCCGCTCCATCGCCGAGCCGCCGGCACGCGTCGAGGCGCGCGTGCAGCTGCTGTTCGGCACGCAGGCCGAGATCGTCACCGCCCACCACCCCAGCGACGACCCGCTGCGCGTGCCCGCCGCCGCGCTCGCGCTGCAGCTCGGCGTGCCGATCGACGAGCTCGCCGGGCGGCGCTTCACCGCGGCGATCGTCGGCGAGGACGTGCAGGACGCCGAGCTGATCCGCTGATCAGCGGCGACGGGCCCGTCCTGGCGGATGGGCCCGTTTTCTTTCCCCGATCTTCTTGCAAATCACTACGCTAAGCCTGTATATTAAGGGGTGTCGGAAGGGGTTGGCAGCCCCGCCGACAGCAGATTGAAAACTCCACAGAGAGGGGTCAGCAATGGCTGACACACCAGACGAGCGACTCCTGGCCATGACCCAGGCCGTGGCCGGAGCGCTCGACCTGCTGATGCAGGTCGCGATCGGGCTCCCCGTCCCGATCAAGCTCCCGCTCCCCACCAGCACCGACTTCGATCACTTCTTCGAAGCGCTGGGACGGATGCGGGTCCTGATCGAGGACGAGCCGATCCCCGGCCACGCGATCGGTCACCTCGACCAGGCGGTACTCATGATCCAGACCAGCATGGATCTGATCCACATCGCGGCCAGCCACGATGAGATCGACTGGCGCTACGACGCAGTGCACCTCCACTGCGCAGCCGCCGCCGCCAACCTCGCCCTCACTCAGATGATCCTGAACGGGCAGATCGAGTAGTCAGCAGACCGGCCCCGGGCATCCAGCCCGGGGTCGCGCCCCTCACAAGTGGAGACATCCATCTGCTCTGCCACGGTGGCGGGCCCGGGCCCGCCACCACAAGAACATGAGGGCCTGGCAGGGTGGGCCGAAGCCCTGAATGGCAGCCCTGCCAGGCCCGCAGACTGACCCCCACGAGAGGGATACGCCACCATGGTAGAACAGCGCCGCATCATCGCCCCCGAGATCGCCGAACGCTACGGCCGTGCGCTGACGACCGTCACCGGCACCTGGCGCAACCACCCCGAGTGGCCGAAGCCCGTCGGCCGCCGCGGCCGCTGGGCCGAGTACGACGCCGACCAGGTCGACGCCGTGGTGCGCGGCCACCTCCTGCGCACGCCGCCCGCCCCGGCCGCGAACCCCGACGAGCTGCTCACCATCGCCCAGATCGTCGAGGTCACCGGCCTCAAGCGCGGCACCATCGACGGCGACATCTCGCGCGGCCGCTGGCCCGAGCCGGACGACCAGGAGTACGGCGTCAAGCGGTGGAAGCGCGGCACCGTGGACCAGGTGATGGCCGGCCGCCGCGGGTACCGCCGGCGGGCGCCCGAGGAGCCGAGCTGACGTCGCCAGCAACTTCTTCCCCCAAGGTCTTGCAAATCACTATGGCAAGCCTGTAAATTAAGGGGTGTCGGGAGGGGTTGGCAGCCCCGACCAGCAGACAGACCACCACCCCAGGGAGACGGACATGACCGACAAGCAGATGGCCACCATCACCGACCAGATCATGAAGGCCGCCGCCAAGGGCAACAGGGCCCGCGTCGAGGACCTGGTGGAGGCGCTCCTGGAGGCCGGCCGCGAAGAGGGCAAGAACGACCTCCTGATCGACATGTGGGACGGCAAGGAGATCACCCCCGAGGCGGTCGAGTTCGCCATCGAGAACAACGGGTGCAAGGACCCGAGGTAGGGGCCCGGGCCTCCGGGCCCCGGCCACCCGCCGGGGCCCTCACGCCACCCGCACGCCGGCGCGACCGCACTGATCTTGACGGCCGTCGACTTTTCTGGCTAAATCAGCCGTACCAGACGTGTGCCCAAACCCGGCCAGAGCGCCGGGTTTTCGCATGTCAGCCCCCGCAGATGTTGGGCTGCGGGGTCGTGGGGGAACACAGGGCGGCGGCGCACAACCGGCGAGGGTCCGCCGCCGTCCTCACCTCCGGCCAGGGAGGTGGCCATGCCCCACCGCCAGCGCAAGCCTTGCACCGAGCCCGGCTGCCCCAACCTCAGCGACAGCGGCCGCTGCGACCCCTGCCGCGCCGACGCCGAGGCACAGCGCGGCACCGCCGCCGAACGCGGCTACGGCGCCGGCCACCGCGACCGCTTCCGCGCCGGCGTCCTACGCAAGCACCCCACCTGCGTGCTCTGCCGGGCCCGGCCATCCCGGCACGCAGACCACTACCCGCTCTCCCGCCGCCAGCTCGAAGCCGCCGGCGAAGACCCCAACGACCCCCGCCACGGCCGCGGCCTGTGCGAGCCGTGCCACAACACCGAGACCGCCCGCCGCCAACCAGGCGGCTGGAACGCCCGCTGACCGAAGAGGACCCCCATGATCCCCATGACTGGCGACATCGTCCGCTACCGAGGCAAGATCGGCCACCAGGCCACGCGCGCCGCGATCGTCACCGCCGACGTGCGCACCCTCGACCCGCGCGGCGTCGAGGCCGGCCACGTGCCTGCCCTCGACTCCGCCCGCCACGTCCACCTGTGGGTGTTCACCCCCGGTGACTCCGGAGGCTGGGCCGAGTACAACGTGCCGCCCGGCGACGGGCCCGGCCAGTGGTCCCCGCAACCGACCGCCAGACCCCTGGTCTGATGCCCATCACCCTGCCGGCCGAGATCGGCATCTACCGGGAACGGGCCTTCCTCGTTGCCCACCTCGCAGCGCTCTACCCCTCGGCTCTCGTGCACGACGCCGACCCGAAGAACCCCGGCTGGCCCGTGATCTTCATCAACACCCCGCGCGGGCAACTGTCCTGGCACCTGGCCACCGAAGACCTCGACCTCTTCAGCCACGTGCCCGTACTCACGGGAGACCAAGCCCCACAGTGGGACGGTCACACCACCCTGCAGAAGTACCAGCGCCTGGCCGACCTCACCGCGGCCATGAGCGACACCGAGGAAGGGGACCAGCACAGTGCGGGCGATGGCCCATGAGCAAGACCACCACCCACACTGCACCACCTCAGCCCAGGTCAGGCAGCAACTGACTCATCCCATGCCGGGATCCACTGCACGATCACCTCGTCGTGCAGCGTGCACACGAAGCGATGGCGAGCAGCGAGGTAGACCGGACGCTTGATCACCGTGCCCGGGTAGCAGGCGGGCGAGTAGGCGTCGGGTAGCCGCACGGGCGGCACCGTCTCCACGTACTCGATGTCGTCCTCATGATCGCCTTGAGGACAACGGACCTCATGGATGGGATCAGACATGGCGCACCTCCGAGGTGACATGGCAGGCACTCGCCGCCTGCCTCGTGCGCCCTACCTCTACTCCTCGGAGAAGCTAACGTCCTGTCCTGTTTCCGCAGGTCACGACCATGGCATCGTTTCCGCAGGTCAGAGGGGGTGTCGGACCCTGGGGAGGGACCCCTGGAGGGTCCATCAGGAGACCGCGGGGGAGGCTTTCGGCTGGCGCCGCAGCTAAACGAGTTTGCGCGGGCCGGGCAGCGCGCTGGCCAGCGCGAACCGCGCTCGCTCGCTACGCCGGCGGCCGCCACTGCTCCTGGTACTCCGGGTGATCGGCGTACGCCGCGGCGAGCAGGTCCAGCGTCTCCCACCGGAAGTGCCCGGCCCACTCGTCGAAGGTCATCCGGTGCTCTTCTAGCCGTCGCCGCCAGCCTTCGCGGGCGCGCTCCACTTCGCGGTCGATGATCCGCCGCTTGCTCGCAACTTCGCGCAGCGCCCGGGGCGGGTCGTGCCGGACGATGTGCCGAACGGTCGCGCGCAGCTGCTCGCCGCTCAGCGCGAAGCCGGTAGCAACCTCGATGTCATCGACGGCCAGGACCTCGTCCTGCTCTGCGTTGGCCTTCCACGGGCCAGGCGACGCCGCGAGGGCTTCCTGCTCGTCTTCGTCGAGTCGTGCCCTCAGGAACATGACCAGCTCGTCCATGCGCTCATCATCTCGCCGGCGGGAGGTGGAGAATGGCCGATCCGCACCGCAAGCGGCCGCAGCTGCAGGTCGTACGGGAGGGCAATCCCGGCAAGAGACCGATCAAGCCAGGCGTCGTCGCGCCACCTGGCGATCTGCAGGAACCTGACTGGCGCGAGGTCTTCCCCGCCAGCAAGAACCGGGCGATCCGCGGGGAGAACATCAGGGCGAGGAACGTCGCTCGGCGGGAGTGGCGGCGGGTCGTGCCGGTGCTCACGAAGACGGCCGGGCTCGGCGACGTCGACGAGGCTCTCGTGCGGGACTACTGCGTTTGCGTCGCCCGGCTGGACCAGTGCGAGCGGGCGATCAGCCGGGACGGGATGCTCATGTACGGCGAGCGCGGCTGGCAGAAGCACGGCGCGACGACGATCGCCGGCCAGTACCGGGCGCAGCTGAAGGTGTACGTCAGGGAGCTCGGCCTGTCGCCCTCGGCCCGGGCGGGGATCAAGCCGCCGGGGGATGACGATGGAGACGACGACCCCTTCGACTGACCTCGATCTGCCCGTCCCGTACGAGGCGCTGATCGAGCTCGGCCTGACGCCGGAGCAGATCGAGGATGCGGCCGAGAAGCGGCCGCTGACGGTGGCCTTCCAGGCCGACCGCGAGCCCGGCGCCTACTACGACGTCGAGCGGGCACGGAAGGCGCTGCGAGCGCTCGGCGCGTTCTCCCACACGAAGGGCCGGTGGGCGGGCCGGCGGTTCGTCATTGGGCAGGGTCTGGACCCGTGGCAGGTCGTGTGGATCATTGCGCCGATCTTCGGCTGGGTGATGTGGGATGAGGAGTGCGAGCGCGTCGTCCGGGTCATCCGGGCCGCGCTGGTCGAGGTCCCGCGCAAGAACGGCAAGTCAACGATCTCCTCCGGCATCGCCAACGTCCTGCTGATGGCGGACGGCGAGATCGGCGCCGAGGTGTACGCGGCCGCCGGCAGCTTGCAGCAGGCCGGCAGGGTGTTCGAGG